>DAIDGS010000035.1 GCA_027459845.1 Vulcanimicrobiota bacterium | reverse complement strand
ATGATGCGGCCCAGGATGGGTGTCTCCGAAAGTGACTACGTGCTCGCGCCGCCCACCTGGGTGTCGAGATGGTGCTCGAGGAGCCGTAGAAGCGAAGTCCGGTCGTTACGCTCGGGTCGTTCGGTGACCTGCTCGAAGAGTGACTTGAGCGCGCGTCCGACGCGCGCGTCGCCGCGAAAGCCGGGCGGGGCGGTACCGCGCGCGATCATGGCCCGAATCACGTCGTCGCCGCCGATCGCGAGATCGGCGACCGAGAAGGCCGGTTTGCGCGCCAGCTCGGCGCGGACGCGCGCTTCGAAGCGCGCGTTGGCATCATCGCGCGGCGGCAAGCCGCTGCCGGCGATATCGGCCCTGCGTAATGCGAACATATGTTCGAGATTCGTTGGCCCAATCCTGCGGATGAAGCGCCGCACCGCTGCGTCGCTCAGCTCCGGATCGGCGACGTACATGTGATGGCGCACCACATGGGCGACGCGTTCGAGCGTGCCCGTCGGGAAGCGGTAGCGTCCCAGCATCGTCGCCGTCAGATCGGCCCCGACGTGTTCGTGGCCGTAGAAGTGTGGGCCGTCCTTGGTGCGCGGCTTCCCGACGTCGTGCAGGAGGGCCGCTAAGCGATCCTCGAGGGTTGCCGGCGCGGCATCGACGGTCGCCATCGCGTGGCCCCAGACGTCATACGCATGCCACGCGTTCTGCTCGACGCCGACGCCCTCGAGCAGTTCCGGCCAAATCTCCGCAAGCACGCCGGTGTGGCGGAGCAGCTCGAGGCCGATCGACGGCGTAGGGGCCAACGCGAGTAGCTTGGCGAGTTCGTCGCCGACGCGCTCGCGCGAGATCGTGCCGGTCAAGGCGGCGGCGCCGGCCATCGCTTCGAGGAGCGCCGGGCTCGGAGCGAAGGCGAAGCGCGCGGCGAACTGGGCCGCCCGCAGCATTCGCAGGGGATCCTCCACGAAGCTCTGCGGCGTGAGGATGTCGATCCGGCGCGCGAGGATGTCGGCGTGACCGCCGTACGGATCGACCAGGCTCCCCGCGGGAAGCGCGCGGGCGAGCATGTTCATGCGGAAATCGCGGCGGGCGAGGTCGGCTTCGAGCGGTACGTCGGGGCCGCTCTGAACGTCGAAATCGCGGTGACCGGCACCGGTCGAGCGTTCGCGCCGCGGCAGCGCGACGTCGACGGTCTGGCCGTCGATCGTGACCTTCACCACCGCGAAGGCGGCTCCGACGACGTCGACCTGACCGAGCGGCGCCAGCCGCCGCTGAAGCTCGTCCAGCGGGACGCCGGTGACGACGTAGTCGAGATCCTTCACGCTCGGGGGCGTGCCGGTAGCGGCGGCGCGGAGCTCGTCGCGCACCCGCCCGCCGACGGCATAGAGGCTTTCAGCCGGGAGGGCCGCTGCCAGGACGGCATCGAGCGGGTGGGGTCGGTACATCCTCCCTATCGTAGCAGCCGCCCGAAGCATCGCCGGCTCGGGCACAGCGCTGTTTCACGTGAAACGCGAGGCGACACGGTGCGAGGGCGTTCACCAGGCCGCGGACACCGTCTGCAAGGGGGTGCTGCCCGCGCGCCGCGGCGACGGTCGGCGTTGGCGTGGGCGTTCGGTGTGCGCCGGCGCGACGTGCCGGCTGGGCGATGTGGTCAGCCAGGTCGCTGGCGGTCTGACGCGGGCGCGTGCAGCGGCGCCGGGCGAGCCAGGTCGATGGCGAGCGCGAGGTACCATGCTCCGGCCAGCGGCGAAGCGTCCTGGCCGAGGATCGCGAGGATCGGCGTGGTGCCGGCGACGAGCAATCCCGTCACCCACGCGATCGGGGCGCGGCGGCGCAGCGCGAACGCGAGGCCGAGCATCAGAGCGCAACCGATCACCGGGAAGCCCGCGATATCCCGGCCGTGATAGTACCCGATCGCGACGAGGTTACGTGCGCCGTCGGTGCCGATGGCGCCGCTCATTACGCGCAGAAGCCCGTCGAACAGGAAGTACGGGACGGAAGCCACCGCGCACGCGGCGCCGATCCAGGATCGCGATACGATTGCGGCGAGGACGAAGCACGCGATGGCGACGAGCTCGCCCAACAGCAGTGGACCGGCCGCGTCATGCCCCGCGAGGGTATCGGCGATGGCGATCCCCCACAGGACTGCCGCGCTCGTGCCGGCGAGCGCGCTCAGGAGCTCGAGAACCCGGTGCAGCGTCGGGATCGCTACGCGTGCCATCGCCGCGGTGTTCCCCACGGTACACGAGTCGTCCGGGTGCGGTCGGAATTCCGGCGGTGTTTCACGTGAAACGCCCCGCGCGCCCGAGCGTCAGCGGTTGGCTTCCACGGCTGCGGACGGTCCGCGGGGCTCGACCGCGAACCCGCCACGCCAGCAGCGCGCCCGCCCCGGCTCACACGCAGAGTGGGCGCTTGGCCGGAACTCCGGTCCGGCGCGGAAAGCGCGGCGCGGTCGCGTTCAGCTTGCGCACCAGGAGCAGCCGCCGCTCGCCGCCCAACGCGATCTCGGCCTCGACGCGGCCGCCCAACACCAGGGCCGCGTCGTCGAGCGCACGGCGTTCGGCGGCGTCGATCGTGCCGCGCTGGAGGATCGCGCGGCCGCCCGGCGCGATGAACGGCAGCACGAGCTCGGCCACGGTCGGTGCGATCGCAACGGCGCGCGCCGTTCCCGAGGCGAAGCGCTCGCGAAGGTCGGCGTCGTGCGCGGCGACCTCGGCACGCGCGGTCAGCACGCGACAGCGGTGCGAAAGTCCGAGGGCGTCGACGGCGTCGCGTAGGAACGCCGCCTTCTTGGCAGTCGCTTCGATCATCGTCACGCGCGCATCGCCGGCGAGCGCGAGCGCGATGGCGGGCAACCCGCCGCCCGAGCCGACGTCGACATGGTCGGGGCCGACATACGGAACGACCGTCAGCGCGTCGAGCAGATGCTCGGCGAGTTCAGCGGCGCTCTTGGCGCCGGTGAGATTAACCCGTGTGTTGGCGGCGAGCAGCAAGCCGCCGTAGTGGGCGAGCCGATCGGCCAAGGCCGGTGCGATCGCAGCGTCGGCGAGTCGAGCGGCGAGATCGCTGACGGCGTGCGCAGCGACGGTCACACCGCGGCTCCGGCCCGGTGCACGAAGAGCTGCAGGATCGCGACGTCGGCCGGCGTGACGCCGGCGATACGCCCGGCCGCGCCCAGCGTGCGGGGCCGCTGATGCGCCAGCTTCTCGCGTGCCTCGCGCGAAAGTGCCGGAATTATGGCATAGTTGAAGTCGTCGGGGATTCGCACCGACTCGGACTTTTTCGCACGGGCGACGGCGATCGTCTCGCGGCGCACGTACCCGGCATACTTCAGCTCGATCGCGATCCGCTCGCCGATGCCCGGGTCGAGCGGCGGATCGAAACCATCGGCGAGATCGCCGAAGCCGAGCGTTGGGCGGCGCAACGCATCGGCCAGCGTCGTCCCGGCTTCGAACTGCTCCGTGCCGATCCGCCGTGCGCCGCCGTGCAGCGGCAGACGCTCGCGTTCGGCGCGCGCCAGCGCCGCGTGCAGCGCGTCGCGCCGCGCGCAAAAATCTTCCCACGCGGCGTCGCCGACCGAGCCGACCGCGCGGCCGCGCGGCGTCAAACGCACGTCGGCGTTGTCGTGGCGCAGCAGGATGCGATGCTCGGCGCGCGAGGAGAGCAGGCGATACGGCTCGTCGACACCCTTGGCAATCAAGTCGTCGATCATCACGCCGATGTACGCCTCGCTGCGCTCCAAGCGCAACGGCTCTTCGCCACGGACCAGGCGCGCGGCGTTGATTCCGGCGATCAAGCCCTGCGCGGCGGCTTCTTCGTAACCGGAGGTGCCGTTGAGCTGCCCGCAGTGGAAGAGCCCGGCGACGCGATGCGTTTCGAGCGTGTCGCGCAACTCGGTCGGCGGAACCATGTCGTACTCGACCGCGTACCCGGCGCGCGCCATCGTGCAGGCTTCGAGACCGGGCAGCGTGCGCAGCAGTTCGAGTTGTACCTCGGCCGGCAGCGAGGTCGAAAATCCGCCGACGTAGAGCGTCGGCTCGTCCCAGCCTTCGGGCTCGATGAAGACTTGGTGGCTAGGGTTGTGCGCGAACTTGACGACCTTGTCTTCGATCGACGGACAGTAGCGCGGTCCGATCCCGCGAATGAGATCGAGGCCGTAGAGCGGCGAGCGATGCAGGTTTTCGCGCACCAGCGCGTGCGTGCGTGCGTCGGTCTGCGTGACGTACGCGGCGAGTTGCGGCCCGGCGCGCTCGGGCGGCGCACCATATGAAAAGTAGAGTGGCGTCGGGTGCGGCGGTTGCTCGAGCATGCGCGCGTAGTCGACCGACGTGCGCACGACCCGCGGCGGCGTCCCCGTTTTCAACCGCCGCGTCGGAAATCCGAGCCGGCGCAAGGCATCGGCCAGGCCGATCGCCGGCGGTTCGCCGAAACGGCCTTCGTCGGCAACGCTCTCGCCGCGAAAGGTCTTCCCGCCCAGGAACGTGCCGGTTGCGAGCACCACGGCCGGCGCCTGCAGCCGTCGCCCGTCGCGGCATACGACGCCGCGCACGCGGCCGCCCGCGACCGTCAGCGCTTCGACCATACCGGTGACGATCTGCACGTTCGGGGTGGCGCGCAGCAGCGCGCGCGCGATGCGGCCATAGGCCGGTTTGTCGGCGATCTGTCGCAGCGCCCGAACCGCCGGCCCTTTGCTTTCGTTGAGAAAGCGCGTGTGCAGCGCGGCGCGATCGGCGATCGCGCCCATGACGCCGCCCAGCGCGTCGATCTCGCGGACCACCTGCCCTTTGGCGCTCCCGCCGATCGACGGATTGCAGGGCAGCGTGCAGATCTTCTCCGGATCGCCGGTGACCAGGATCACCGGAATGCCGACGCGTGCGGCGGCCAGCGCGGCTTCGACGCCGGCATGACCGCCGCCGACGACGATCGCACCCGCGTCAGCGCCGCGCATGTCGCGTTAGGCCGGCGTCGGCGTGGCGTGCTTGCGCAGGCGCAGCGCGAAGACGACCATGACGATGCCGAAGATGATGGCGTAGGCGCCGATGATCCAGATGAGCGTAAGCGCGCCGATCAACGGATTGAGCAGCAGCAGAATGCCGAAGATGATCGAGCAGATGCCTCCCAAGATCATCCAGAACTCGTTGGCGACGTGCTTGCGGAGTTGCACCCCGGCGGCGATTTCGAAGACGCCGGTGATCAACGCCCAGGCTGCGATGGTAATGTAGAGCGCGAACGCGGCGGTATGCGGTTCGAAGAAGACGATCGCCGCGATGACGATGCCCACGATGCCCTCGAGTAAGAACGGCCACCAACGTTCGTGGGCCGCGGCGGCGCGGATCGCCGCCGCGATTGCGAAGACGCCGTCGACGAAGGCGTAGGCGCCGAAGATGATGACGATCGCAAAGATCGTCGAAACCGGCCACGCAAAGGCGAGGATGCCGAAGACCACGGCGGCGATGCCGCGGATCAGCAGGGCCCACCAGTTACGCGCGAGGACGTGCAGCATGTAGCCTCCTTCCGAAAGGTTACTTCCCGATGCAAAAGCGGGAGAACACGGCATCCAATACGGCTTCGCTCGCGTCCGCTCCGCCCAGATGTCCCAGCGCCGCCAGCGCGCGCAGCAACTCGCCGGCGACCAGATCGACCGGATCGCCGCGCTCGAGCGTCGCCTGGGCGAGCGCCAGGGCTTCGCGGGCACGGGCGATCGCCTCGAACTCACCCGCCGATACGAGGTGCGGCCGCTCCAAGTCGGGTCGCTCGCCGCCCCAGCCGGCGCGCGCGATCGCGGCACGAAGCGCCGCCAGC
The DNA here is from genome assembly GCA_027459845.1 of Vulcanimicrobiota bacterium. GTDB lineage: Bacteria > Vulcanimicrobiota > Vulcanimicrobiia > Vulcanimicrobiales > Vulcanimicrobiaceae > DAIDGS01. Next base: position 35,016 of record DAIDGS010000035.1, on the reverse strand, counting down.
GTCGCCGGCTCGGTACTGGTGCCGATCACGGCCTCCGCATCCGCGCCGGCCACTCCGGCGCGTCCCAGGTCGGCTTTGCTGAAGAAGACGACCCGCGCCCGGCCGGCGGTCGCCTCGAGCAGCGCGCGCGCCTCGGGTCCGGGCGGGATCGAACCGTCGATCACCAGCAGCGCCACGCGGGCGGTCGCGAGCGCCCGCCGGCTACGCTCGATCCCGGCGGCTTCGAGGCGGTCGGCGTGGCTGCGGATACCGGCCGTATCGATCAGGCGGATCGGCACGCCGTCGATCGCAATCGTCTCCTCGACGGTGTCGCGCGTCGTGCCCGGGATCTCCGAGACGAGCGCGCGCGCCTCACCGAGCAGCGCGTTGAGCAGCGAGGACTTCCCGGCGTTGGGCGGGCCGACGATCGCGACGCTCACCCCGTCGCGTACCAGACGCCCGACCTCGCCCTCGGCGGCCAGCGCAGCGAGCTCGGTCAGCACCCGCCCGATGGTCGCGCGCAGCTCCGCTCGGGGCGGTTCGGCGACCTCGTCGGGAAAGTCGATCGCACCGGAGAGCCGCTCGTGGACCTCGCTCAAGGTTGCCCGCAACTCCGCGACGCGCACGGCCAAGCCGCCGCCGAGGTTGGCACCGGCGGCGCGCACCGCGGCGGCCGTCTCGGCCTCGACGATGTCGGCGACCGCCGCCGCCGCGTGCAGGTCCAGCTTCCCGTTGAGGTAGGCGCGCCGGGTGAACTCGCCCGGCTCGGCCAGCCGTGCGCCGCCGGCGATCGCGGCGCGGACGACCTCGCGCACGAGTGCCGGCGAACCGTGCACGTGCAGTTCGAGGAGATCCTCGCCGGTGTAGCTGTGGGGCGCCGGAAAAAACAGCGCCAGCCCGCGGTCGAGCCGCCGGCCGCGCTCGTCGTGGACGTCGACCAGCGTCGCGGTCCGGGGCACCAGCCGCTCGGGTAGCCCGAGATGCCGCGCGATCGTACCGGCCTGCGCGCCGCTCAACCGCACGATCGCGACCGCGCCTTTGCCGGGCGGAGTCGCGACGGCGACGATGGTCCGATCCAGACCGGCGCTCAAGCGGCGCGCGTGCGTCCGGCTAGCGTGGAAAGACGACCACGCACCGCTCCGGCTCTTCGCCTTCGGATTCGGTACGCACGTCTTCGGAGTCGGCGATCGTCAGATGCACGATCTTCCGCTCCGAGGGCAGCATCGGTTCGAGTTTGCGCGACTTGCCTTCGCGCACGACCCAGTCGCGCGTCTCGATCGCTAGGGCCTTGAGGTCCTCGGCACGCTCGGCCCGATAGCCTTCGGCATCGATCGTGTAGTAGCGGCGGTTGTTGCGCACACCCACGTTGAGCATGTTATTGAAAATCAAGTTGAGCGCTTCGAGCGTATTTCCGTGTCGCCCGATCAGCATCGCCAAGTTCGGACCGTTGACTTCCAGATACTCGCCTTCAGCGCGCGGGATGTAGCGGATCTCGAGTTGTCCCAATCCCATCGCCTGAAGCAGTTCGACGAGAAGATCGCGCGCCGGAATCGCCGATTCCGGCAGTTCGACCGCCCGATCGTGCGAGCCGGAGCGGCGCGGCGGTCCAAAGCGGCGCCGCCCCCCGCCGTTTCCGCCGCGTCCGCGCCCGCCGCTCGGCTTGCTGCCGGGGATCGCACGGTCGCGGATGTGGGCGGGTTGTTCGTCGAACTCGTAGTCGTCTTCGTACAGCATGGTTGCGTTGGGGCCTTTCTGAGGCTATCGTTTGTTCTTCTTCTTGGAGCCGCTGCGCTTGCGCGCGCCGTTGGTACTGGGTGCCGGTGCGAGCGCTTTGGCGGTCGTGCCGCCGGCGCCGCCGACGGCTTCGGTGACCGCATGATCGGCATCGATGAACGAGAGCGGCTCGTGATAGCGGCGCAGCAGATAGAACTGCTGCCCCATGGTGAACAGGTTGTAGGAGAGCCAGTACAGCACCATCGCCGACGGCCACTGTGCCCGAAAGCTGATGAAGCCGAAAACCAGCGGCATCATGACCTGCATCAGCTTCATCTGCTGGGCTTGCGACGGATCGGTCGGCGGCATCGTGGTGAAGCGCATCGAGAGATACTGCGTGGCCATGTAGATCACGACCATGATCACGTCGGGGCTGGCCAGGCTGGATGCGAGGAACTTTGGGAACTGAGCCGCTAACGGCGACCCGATCCACAGGAAGTGTGCGTTGTCGTAGAGCGTGCGATGCAGGGTGACGACGTAGTAGACGCTGATGATGACGGGGTACTGCACCAGCATCGGCAGGCAGCCGGCCAGCGGGTTGACGTTGTGCGTCTTGTAGAGCGCCATCTGCTCCTGTTGCAGGCGCGCCTTATCGTCTTTGAACCGCTCCTGCAGCTTTTTCATCTGCGGCGCGACTTTTTGCATCGCCATCATGGCTTTGAACTGCGCGGTGTTGAGCGGCCAGAAGACCAGCCGCACGAGCGCTGCCAGCGCGATCAGGCTGATGGCGAGATTGTTGATCGGCTTGTTGATGGCGAGCACGACCAGCGAAATGACGTTGACGATCGGGTCGAGCCACGACGTCGCGAGGAGCAGGTGCAACGATTACCTTTCAGCCGGAGCGGAGCGCTCCGGGACGAGATCCACGCCGCCGGGATGCCACGGATGGCAGCGGCCGAGCCGTCGCAGTGCGAACGCCGCGCCACGCAACACGCCGTGCGTGCGCACCGCGTCGAGCGCGTACTGCGAACACGACGGATAGAAGCGGCAACTGGGCGGCAGCAGCGGCGAGATTACGATCTGATAGCCGCGAATCAGCGCGACGACGATGCGGCGCACCTCAGCGGGCGCCCAGCGCGGCGCGCACGTCGTCGCTCAAGCGGGCAAAAGGCGCCGCCGCCGCCGCCGGGCGCGCGACAAAGAGCAGCCGCACGGGCCGGTGCCCGCGCAGCATATCGTCAAGAATCGCAAGAACGCGACGGCGAATGGTGTTGCGAACCACGGCCTTTCCGATCGAGGCACTGACCGCGATGCCGACCAACGACGCCGCGTCGTCGGAACCCGCATCGCTGCGATAAATCGTGAGGGTTTCGGTCGTCGTTCGCCGGCCGCGCTGGCGCAGACGAGCGAAATCCGCCCGGCGCCGCAAGCTTGCGAATCGGCGCATCACACCGTCAGACGGTGCCGCCCTTTCTTACGCCGGCGCGCGAGGACGCGGCGGCCGTTCTTGGTGCTCATCCGCTCCAAGAACCCGTGGACGCGCTTCCGGCGCCGGTTGTGCGGCTGATACGTCCGCTTCATGGTGTACTTCTAACTCCTAACGTCAACGGCCGCTGCGTGGCGGCAGAGGGCGCTTCAGTATATCGAGCGGTTCCCCGCGCGGTCAAGGACGGCGGCCGCAGCCGGCGGCTTCGGCGGCCGGGGAGCGACCTGCCGTTCGGCCGGCCGTACCGGCCGGCGCGGCGGCAGCGGGCAGGGGCGGCGGCAGGGCGGTTTGGGCGGCGATGGGCGGCGCAGCGGGTAGAGCCCCAGGTACAGGCCGGTGACCGAGAGGCCGGTCGGGGTTGGCTGGGGGCTCGGCACCGGTCCGGTCGAAATCGTGCTGAAGGTCTGCTCCTGGGCGGCCGCTGGCCCGCTCGGGAGGGCGGCGGCGAGGAGCGCGAGCAGGACCGCGCCTGCGGCGGTCGTGCGAAGGTTGGGCACGCTACGAGTGTAGCAAAGCCCGAGAGGTTCCGTTGCGGACCCGCCGTAACTTGGTGAAGTTTTGACGCAGTCGCACGATTCACGCGCCGGCCGACGGCGCGTCGTAGTCACGGGTTTGGGTGCCGTTACCCCGATCGGGAATACGCGCCAGGAGTTCTGGCGCCGCTTGGTTGCCGGGGAGTCGGGCGCCGGGCCGATCACCGCCTTCGATGCCAGTGCCTTCGCCACGCGGATCGCCTGCGAGGTCAAGGACTTCAAGCCGGAGGAACTGATCGGTCGCAAGGACGCGCGCCGGATGGATCGCTTCACCCAGTTCGCCGTGGTGGCCGCCAACGAAGCGATCGCCGATGCCCAACTCCCCGAGTCCTCCGAGTTCAAGGAGCGGACCGGCGTGGTCATCGGCACCGGGATCGGCGGGATCATCACCTTTTGGCTGAACTCCGAGAAGGCCAACGCCAACGGGACCTGGTCGAAGGTGACGCCGTTCTTCATTCCGATGCTGATGGCCAACGCCGAAGCCGCGCACATCTCGATGCAGCATCACTTCCAGGGACCGGTTTTCTCCGCCGCCAGCGCCTGCGCCAGCGGCAACGATGCGATCGCCACCGCCTATAACTACGTCGCGCACGGTGATGCGGTGGCGATGGTGACCGGGGGCAGCGAAGCGACCGTCTCGCCGCTGGCGATCGGGGGATTCGCCTCGATGAAGGCGATGTCGACACGCAACGACGATCCCACCCGAGCCAGCCGGCCCTTCGACGCGCAGCGCGACGGCTTCGTGCTGGGCGAGGGCGCGGGCATCTTGGTGCTCGAGGAGTACGAGCACGCTCGCGCCCGCGGTGCGAAGATCTACTGCGAAGTGCTGGGCTACGGGCAGTCGGCCGACGCCTACGACTTGGTGGCAGTCGATCCCGAGGGCCGCGGCGTCATGCTGGCGTTGCAGCGCGCCTTCGCGAGCGCCGGGATCACGCCCGCCGACGTCGACTACATCAACGCGCACGGCACCTCGACGCCGATCGGCGATCCGGCCGAGTCGAAGGCGATCGCGCTCGCGCTCGGCGCGCATGCCGCCGAGATCGGCGTAAGCTCGACCAAGTCGATGCACGGTCACGCGCTGGGCGGAGCCGGCGGAATCGAAGGCGTCGCGACCGTGATGGCCGTCCACGACGACCTCATGCCGCCCACCATCAACTATGAGTTTCCGGACCCCGAGTGCACGCTCGACTACGTGCCGAACGTGGCCCGGCGCGCGACCGTGCGCGTCGCGCTCTCGAACTCGTTCGGTTTCGGGGGGCACAACTCGGTCATCGTTTTCGGTAAAGCGCCGAGCGGTTCTTGAGGATCGCGGCCGCACGATGTCGGGGGAGAATCACCGGCGGCGCCTGCGCGCCCTCTTGAAGCGTGCGGGCGTTCGCGGGCAGGGCGACCTCGCGCTGGTCGAGCGCGCCTTCGTGCACGAGAGCTACGCCAAGGAGCATCGCTGCGCGTCGAACGAGCGCATGGAGTTCTTGGGCGACTCGGTGCTCGGATGGATCGTCGCCGACTGGCTCTACGCGCGCTTCGGCGAGGAGCCCGAAGGCATGCTGACGCTCCGCAAGGCCGCGCTGGTCAACGACGGCCGGCTGGCCGCGACCGCGCGGCGGCTGGGCTTCGCCGAGGCGATCGCGCTGGGCACCGGCATGCGCAACTCCGGCGGGGCCGACAACACCTCGATTCTCGCCGACGCCTTCGAGGCGTTCGTCGCCGCGCTCTGGCTCGGCTACGGCGCCGACGCCGCGCGCGCTTTCGTGGTGGGCGAACACGTCGAGCGGATCGATCACGATGCCGGCGCGCTGCTCGACGACAAGACCCGGCTGCAGCACTACGCGCAAGAGCACCTCGCCGGAACCCCGGTCTACCGCGAGCGTAGCCGCGGTACCGCGCAGGCGCCGGCCTTCGTCTCGACGGTGACGGTCAACGGTACGACCTTGGGAACCGGCCGCGGCCCCTCGAAGAAGGCCGCACAGCAGGCGGCCGCGCAGGCCGCGCTTCTCGCCATCCACGCGAAAGAGTGACGTGAAACTCAAACGGATCAAGTCCTTTGGCTTCAAAACCTTCGCCGAGCCGACCGGCCTCGAGTTCGATGCGGGCGTAACCGCCGTCGTCGGACCGAACGGCTCGGGCAAATCCAACTTGGTCGACGCATTTCGCTGGGTCCTCGGCGAAACGTCGACCAAGAGTCTGCGCTCGGGCAAGTTGGAAGACGTGATCTTCGCCGGTAACGAGAAGCGCAAGCCGCTGGGTCTGGCCGAGGTTTCGATCACCTTCGACAACTCCGAGCGCACGTTGCCGATCGAGTTCAGCGAGGTCGAAATCACGCGCCGCGCGTATCGCGTCGGCGAGAGCGAGTACTTCATCAACCGCAATCAGGTGCGTCTGCGCGACATCCTCGACCTGCTGATGGGGACCGGCCTCGGCCCCGGGTCGTATGCGATCGTTTCGCAGGGCCAGATCGACGCGATCCTCACCAGCAAGCCGACCGAGCGTCGCGCACTCTTCGAGGAAACGGCCGGCATCAACAAATTTCTGGCGCGCAAGCACGAGTCGATGCGCCGGCTGGAGCAAACCGAGAGCAACGCCGTCCGAATCAGCGATCTCATCGCCGAGCTCGAGCGGCGCATTCCCGAGCTCGAAACCCAGGTCCGGCGCGCCAAGCGCTATCGCAAGGTGAGCGGCCGCGTTCGCGACCTGGAGATCCTCGCGTATCTGCGGGCCAGCGCCTCGCGGCGCAGCGAGCGCGAACGTCTGCGCGAAGCGCTCGGGCGCAACGAGGAGCTGCGCGGCATCGCCGCGGCCAAGGCGGCGGCGCTGGGCGCCACCCTCGCCGACGTGCGCACGCAGCTCTATCGCCACGAGTTGCAACTCGAGGAGCTGCGCTCGCAGGCGCAGGGCAAGCGCGCCGAGCTTTCGCGCATCGAAGCCGATTATGCGGCGGCGCTGGCGCGCCGCGAGGCGCTCGAGCGCCAGTCGACGCAGACGTCGGAAGACGTCGCGCGCGTCGCACAAGAACGCGAGGCCTTGGCCGCCGGGATCGTCGACCTGGAGCAGCGCCTCGAACCGCTGGCGGCCGAACTCGAGGAGGCGCGCGAGCGCGAACTGGCGGCGCAAACCCGCCTCGCGCAGACGCGCGAGCAACTCGATGCGATCTTCACGCAGCTGCGCGCGGTCGAGGCGGCGGCCGCACAGCACGTTGCCAAAAAAGCCGAGCGACGCGTTCAGGCCGAGAATCAGCGCGCCGAATCGGAGCGACTCGAACGCGAAGCCGACGCCGCGCGCGAACGCGCGGCACGCAGCGAGATCGCCGCCGGGGCGGCCGCACACGATCTCCGCGAACGCGGCGCGCACTTGGCGCGGGCCGGCAGCGAACTCGAAACGTTGCGAGCGCAGGCCGACGGGATCGAGCGGCAACTCACCCAGGCGCAGGCGCAACTGACCGCGCAACTCGCGGCGCATCGCGACCTGGTGGCCGAATCCAAAGGTGCCGAGTCGCGACTGCATACGATCGAGGAACTCGAGAACGCGCTGGAAGGACACGTGCCCGGCACGCGCGCCGTGGTCGAGGCGGTCGCGCGCGGTGAACTGCACGGCGTCGAAGGGATCGTTTCGAACCTCATCACGACCGACGAAGAGCATGCGCGCGCCATGGATATCGCCTTCGGTGCCCGGCTCTCGAATATCGTGACCGCCACCTCGGAGGACGCCGAGCGCGGGATCGAGTTTCTCAACCGCAAGGAGGCCGGCCGCGCTACCTTTTTGCCGCTCGACACCCTGGGCGGGCGCGAAGGCCGCACGTTGACCCCCGAACTGGCGCGCACGCCGGGCGTGATCGGCTATGCGCACACGCTGGTGCGTACCGAGCCGCGCTATGCCGGGATCGTCAAGTTCTTGGTCGGCAACGTGCTGATCGTCGATCAACTGCAAACCGGAATTCATCTGGTGCGCGAGCGTGGCATTCGCGATACGATCGTCACCCTGAGCGGCGAGCAGATCACCGGCGGCGGTGCCATTACCGGCGGGCGATTCGTGCGGGAGCGTTCGATTCTCGCGCGGCGCGTTCAGGCGCAAGGATTGCGCGAAACGCTAGCCGAGCTCGCCGAAAAGCTGCAGCGCGCCGAGGCCGAGTTGCGTGCCTCGCAGGAAGCGGTCGAAGGCGCCGTGCACGCGCGTGAAGCGCTGCGCGAGCGGATCGGTCGCGCCGAGCTGAGCGTCGCTCAAGCGCGTGCCGAAATCAGCGCGCTCGAGGAGACCGCGACGCGCATGCACGCCGAGTTGGCAAGCGCGCGTGCCGCGGTCGACGACTTGCTGGCACGGGCGGCGGCGGCGCGCGCACGCGAGCACAGCTTCGCGCAGGACGAGCCCGCAATGCTGCGTAGCGACGAGGAACGCAGCGAGCTGGAACGCGCGCTGGCGACGGCCCGCGTCGAGATCGCCGCTGCCGAAGCGGCGCAGCGCGACGCCAGCGCGCGCGCCGGCGATCTGCGCGAGCGCTCGGCCGCGCTCACCGCCGAACGCGACGCGACCCGCGCGCGTTTGGGCATGCTGGATCAAGACGGCGAACGCGCCCACGCCGCGCGCGAGGAGATGCTCGCCGAGATCGCCGCGCTGATGGAACAAACCCGCACCGCGCATGCCCACGTCGAAGGACTACGGCACGGCGTCGCGGCGCTCGACGAGCAGGTGGAACGCGCGCGGCGCGAGCGCGAGGCGTTGGTCGATCGCCAGACCCAGACCGAGTCGGACCTGCGAGTGGCACAAAACGACGAGCGTGAGGCCGATGCCGGCGGCGAGCGTCACCGCATGCGCCTGGCCGAGATCGAGGCCGAACTCGGCATGTTGGTATCGGGATTCGCACAGAACCCGGCCACCGACGACGAGTGTCGCGAGGTCGAAGAGCGATTCGCATCCGAAAGCGACGCGGTCGTCGACGATCTCCCACGCTTGCGCGAAGAGCTGGCGCGGCTTTCGGCCAACGTGAACCTGAACGCCGAGGCCGAGCGCGACGAGTTGGCCGAGCGCGAAGCATTTCTGCGCGCCCAGCTCGACGATCTCGCCAAAGCGCGCGAGACGCTGCTGCAGTCGATTCACGAAATCGAGGCGCAGACGCAGGTGCGCTTCAACGAGACCTTCGATCTGGTGGCGGCCGAGTTCGCGACGATGTACGGCCGGCTAGTTCCGGGTGGTACCGCCAAGATGTGGCAAACCGATCCCGAGAATCTCTCGGAAACCGGCATCGAAATCTCGGCACAGCCGCCCGGAAAGAAACTCATGCCGCTGGCGACGCTCTCGGGCGGCGAACGGGCGATGACGGTGGCCGCACTGATCTTTGCGCTGATCGCGGTCAAACCGTCGCCGTTCTATCTGCTCGACGAGGTCGACGCCGCGCTCGACGACATGAACGTCGAGCGATTCTCGCAGATGGTGCGCGAGTTCGCCAAGGACTCGCAGATGATCATCGTCACCCACAACAAAAAGACGATGGAGATGGCCGACCGCATGTACGGCGTGACCATGGGCGAAGCCGGTGTCAGCACGATCGTGTCGGCCGAGCTGACCGCCCAGCCGGAGTTGGCGCTTGCCTGACGCGGCGCGTCCGGCCGCGCTCTTTTCGCTCTCCGATCGCACCGGAGCGGTCGAGTTGGCGCGCGCGTTGGCGGCGCGCGATATCGATATCTACGCCACCAGCGGCACGCGCGCGCACTTGGCCGAGCACGGGATCGTCGCGCACGACGTCGAGGAGATCACCGGCTTTCCGGCGCTCTTCGGCGGGCGCGTCAAGACGCTGCACCCCAAGGTTTTTGGCGGCATCCTCAAGGATGCGTCGGCCGAACACGTGCGCCAAGCGCAACAGTATGCCATCCCGACCATCGCGGTGGTGGTGGTCAACCTCTATCCGTTCGAAGCTACCGTCGCGCGTGCGGGGACCGAACTGGCCGACGCCATCGAGCAGATCGACATCGGGGGCGTCGCGTTGATGCGCGCCGCCGCCAAGAACTTCGCGCACGTCGCGGTGCTCACGCATCCCACGCAGTACGACGCCTTCGTCGCCGCGCTGGACGCACCCGAAGCCGCCGCCGCGCTGCGCCGTAAGCTGGCCGTTGCCGCCTTCGAGCGAACCGCCGAATACGATGTCGCCATCGCGCACTATCTCGCGACCGCCGGCGAGGTGCTGCCCGGCGAACTGCCGGGCGCGCTGTCGCTCGCCATGCCGCTTCGGGCCCGGCTGCGCTACGGAACCAATCCGCAGGAACGCGCGGCATTCTACCTGGATCGCGGCGACCGGCTCCCCGAACAACTGCACGGCAAGGCGCTCTCGTACAACAACCTGCTGGATCTGGACGCGACCTTGCGGCTGCTGGCGCGCGCACCGCTCGGCGCGCAGTTTGGAAGCGAGCGCGAGCGCTTCGTGCGCGCGGCGGTCGTCAAGCACACCGTCCCGTGCGGCGTCGCACAACGCTCGACCGTTGGCAAGGCGCTTCGCGACGCGCTCGCAGCCGACGCCGTCTCGGCGTTCGGCGGGATCGTTGCCACCGACGCGCCGATCGACCTCGAAGGCGCCTTGGCGCTGCGCGAGTTCTTCCTCGAGATCGTCGCCGCGCCGGCCTTCAGCGACGAGGCACTCGCGCAGTTGCGGCGTTCGAAGAACTTGCGCATCATGCGCTTTGCGCCGTCGCTCCCCGAGGAACTCGCACGCGAACTGCGCGTGCGCAGCGCGCTTGGAGGCGTGTTGGCCGAAGACGACGATCCGCAGGCCGCGCCCGAGCAGTGGAAGGTGGTCGGCGCGCGGCCGCCGAGCCCGCAGGAGTGGCACGATCTGGCGTTCGCCTGGGACGTGGTCCGACACGTCAAGTCCAACGGTATCGCGATCGTACGCGGCGGCGTGACGCGCGGCATCTGCGCCGGGCAGACCAATCGCGTCAGCGCGGTGCGCATTGCCGGCTTCCGGGCCGGCGAGAACGCGCGCGGTGCCGCCTGCGCGAGCGACGGATACTTCCCGTTCGCCGACGGGCTGGAGGCCGCCGCCGAGGCCGGCTGCACTGCGGTGATCGCGCCCGGCGGTTCGATCCGCGACGCCATCGTGATCGACGCTGCCAACCGCTTGGGCGTCGCGCTCGTCTTCAGTTCGTACCGATACTTTCTGCACTGACGGGAGTCTCGCGCATGCTGCACGTCTCGATCTTCGTCAACGACATGGCCGAGTCGATCGCGTTTTACACCGAGAAGCTCGGCCTGAAGTTGCTGCGCGGACCGGTGCACTACGCCGGCAACTGCGACATGGCGTTCGTCGGCAAAGACTGGAATGCGTACATCGAGTTGGTCTTCGACTTGGAGGCGCACCCGCCGTACGCGCTCGGAAACCGGGTCGAGCACCTCGCAATCGACGTCGAGGGCGATTTCGCCCGGGCGATCGCGGCGCTGCAGGCGGCCGGCGTGCGCGTCGTCAACGGCCCCAAGAAGTCTCCCGGCGGCGAGCGCTGGATTGCGTTCGTCGAAGATCCTAACGGAATCCCGGTCGAACTGCTCGAGGCGATTCAGCGATAGACGAACGGATCGCGCGGCGGTGCGATCGGCGTGATCCGCTGCGCGAGCAGGCGAAAGCCGTCGGCGCGCTCGACGATCGAGCCTTCGACGCGCAGCCAGGTTCCCGCGCGCAGACGCGGCGCGTGCGCCAGCCGTACCACGATCGGCGCGGCGTCGGCGCGGCAGCAGGTGATCGCGAACCGCACCACGGCGCTGGCGGTGCGCGCGCGGACCAGACGCCCGGTGAAGCTGAGTCGCTCGCCGGCGAAGAGGCCGCCTAGGGTCGTCGCGGTCGCCCGGTACTGGGGCGCCGGCGCGTTGATCAGGATGCCGAGCAGCATCAACAGCGGCGCCCAGCGCAGCGTGGGCCGGCCGATCCGGCCGGCGCGGCCGGCGGCGATCAGCGCGAGCGCACCACCCGCGAGCAAGGCGGGCGCCAGCATCGGGTGGACGAGCGCCGCGCCGTGCTGCAGTCCGGCGATCGCAAGCGCGAGCGCGAGCAGCAGCCAGGCCAGCGCGTCCGGGGTCGCGTGCCGGTGCGGCGCGTCGCGGCGCAGCGCGCGGAGGTCGACGACCCCGGCAATGCAGAGGTAGGCCGTCGCCGCGATCGGCGCGCGACCGTGCAGCGCCGCGGCGATGGCGACCGATCCGAGCGCGCACGGTGCGAACGCCCACCCGAGTGCCGCGCCGAGCGCCCCTTGGATCAGCGGTGGCAGGCGGCCGGCGTCGAGCAGCGGCAGCAGCGGGGCGATCGCGCCGGCCAGCAGCGCCGCCGGAAGAAGCGCGCGTAACTCCGCCAGCAGTCCGGGCGGATGGGACGGGGCGCAGCCGCCCGGCGCCGGTCGAAGGCCCGCGAGCAGCGCCGCGGCGGCCAGGCGCGCCGCCGCAATCCATGGGCCGAACGCGAGCGCGGTGAGCCAGGCGGCCGGAATCGAGCGCGCGCTCGGCCCGGGGCCGCACCCGCACCCGAGGTAGGGCGCCAATCCGCCCAGTCGCGGCAGCCGCGCGAGCGCGGCCGCCAGCATCAGGAAGGGCGTGGCTTCGAGCAAGACGGCGGCGGTCGCGGCCAAGGCTGCCCGTCCCGCCGTGGGCGGCACGAGCAACGCCGCGGCAAGCGCCGCGACGGCGTAGAGCGGGACGCGCACGCCGCTCCATCGCGACCGGGCACTCCGCCGGCAAGCCGCGGCCGAGGGCATCGCGCGACCCTCTGCGAACCTGGCCCGACCGATGGCCTCGAACTTCGCCGCACCGCGCGGCACCCAAGACATCCTTCCCCCGGCGTCGGCGCAGTGGAGTGCGCTGGAGGCGCGCATTCGCGCGCTGGCCGAGCAGTTCGGCTACGCCGAGATTCGCACGCCGATCTTCGAGTCGACGGCGCTCTTTGCGCGCGGCGTCGGCGAAGCCACCGACATCGTCGAGAAGGAGATGTACACCTTCGTCGACCGTGGCGGACGCGAGATCACGCTGCGTCCCGAGTTCACGGCGCCGGTGGTGCGCGCCGTGCTGGAGGGCAATCTCTTGGCGGCCGGCCCGCTGCGGCTCTTTTACCTGGGGCCGATCTTTCGCTACGAACGCCCGCAGAAGGGCCGCTACCGCCAAGCGCACCAGTTTGGGGTCGAGTGCTTCGGCTTCGAAGGTCCCGAGGCCGATCTCGAGGTGATCGCGCTGGCGTGGTCGCTGGTTCGCGCCTACGGGATCGACGACGCCCGGATTGTCCTCAACTCGATCGGCGATGCGGCCTGCCGGCCGCGCTATCGCGCCGCCCTGCTCGAGCACTTCCGCCCGCACGCCGCGACGCTCAGCGAGGAGTCGCAGCGCCGTCTCGAACGCAACCCGCTACGCGTGCTCGATAGCAAAGACCCACGCGACGCCGCGCTGGTCGCCTCGGCGCCGGCGCTCGAATCGACCCTGTGCGATGGGTGTCGCGCGCATTTCGATGCCGTGCGTGGATACCTCGACCTGCTCGGCATCCCGTACGTCGTCGATCCGTCGATGGTGCGCGGGCTCGACTACTACGAGCGCACCGTCTTCGAAATCACCTCCGGAATCCTGGGCGCGCAGAGCAGTGTCTGCGGCGGCGGGCGCTACGACGGATTGGTCGCGTCGCTGGGCGGTCCGCCCACGCCGGCGGTCGGCTTCGCGCTGGGCATCGAACGCTTCTTGCTGATGGTGGCGGCCTGCGCGCCGCCGGCACCGCCGGCGCGCAGTGGATACCAGGCGATCGCGCTGGGCGCGCAGGCGCGCAGCCGGCTGGTTCCGATCGTTGCGCGGCTGCGCGACGCCTACGGGCGAGCCGCATTCATGGACTACGGCGACCGCCGGGTCAAGGCGCAGTTCAAGATCGCCGACCGCAACGGTGCGCGCTATGCCCTGATCCTCGGAACCGATGAACTCGAACGCGGCGAGCTGGTACGTCGCGACCTGGTGGACCGTACCGAACAAAGGCTGCCGCTCGCGGGAGACGTTGCGGCGGCGATCGTCGAAGCGGAGCGGTAATGGACGAATACGAGCGCGAGACACAGACCCTGCGCGAGCTTCTCGAGGTGATGCACGAGCACGACCTCGACCGGATCAAAGTCAAGCTCGGCGACGCCGTGTATGAAGTGGTGCGCCGCGAGGGGCAGTCGATCGCGACGCTCCCGGTGATGGCGCCGGCCCGCGCGCCGGGCGACGCGAGCGCGCCCGCGCCGGTCGCTGCCGCCAACGTCAAAAAAGTGGTCGCGCCGCTGACCGGGGTATTCTACTGCGCCCCCTCGCCGGATGCCGAGCCGTACGTCTCGGTCGGCGATCGCGTCGAAAAGGGGAGCGTGGTCTGCGTCCTCGAGGCCATGAAGCTGTTTAACGAAATTCAGAGTGAATATGCGGGTACGGTCGTGCGCATCGTTCCCACCAACGGCGAACTGGTCTCCCAGGGTGACGATCTGCTGTGGATCGAACCGTGACGCCGGCCGGCATCGACTATCGCGCGCGCCGCGACTACGACGCTTTGATCGCCGATCGCCGCGGCCTCTTGGAGGCACCCCACTACCGCCCACAGTGCGAAGCCATCGCCACGGCAATCGTCGCAGCGCTGCGCGACGGGAAGAAGATCTTGTGGTGTGGTAACGGCGGCAGCGCGGCCGAAGCGCAACACATGGCCGCCGAGCTGTCGGGACGCTTCTTGCGCGAGCGCCCGGGCTTGCACAGCGAAGCGCTCTCGGTCAATACCTCGACGTTGACCTGCATCGGCAACGACTACGGCTACGACGTCGTCTTTGCGCGTCAGGTCGAGGCCTTTGCGCGTCCCGGCGACGTGGTCATCGGTATGACCACCAGCGGCACCTCGCGCAACGTCGTGCTGGCGCTCGAAGCCGCCAAGCGCTGCGGTGCGCTCAGCGTGGCGTTCACCGGCAACGGCGGCGGAAGGGCGGCCGAGGTCGCCGACCTCGCGCTCGTCGGACCCGACGGCTACGCCGCGATCGTTCAAGAGGTGCACCAAGTCATGGCGCACATCGTGTGCGACCTGGTGGAGCAAGTGCTGATCTTCGAGGACGGCATCGCTTGATCGCCGCGCCGCGATGACCGCAGCCGCTTCGGCCGACGAAGTGCGCACGCTTTTGGAGCGCGCGCGCGCGCGGCGCGTGCTGGTCGTCGGCGACCTGATGATCGACGAGTGGATTTGGGGGACGGTCTCGCGCATCTCCCCCGAAGCGCCCGTTCCGGTCGTCGCCGTCGACAGCCACTCCTTCACGCTGGGTGGCGCCGGAAACGTGGCCAACAACCTGCGCGCGCTCGACGTGGACGTCGCGTTCGTGGGAACCATCGGCGACGACGCCCTCGGGGAGCAGGCACGCGCACTGCTGCGCGGCGAGCAAGTCGACGACGGCGGCGTGTTCGCGCTGGCCGGACGGCCCACCACGCGCAAGACGCGCGTCGTCGCACACAACCAGCAGGTGGTACGCGCCGACTGGGAATCGCTCGCGCCGCCCGAACCCGCGGTACGGGAGCGTATGGTCGCGTTCGTGCGCAGCTGGGCGCAAGCCGGGCACGCGATCATCCTGAGCGACTACGCCAAAGGCCTGCTCTCGCGCGACCTGGTCGAGGCGGCGCTGGCGGCGCCGCTGGTGCTGGCCGATCCCAAACCGGCCAACGTCGATCTCTTTCGCGGGGTCACGCTGATCGCGCCCAACGCTCACGAAGCGGCCCAGGCGACCGGCGTTGCGATCGTCGACGCCGCCAGCCTGGAGCGGTGCGGACGCCGGTTGTTGGAACGGATGGAGTGCCGTTACGTCGTGATCACCCGCGGCGAAGCCGGCATGGCACTCTTTGGGCGCGACGGCGAGCGGCTGAACATTCCGTCGGTTGCGCGCACCGTCTACGACGTCAGCGGTGCCGGCGATACGGTGATCGCGACCCTGGCCGCCATGCTCTCGGCCGGTGCACCGATCGAACGTGCGACGCAACTGGCGAACTACGCCGCCGCCGTGGTGGTCGAGAAGCTCGGCACCGCGACCGCCCGGGCCGACGAAATTCTTACGATGGTCGATCGTGCGCGACGCTGAACGCTTCGCACCGCTGCTCGATCGCGACCAGGCCGCCGTTTGGCGCGAGCGTTTGCGTGCCGACGGGAGGCGGGTGGTCTTTACCAACGGATGCTTCGATGTGCTGCACGCCGGACACGTCGAGTACCTGGCGTGGGCGCGCGCCGCCGGCGACGCGCTGATCGTGGGGCTCAACGACGATGCGTCGGTGCGGCTGCTCAAGGGCGCGCCACGGCCGATCGTACCGTTTGCGGAGCGGGCCGAACTGCTGCGCGCGCTACGCAGCGTCGACGCCGTGGTCGGCTTCTCCGAACGAACGCCCGAAGCGCTGCTCGAACGTTTGCGTCCCGACGTGCACGTCAAGAGCGCGCAGTATCGTGAAGACGAACTCCCCGAACGCGCGACCGTCCTGCGTGGCGGCGGTCGGATCGCCCTGGCACCGCATCGGGACGGTACCAGCACGAGCGAGACGATCGCCCGCATCCTCGATGCGTATCGCGCTGACCGCTAACGGGCCGGGTGAGGTAGCCGGTTGGGTGCGCCCGCTGCTGCGCGCGCTCTATGCCCGCGATCCCGGTGCGCAGGTGAGCGTGTTTCTGGTTCCCGACGATTTTGCCACCGGCACCGAAGCCGCGACGCTGCGCGCGATGTTTCCGGCCGCCCGCGTCTATCCGCCCGCGACGTACCTACGCTTTGCACTGGGGCGACCGATCGACGATCCGCCCGATCGCGTCGACGTGGTGCAGTACCTCGGCGGCGACTTGCTGCACGCGGTCCGGCTGCATGGACGCCTGGGCGGACGGGCGGCCACCTACAAGTTCGCACGCGCGGGCTACCGCAAAGTTTTCGCGCGCGCCTTCGCGATCGATCCCGCCAACGTCGCGCAACTGCGCCGGTGGCGCATCCCGGCCGAGCGCATCGAACTCATCGGAAACCTGGCAATCGACGGCGCGTTGCTCGAAGCCGGCGCCGAACCGGAGCCCGGAGCGCCGCGCGACGGCGTCGTGATCATGCCGGGCTCGCGGCCGTACGAAGTCGACAACTTGGTGCCGCTGTTTTTCACCGCTGCGCTGCAACTGGCGCGCGAGCGACCCGAAATCCCGGTCGCCTTCGGCATCTCGCCGTTTACCTCGACCGAGCGCTTGCGTGCCGCCATCGAGCGGGGCGGCGATCCGCGCGTCTTTGCGCGGCGCGGTCGGCTGGTGCACGATGCCGGTGGAGCTGCGGCATTCGAGTCGCTCGACGGCAGCGTCCGGATTCCGATCCTGCGCAATGCGTTGGCCGCGGCCGCACGTGCACGGCTGGTCGCGACCATTCCGGGAACCAAATGCATCGAACTGGCCGCGCTCGGGAAACCGATGATCGCGATTACGCCCCTCAACGCACCGGAGAAGGTCGCCTTCAACGGGCCGCTGACCTATCTCGATCGCGTACCGTTGATCGGCATTCCGCTCAAGCGCGCGGCGGCCGTCGCCGTGGCGCGGCGCTTCCGCTACCACACGCAGCCGAACATCGACGCTCAGGCGATGGTCATCGCCGAACTGCACGGGACGATGACGCCGGGACGCGTCGCCCGCGTGATCCAGGAGCGCTTCGACGACGCCCAGTGGATCGCGACGAGCGGCGAACGCTTGCGATCGATGTACCGCGAGCACGTCGGGGCGGCCGAGCGGATGGCCGCGTCGCTGCTGGCGCTGGCCGGATGAACGCGCCGATGCGGACTTCGGTGGTGATCGCGACGCGCAATCGCGCCGGTCACCTCGCGCGGGTGCTCGCCACGCTGGCGACGCAATCCGGCGCGCCGAGCTTCGAGACGATCGTGGTGGATAACGGGTCGAGCGACGCGACGCACGCCGTCGCGGCCGACGCGCAGGCGCGCGGCGCGCTCTCCGTGCGTTACGTCTTCGAAGCCGAACCGAACCGCGCCAAAGCGCGGAACCGCGGCGTCGCGCTGGCCGGCGGCGAGCTCGTGCTCTTCTGCGACGACGACGTCGCGTTGCCGGAGGGATACCTCGCGGCGCACGCGCGCGCACACGATCTCCCGAACTGCGTCGTGAGCGGTCCGATTCTCAACGTCGCCTCGGACGCGCAGCGCCCGCTTCCGCGCGCACGCAACTATTCGGGGGCCTTTCTCTGCACCTGCAATGCGTCGCTGCCGCGCGCGCTATTTGACCGCGTGGGTGGCTTCGACGAGGCGTTTTCGCTCTACGGTTGGGAAGACACCGAGCTCGGCGTGCGCCTGCGCGACGCGGGCGGCACGCGCCGCTTTGCGTGGGACGCGTACCTGTGGCATCTCAAGCCGCCCGGCGGCGACGCGCTCGACGTGGAGCTTCGCAAAGCCGTCGAGCGCGCGCAAATGGCGCGTAAGTTCGTCGACAAACACCGTTCGCTGCGTGCGCGGCTGGCCACCGGCGCGTATCCGCCGAACGTGTTGCGCGGCCGGCTCATTCCGGAAGGGTTGCTGCGGAGGTATGCGGCGGCGGCCGACGACCGGCGGCTGCCGGCATGGCTGCGTGCACTGGCTCGCGCGGCGCTCTTGGATGCCACCTATACGCGCGAGCTCAGCCGCGCCTTCGTCACGTGAGCGTAGGCGAGCGCGCGCTGCTCTGCTGCGCCGGCGGGGGGATCGGCGACTCGTTGGTCGCATCGGTCGTCGCTCGGGCACTGCGCGGGCGCTTTGGGGTGGTTGACGCCGTGACGCTCCCCGGCCATCGCGACGCGCTGATGCACAGCCGGGACGTCGATACCGTGCTGTGCGACGACGGCGCCGCGATCGGCAGGCTGCGCGACCTGCTGGCCGCGCGGAGCTACGATGCGGCCGTCGTGACCTGGGCGACTGAGCGCATCGCCCGCGCGCTGCAGGCGGCGCGCATTCCCGTGCGCGTGGGGCAGTCTCGCCGGTTCTACTCCTACCGATTCACCCATCGCGTCGACGTGCGCAGCGAATGCGGCGACGTTACGTCGCCCTGGGTCGACGTCCTCCTGGACTATGCGCGCGCGCTCGGCGCTTCCACCGACGCGCGCATCCCGAGCTTCGAGCCGACCGCGGCCGACGCGCACGCGGCGGCGGCCGTGCTCGATCGGTGCGGCTTGGCCGCGGCGCGCTTCGTCATCCTCAATCCGTGTAATGCGATCGCGTCGCAGCGTTCGCACTGGCCGACCGGCGGCTGGGTGCGTTTGGCACGTGCGCTGGCGCAGCGCGGGAGCGCGGTGCTGGTGAGCGGGAGCCCACGCGAAGCCGCGATCGCAGCGCGGATCGCGTCGGAGGCCGGCGAGCCGCGCGTCCGCTCGGTCGCCGGGCAGCTCGATATCGGCGGCTTCGGCGCGCTCGCGGCGCGAGCGGCGGCCTGGATCGGAATCACCACCGGGTCGATGCACGTCGCCGCGGCGGTCGGTACGCCGACTTTGGGAATATTTCCGTTTCAGAGCGACTTTCCCGATCGCTGGGCACCGCAGGGTCGCGCGGTCGCGGTCGTGCGGCCGAGCTTTCGTTGCCATACCGGCGATACCAAGGAAAGGTGTGCCGACTACGCCTGCATCGAAGCACTCGATGTGTCGCAAACGCTGGCCGCCCTCGATCGGTTGCTTGGATGATCGATCGGCGCATCACTCTACAGCTGTGCACCTACAATCGCGCTGCGTTGCTCGAACGGGTGCTGGACGCGGCCTTCGAGCAGACCGTCGCCGCGCAGGAGTACGAGGTCGTGCTCGTCAACGACGGATCGACCGACGCGACCGCCGCGGTGATCGCCCGTGCGGCCGAGCGCGCCACCGCACGCTTCGTCGTGGTGGATCAGGCCAATGCCGGCCTGGCGAAGGGGCGTAACGTCGGGATCGCACGCGCCCGCGGCGAACGCATCGTCTTCATCGACGACGACGTGCTGCCGTTGCCGAACTTTCTCGAAGAACACCTGCGCGCCGGCGACGCACGTCCCAAGGCCATCGTGCGCGGCGGCGCGATCAACGTGGAGAGTTTCGACGAACTGCCGCCACCCGTATGGCGCATCACCGACTATAGCGGGAACTTTTTTTGGACGACCAACGTCTCGGTACCGCTGCAGACGATTCGCGACATCGGTGGGTTCGACGAGAGCTTCGCGGAGTACGGTTGGGAAGACATCGATGTCGGCTTGCGTCTGCGCTTCGCCGGCGTTCGCGCGGTCTTCAATCCGCGGGCCCTCGCCTACCACTGGAAGCCGGCGCCACGCGCGCGTGACGTGGAGAAGATGTTGGCGCAGGCGCGCGCCCAGGCGCGCACGGCGGTGCAACTGGTACGACGGCATCCTCACTGGCGCAGCTACCTGGCCACCGGGATCAATCCCGTACAGCGCGGCTACCATCACCTGCGCGGTCGCAGCGCGTCACTGCGCCGGCGGATCGGCGATCTCGGCGCCGATCGCGCGCTCGCGCGCAGCGAACGTCGCGCGCTGCGCGCCTTGATCGCCGCCGAGTATTTCGACGAGCTGGAACGCGCGCTTGCGCCATGATGCGCATCCTGCTCTCGCGCACCGATCGGATCGGCGACCTCATCCTCTCGACGCCCGCCATCGCCACCGTGCGCCGTTCGTTTCCGGATGCGCGCATCACGGCGGTGACCAGCGCCTATAATCGCGTGGTGCTCGAGCGCAACACCGACATCGACGAACTGGTGGTGTTGCCGCGCGCGGTCAAGCCGCGCGTGGTGGGAACGCGCTTTCGCGGCTGCGACATCGCGGTCGCGCTGGCACCGCGCGCGATCGACCTGCAGATCGTCGGAGCGACCGCCGCGCCGCTGCGCGTCGGGTATACCTACGAACGCCGCTGGCTGGCGCGGCTGACAGCGCGGATGTTCCTCAACCGGGTGATGGTATCGGAGGCCGATCCGGAACTGAGCGACCGGTTTCCGCAGCGGCGGGTGCGCCACGAGGTCGACCAGTTGCTCGATTTGGTCGAGCTCGCCGGCGCACACCGGCGCGTGGCTGCGCTGCGCCTCGATCTGACCGACGAAGACCGCGCGGTCTGCGCCGATCTGCCCGCCGATCCGATCGTGATGCACCTCGGGGCGCGCTGGTTCGCAGGCGGCAGTACCGTCGCCAGCACCCTCGAGTTGGCCCGGCGGCTGCGCGCCCTCGGCCCGGTGGTCTTGACGCTGGCGCCCGAGTGTGCGGCCGCCGCGCAGCCGTTCCAGCAGCCGGACGTTGCCGAGCGCACGTTCGTCGGGCTGCCCTTCTTCGCGTGGGCGGCGGTCTTCGAGCGGGCGCGTTGCGTCGTCACCGTCGACACCGGTGCGACTCACGTCGCAAGCGCGGTACGAAGGCCCACGCTGGTTGCCTTTGAACATCGCTACTTCCGGTTGAACTCCCAGGAGTGGGCGCCGTACGGCGTTCCTCACGTCCTCGTACGAAAACCGCTTGACGCGGACGAGCGCTCCTTGGCATGCTTTCGCGACGAGGTCGTCGCGGGCGTGCGCCGGCTGATCGCATGACTATGATGAAAGTTTCGGTCGTCGTTCCCACCTACAATCGCCTCGAGACGCTGGCCGAGGTGCTGCCGACGCTGCTCGCGCAAGACCTGCCGCCCGACCGCTACGAGGTGTTGATCGCCGACTCCAACTCGACCGACGGAACGGCCGAGTTTCTGCGCGATCTCGGCGAGCGCCATCCCAACGTCCGCCACCTGCCGGCGGCCTATGGCGGCCGGGCCGCGGCACGCAACGCCGGCATTCGCGCGGCGGTCGGCGCGATCGTGCTCTTCAACGACGCCGACATTCTCGCGTCGCCGGACTTACTGTCGCGTCACCTAGCGCATCATCGCGCGCGCCGCAACGTTGCCGTGGTCGGCCTGGAGGTTCAAGTGCGCGACCTGGCCGACTACGCCTACAAGCGCGATCATCCGGCTGCGCGCGGATCGCTGCATCCGCCGACGCGCAAGCGGCTGTCGTGGCTGTACTTTTTAACCGGCAATGCCTCGGTACGCCGCGACGACCTGCTGCGCGTCGGTTGCTTCGACGAGAGCTTTACCGGCTACGGACACGAAGACTTGGAGCTCGGTTTTCGGCTGCAGACGGCCGGCATCGACATTCTCTACGAACCGTTGGCCGTAAACTACCACTGCCAGGACGTCCCGCACGACGATCAAAAGACCAAGATGCGCCTGGCCGGTCGTTCGACGGTGCGTTTTTACCGCAAACACCCGCGTTTCGAGGTCAAGCTGCGGCTCGGTATGACCGCGGTTTCGCTCGGCGCGCACGCGCTGCTGACCCGCGTTCCGCCGTTGCTCGGCTACTTGGACGCTCGCGCGCCGCGTTCCAAGCTGGCGCGCGACATCGTGCAACAGTACCATTACGTTTCGGGAATCAAGGAGGCTCTACGCGATCATGACTGAGCGGGGGATGCGAACGTCGTGCGGTGCGCTGCGCGCCGGCGACGAGGGCCGGACGGTAGAACTCGACGGCTGGGTGAATCGCCGGCGCGATCACGGCGGGCTGATCTTCGTCGACTTGCGCGACTGGGAAGGCGTGACGCAGATCGTCTTCGCTCCCGAGCAGGACCACTTCGCGACCGCCGAACGATTGCGCCACGAGGACGTGATCCGCGTCTGCGGCACCGTGCGCCGCCGCCCCGACGGCACCCAGAATCCGCGGTTGGGAACCGGCGACGTGGAGGTCGGCGTTGCGCGACTCGAGGTGCTCAACCGCTCCGAAGTACCGCCGTTTCAGGTGAACGCCGACGACGCGGTCGACGAAAACCTGCGCCTGGAGTATCGCTATCTGGATTTGCGCCGCCCGCGCATGCAGCGCAACCTGCGCATGCGCCATCGCATCGTCAAGGCCATTCGCGACTTTTTCGACGCGCGCGAGTTCGTCGAGATCGAGACGCCGATGCTGATCAAGTCGACCCCGGAGGGCGCGCGCGACTATCTGGTGCCGAGCCGAATGCATCCGGGAAGTTTCTATGCGTTGCCGCAATCGCCGCAGATGCTCAAGCAAATCCTCATGGTCGCGGGCTTTGGACGCTACCTGCAGATCGCCCGCTGCATGCGCGACGAGGACCTTCGGGCCGACCGTCAGCCCGAGTTCACGCAGGTCGACGTCGAGATGTCGTTCGTGACCCAGGACGAGGTCCTGGAGACGATGGAGTCGTGCATGCGCGCGGTGTGGAAAGCCGCGCTGGACGTCGATCTGCCGCCCTTTCCCCGCCTGACCTACGACGAGGCGCTGCGCCGTTACGGCAGCGACAAGCCCGACCTGCGGTTCGGGCTCGAGCTGGCCGACGTGGGCCACGCGTTTGCGGCCAGCGAGTTTGCGGTGTTCGCATCGACGCTGGCGCGCGGCGGCGAGATCCTGGCACTGCGTTATCCCGGCGGCGCGGCGCTCTCGCGGCGCGACTTCGACGCGCTCACCGAGCTCGCCAAGACGCACGGCGCCCAGGGGATGGTGTGGATCGCACGAGCGGCGTCGGGGACCAAGTCCTCGGCGGCAAAGTTCCTGAGCGCAGACGAGATCGCGGCGGTCTGCGACGGCGCCGCAGCCGCCGAAGGCGACGCCGTACTGCTCTTTGCGGGCGATCGCGCCGCGGTGCGCGCGACCGCCGGTCGCATGCGCCTCGAAGTCGGCGATCGCTGCAACCTGCGCGATCCCGCAAAGTTTGCGTTCGGCTGGGTGCTCGATTTTCCGTACCTCGATCTCGACGAGGCGACCGGCAAGCCGGCGCCGGCGCACCACGCCTTTTCGGCGCCGGTCGACGACCACTGGGAGCTGATCGAGCGCGACCCGATGGCGGTGCGCGCGCAGCATTACGACATGGTCCTCAACGGCTACGAACTCGGCTCGGGATCGATCCGCATCCATCGCCCCGACCAGCAGCGCAAAATCTTCGAGATGCTCGGGCTCGACGATGCCGAAATCGAGGCCCGCTTCGGTTTCTTCATCCGCGCGCTTGGGTACGGCGCGCCGCCGCACGGCGGCATGGCGCTGGGCATCGATCGCATCGCGATGCTGGCGTGCGGCGAGGATTCCATTCGCGAGGTCATCGCCTTCCCGAAGAACCAAGTGGCGCGCGACGTGATGATGGATGCGCCTTCCGGCGTTCCCGACGAGCTCTTGCACGATCTTAACCTTCGGACCACACTTCCGGGCCCGCATGGCCGATAATCGGGGAGTGGAGGCTCGTCTTCGACCGCTGATTGCGTGTGCCGCGATGGCGTCGGCGTTGCTCGCGCTGTGGGCGGTTCCGCCTGCGCATGCGCGCGGCGCAACGCTGGGGCCGTCCTGCGGACAGCGCGACATCACCGCACCCAACGGCGTCGGCTTTCGCATCCTCTTCGCCAACAACGGTACCGTGCAGCAGTATCTGGTCACGGCCGACGCCGACAACATCGAGGCCGTCAACACCGCGCGGCTCTCGCTCGAGCAGACCTACGGGCCGGAAGCGATCGACGCTCCGCCGCTACGCATCATCGCGTTCAAGCCCAGCCCAGATGGGGGCGGACTCATGATTCCGCATACGGCCATCGATTCGTGCGGCCGCACGATCACGCTCAACTAACCGCCGCCCCGTCGAGCAGGGCCCGCGCCCGCGCGAAGACGGCATCGAACATCGCGACGGTGAGCACGCCGGTGTTGGTGTTCTGCCGGCTTGGGTGATAGGAACCCAGCACCGTGATGGTGCGATCGGCACAACGCGCCGCAAACTCGGCACCGTGTCCGAAGCGTGGCTTCCCGGGCCAAGCGTAGCCCAGCTCGCCAAGCGCGGTCAACGCCGCATCGAAGCCGACCGCGCCCAGCCCCACGACGACGACGAGGTGCGGTAGCGCCGCCAGCTCTTCGGTGAGATACGGCGCGCAGCGCCGCCGCTGGGCCGGCGTCGGCCGGTTTGCGGGCGGCGCGCAACGCACCGCGGCCGTGATGGCGCAGTCGATCAGCTTCATGCCGTCGCGACGGCTGCGCGCCAGCGGCTGCGACGCAAAGCCGGCGCGATACAACGCCGGATAGAGAAAGTCGCCCGATGCGTCGCCGGTAAACATTCGTCCCGTCCGGTTGCTGCCGTGTGCGCCGGGTGCGAGGCCGACGAGCAGCAGCCGCGCGCGCGCATTGCCGAACGCGGGAACTGGCTTTCCCCAGTAGGTGCAGCCGGCGTAGGCACGCCGTTTGACGCGTGCCACCTCGGCGGCGTAGGCACGCAACTCGGGACAGCGCCGGCAGTCCACGACCCGTCGCTCGATCTCGACAAAAGACATTGGAGGAGAATCTTCGCCGCGTGCCATGATGATGCTTCATGGCGGCTGCAAACGTCGCCGGCGTCGCACAGGCGCCGGCCGACCGGCGAGGGATCCTCACCCTTACGGTTGCTCACCTCGTCAACGACGCCAATCAGAGCGCGTTGCCGGCCATTATCCCGTGGCTGGTTTCGCACCGCGGCCTATCGTTGGCGGTTGCGGCGACGCTGGTCCTCGCGATGAACCTCTCGTCGTCGATCGTCCAACCGCTCTTCGGGCACTTTTCCGATCGCAAGCCGTTCGCCTGGGTGATTCCGTGCGCGGTCCTACTGGCATGTTTGGGAACGGCGATGATCGGCTACGCCGCAAGCCTGCCGCTGATGTTTCTGGGCGCGCTCATCTCGGGTGTCGGCGTCGCGGCCTTTCACCCCGAAGGATCGCGCTACGCCAACTACTTTGCCGGGGCCAACCGTGCAACCGCGATGAGTTGGTTCACCACCGGCGGATATCTGGGCTTCGCGCTGGGACCGATCCTGGTGACGCCGCTGCTGCTCGCCTTCGGGTTGCACGGTGCCGCCTGGCTGGTGCTTCCCGGTGCGATCGTCGCGGTGGTCCTCGTGCGCGAGATGCCGCGTTTCGCGGAGGTGCGCGCGCGCGTCCACCACGTGCGTCGGCAGGGGACCGGCGACGACGACTGGCGCGCCTTCGCGCTGCTCACGCTTACCGTCGGCCTGCGCTCGATGACGTTCCTCGCAGCGGTGACGTTCCTCCCGATTTTCGCCATTACGGTGACGCACGTCGATACCGTGCTGGCATCGGTGGTCCTCGCCTTGATGCTCTTGGGCGGTGTCGCCGGGACGGTTTGGGGCGGTGCGCTGGCCGATCGCATCGACCGTCGCCGCGTCGTCAACGCCTCGCTGGCGCTCACGCCGATATTCGCCGCTGCGATCGCCGTCGCCGGCAGTCACGCGCCGTCGTATGCGGTGCTCGTGCCGCTCGCGATCGCGTTTGGCGTCGCGCTCGGACTCTCGGCCGGCGTGGTGGTGGTGATCGGTCAGGAGTACCTCCCCAAGCGCATCGGCGTCGCCTCCGGCGTGACGCTCGGTTTGGCGGTGACGGTTGGAGGACTGATGGCGCCGGTCTTCGGGGCGCTCGGCGATCGCGACGGATTGGTCCCGGTCTTCGCGGCGATCGCCGTCTTCGGCGTACTGGCCTTCATCGCGTCGCTGTTTTTGCCGAAACCGGCCGCGCTCGGCCGCGCCTAACGCGCCGTCGAGCCGCTAGACGAGCGCCGGAAAGCCGAGCTGCGCGAGCGCCGCGTAAGTGACGATCGCGACCGCGCTCGCGAGGTTGAGGCTGCGTACCGCGCCCGCGCGCATCGGAATGCGCAGCGTCGCGTCGGGGTAGGCCTCGAGCAACGCGGCAGGCAAACCCCGCGTCTCCTTGCCGAAGACTAGCACGTCGCCGCGCTCGAACGCCGCCTCGGTGTACGAGCGGCATCCGCGCGTCGAAAGGAACCAGTGTCGGCGCTCGACGGTCGCCGCGAGAAACGCCTCCAGCGAAGCGTGCACGACCACCCCGAGTTCGTTCCAATAGTCGAGCCCGGCGCGCTTGAGCTCGCGGTCGTCGATGCGAAATCCGAGCGGTTCGATCAGGTGCAACGCGCAACCGGTGGCCGCACAGAGCCGCGCGACGTTGCCGGTGTTGGGTGGGATTTCAGGTTCGATCAGCGCGACGTGCAGCGGGGCGGCGCGCACGTCGGCGGTCGACTGCAGGCGGTCCTGCGGCTGCCCGCTCACAGCGCGTCGGCGAACGCGACGCCGACCGGTGCGAGCAGATACGCAACGCCCCCGGCGCGTTGCCAGAGGTGCTCGAGCGTGCGCCGCGGATAGACGACCCGCACGTTCGCGGCCGCGGGATCGTTGATCGCGCAGTCGCCGTTGCCGGTGAATCCGGCCAAGACCGCGAGGTGGCCGTCGGATCGCGGCAGCGGCGCGCCGGGCAGTTCGCCTTCGCTCCACGAATACGAAATCGCCAGCGGCAGATTGCGCTCGATCAGGCGTTGGGCCGCGTCGAGGTTCTGCAGGTACAGCACCACGGCGCGCAGCCCGAGCGATCCCGCGTAGGCCGTATTGAAACTCCAGTTTCCGGTCCCGTTGTAGGCGCGATCGAAGACCGCCGCCGCCACCGTTTCGATCGGCGTCGGCAGACCGTGATAGGCCAGCAGCATGGCGAGCGCAGCCGGGCTGCACCAACCGCGTTCGCCGTGCGCACCGTACTGTGCGATGCGCGGGACGTCGAGAATGAGGGCGTCGCGCGCGTACGGTAGCGAGGCGCGCGCCGGCACCGCCGAGGCAAACGCCAGCAGATTGAGGTGCATGCCGTCGGTGCGTACGTCCAGTCCGTCGAATGGAAGGTCGGCGACGAGCTCGTCGACGTCGACGCGAAGACCCTCGTGCACCGGGCTCATCGAGGTCGATCCCCCAACGTGCCATCGTGCCAGGTCGAGCCACGGCCCGGCCGGTTCGCGGGCGCGTAGCAGCCGAAAGGCGATCGTTCCGCTCTCGAAGGTGTTCCAACTGATCGCGCCCTTGCGCGTCGGCTCGAAGATCAAACGCGCCGCATCGCCAACGTCGGTCGCCAGCGTGAGGCCGCTCAGATGCGCCACTCCCATGCGTTCCACGTATCGGCGATGAACGCCGCCGGGACGTAGTTGCGGACGTCGGTGTTCATCGCGGTGTAATCGGTCGACCACGAGAAGAAGATCGCGGGATCGAGCTGGCGCAGTCGCTCTTCCTCGCGCTGATAGAGCCGTTTGCGAACGGCGCGATCGTAGGTCGCGGTCGCGGCCGCACTGGTTGCGTTGACGATCGGATCGTCGAGCCACGACGTGTTGGCGCCGTTTGGCGGGATGAAGGCGGCGTTCCAGTCGCCGGAGTTGTCGGGGTCGGCACCGTTGGTCTCTTCCGACCACTCCATGTCGTATTTTCCGCTGTAGATCGGGCCGCTACGCGCGAACAGCAGATTGGCCGGATAGTTGCGGATGCGCACGGCGATGCCGAGCGGTCGCAACATCGACTGGATCAGCACTTCGCTCTGATCGTTGGTCATGTGCCCGGTGGTCGCCGAGAGCGTCAAGCGTAGCGCGATCGAACCCTTGTGCAGGATGCCGTCGGCACCGCGCCGCCAGCCGTCGGCGCTCAGCAGTCGCCGGGCATCGGCCGGGTCGTAGCGGTAGGGCGGAAGGTGCGGGGCCGCCCAAGAGCCCGGAAAGATGTCCGAGACGGCGAGTTGGTTGTAGCCCTTGTAGACCGTTGCGTTGATGCGCTTCCAGTCGACCGCTTCGGCGATCGCCCGCCGCACGCGGACGTCGGCCAACTGCGGCTGCTTCATGTTGAAGCCGAGATGACGCCACGTCGCCACCACGCGATGCACCACGCGGATGCCGGCAATGCCCTGCAGGCGCGCGATGAAGTTGGCGTTGACGTTGGGGTACACGTCGATCTCGTGCGTCTGCAACTGCGAAAACAGCGTGTTGACGTTCGGAACGACCTTCCAAATCAGTTCGCGGAGCTTGGGTGGGCCGCGGAAGTAGCGCGGGTTCGGTACGAAGATCAGCGACGACCCGTGATTCCAGGCTTTGAGCAAGTACGGTCCGCTCGAAATCGGATGGGCGTTGAAACGCGCGGTATTGATATCGGGCAACGTGGCGAGCAGATGTGCGGGAAGCGGCGGATAGCCGGCTCCTCCCATCGCCAGGATCCCCAATACCTCGACGCTCGGATGCTTGAGGCGAATGACGATCGTATAGGGATCGGGCGCACTGGCCGAGGCGATCACGTCCCAGCCGTAGCGCGTCTTCACGTTGTTGCGCGGATTCATCACCGCGTGGTACGTGAACAGCCAGTCGGCCGCCGTCAGCGGCGCGCCGTCCGACCAGACGACGCCTCGGCGCAGGTGGATGGTGATGCGCTTGCCGTCGCGGCTGATGCCGCCGTTGGCGACCGAGGGGACGACCGTCGCGAGGTCGGGCACGTAGTTGCCGTCGGCGTCGTAGCGCAGGATGAACGAGAAGAGCAGGCCACTGACGGCGTCGGTCGCGCTGTTGTTGCCGAACATCAGGTTGAGGCTATCCGGCTCTTCGTTCTCACCCAGCCGCAAGACGCCCGAGATCGTCCAGGGATTGCGCACGCCGATGCGCGCGCTGGGGCGCTTGCTGCAGCCGCCCAGCGCGCCGATTCCGAGCGCGGCGACGGCGGTCAGCAACGCCACGCTGCGACGCAGCGCGCTCATGCCGGAACGCTCGCGCGCAGCGGCGGCCGGCGCACGATCGCCGGGAGCATCGCCGCCGTCAGGCGCTCGGCGCCGAAGCGCACGACGTCGTCGGCCGGAAGCTGCGTCTGCGCGATCGCGCGCGCAATCTCGGCGCGCGCGAGGTCGTCGCTGAGTCCGCGCGTGTTGAGCGCGATGCCGACCACCGGTGCCGGCTTCACGGTTGCCAGCAGCGCTTCGTGGACGTCGATCAGTTCGCGATAGCCGAGCGTCGGCGTGGAGTAACCCTCAATTGCCGAACGCCGCGGAGCGCACACCAGCACCAGCGCGTCCGGGGCGCTGCCGTACATCAGCGCTAGCGTCACCGTTGCGTACGCCGGATGGTTGATCGCACCTTGGCCTTCGACGACGATGAGCTCGCTGCCGCGCCGCGCCGACTCGAGGACCAACGACTCGGTCGCGCCGGGTGCAAAATCCGCGACGACGCGGTCGATCGAGAGCCCCCACCCGGCGATCATGATGCCGGTCTGACCGGTCGGAACGAAGTCGGCATCGACGCCGCGCGCGCGCGCGGCCCGCACGATTTCGAGCGCCGCCGTCATCTTCCCGACCGCGCAGTCGTTGCCCACCAGCAAGACGGTCGGCGTTGCGAGGTCGTAGACCTCACCCGAGAAGATCGGTGCCGCCGGCGTGCGCCGAACGTCCCAAATCGAGCTGCCGCCGGTGCGCGCGGCGGCCGCGAACTCGGGGTCGTCGCCGAGCATGTCGTGCAGACCGCTGACGACTTCCAGCCCGGCGGCTAGCGCCTCGAGGATCGTGGCGCGCCAACTGGCGGGGAGCGCGCCGCCCTTCGGCGCGGTGCCGATCAAGAGCGCCGTCGGCGCGAACGCGCGGGCCGCCCCGAGATCGGCCACGATCGGGGCTTGGCTCGCCAGGTGCGGCAACACGTCGCCGACGCGCCGCCCGGCGCAATCCGGATCGATCACCGCGACGACCGGCTCGCGCCCGTACGCGATCACGCCGTGCGCGGTCTTGGCATCGGTCGCAAAGTGGCCCGGGGCGAGGATCGCGTAACGGCGCGTCATGCCGCGACGCGTTCGCGCACGCCCAGCCCGGGCTCGCGCGGGAGAATCAGTTTGCCGCGTGCGTAGCGGACGCCCTCGAACGGATCCTCGGCGGTGAGGAACGGCCCATCGATGTCGGCCCAGTCGACCAGTGGCGAGAGATGCGCGGCGGCCGTCGCCGCAATCGCGCTCTCGACCATGCAGCCGAGCATAACCTTGAATCCCAGCGCGCGCGCGGTGTGGATCATGGCCAGCGCGCCGCGAACGCCGCCGGTCTTGGCCAGCTTCACGTTGACGCCGTCGACGCACCCGTAGAGCGCCGGAAGGTCGGAAGCAACGCATGAGTCCTCGTCGGTGACGATCGGAATGCGCACCCGTTCGCGGATCGCGCGTAGCGCCGCCGGCGTGCCGGCCGGGAT
Source organism: Vulcanimicrobiota bacterium (assembly GCA_027459845.1). Lineage (GTDB taxonomy): Bacteria > Vulcanimicrobiota > Vulcanimicrobiia > Vulcanimicrobiales > Vulcanimicrobiaceae > DAIDGS01. The sequence continues at coordinate 4,314 of DAIDGS010000035.1, read as the reverse complement.
CGGTTGCTCGCAGAACTCGATGTCGTAAGGTTCGAGCGCGCGCAGGATCTCGATCGCCTGGTCGGGCGTCCAGCCCTCGTTGGCATCGATGCGGAGCGTTTTGGCGTACTGCTCGCGGATGGCGGCAATCGTCTCGATTTGCTCGCGCGCGCTGCCGGCACCCAGCTTCACCTTGAGGATCGGATGGTCGCCCACTTCGCGCACTTTGGCGAGCGTCGTCGCGCGGTCCGCGATGCCGATGGTGAACGAGGTGACCGGCGTGGCGTCCGGGTCGAGTCCGAGCAGCGCGTAGAGCGGGCGATTCAGCATCTTGCCGATGAGATCGTGCAACGCCAAATCGAGGCCGCCGCGCGCAGCCGGCGCGATGGCCGGGTCGAGCAGGGTTTCAAGCGCAAATGGATCGTCGCTGCGAAGCCGGCGCCCGTTCAGCTCTGCGAGAACGCTGCTGCAGGTTTCGCCGTAGCGCTCGATCGGCGTGGCTTCGCCCAGTCCTTCGAGGCCGTCGTGGCGCAGGCGCACCAGCACGGTGTCGGCGATGCGTTCTTCGCCGCGCGCAATGCGAAATGGATGAACCAGAGGCAGTTCCAGCCGCGACGCGCGCAACTCCATGCTCGCGGTTTCCACCTCTGGGAGGGCGTTCCTCGCACGCACGTTCGCTTGACGCGAGGTGGTAGGGTTAGAGGGCTCGACTGCGCGTAGCGCGCACCGCGCTATGGTGCTGAACCGACTGGTATGACCTAGGGAGCATCAGCTCCGGATACGACGGTACGGCTTGGGCGTGATGCCTGCCGGACCTGCGCCCGGGCCGCACCCACCTGCGAGAAAGCAGGTTCAATAACCTCGCACGGCAGACGCTACGTGCGGTCGAGCGCACGCCGTGCGATGGCGTCGTACCACGCCCGCAGGCTCGCGCGCAGATCGCTTGGTCGCACGTCCTCGCCGTCGAGCACCACGAACCCGTCGAAATCCTGGAACGCAGCCAGCGTGGTCGCAATCCGTTCGCGCGCGTCGGCCGCGATGCGCGCCCACACCAGGACGGTATTTGCCGCCAAGCGTGCCGGCTCGCTGGCGCGGTCGAAGGCTTCGGGTTCGATGCCGTAGCGCAGCCACGCGGAGTCGGCCTCCTTCGTCGCTCGCCGGCAGTCGGCGTCGGTCGCCGCAAACGTGCCCGGACGATTGCGCAGCGCCAGGGTGACGTTGGCGTGCTTGGCCAGGCCGGTGGCGACGTTGAGCCGCTCCAGTTGCGCCACCCACGCCGAGCTGGTTTCGAGCGCGAGCGGCGCGGCCAGCAAGGGAGCGCCGATGGCGACGGCGCGGGCCAGTGCGGCGCGCATGGCGGGCTCGTCGGCGCTAAAGAATGCTTCGTCGGCGAGGGCGGCGACGGTGAGCCCGCGATCGGTCGCGACCTTCTTGAGCTGCGCGAGGTAGTCGTCGTCGCTTCGCGGAAAGTGGCGGGCGTCGAGAACGACGCCGTCGCAAAGCCGATCGCGCGCGCACCAATCGAGAAACTCGAGCTGCGTCAGATCGCCCGCCGCAATCGCGCGATCGAAGGCGTGGCTCGATACCGCCAACTTCATCGTTGCCGAGTTCTCTCGCCCGCCGGGCGCACCTTGCGCGTCAGAGGTTTGTCGTCATCATGAAAATCGCCGTCGGCGCCGATCACGCCGGATTCACCTACAAGGACCGCATCGCGCAGATCTTGCGCGACAAGGGCTACCAGGTACTCGACTTCGGGACCCACAGCGCGACGCCGGTCGACTATCCGCAGTACGGCTATGCAGTCGGCGAGGCGGTCGCTTCCGGGCAGGCCGATCGCGGGATCGTGGTGTGCGGCTCGAGTTTGGGCATCGCGATGGCGGCCAATAAGGTTCCCGGCATCCGCTGCGCGCCGGTCATGGAGCCATACTCGGCCCAGCTCGCCCGCCATCACAACGACTGCAACGTGCTCGCGCTCTCCGAGCGCCTGACGGGTTGGGAGATGATCGAGCAGCTTCTCGACATCTTCCTATCGACGCCGTTCGACGGTGGACGCCACGCGCATCGCCTCGAACAGCTCTTCGAGTTCGGCGACGCCCAGCGCGAGCGAACGCTCAAGGCCATCGAGCGCGGTGAGGTTACCGACGCGCAGACGCCGAAAGACCTGCTTCCCAAACCCTGACGCACGCGGACGGTACGAAGATGGAGATGCTCTCGCGCAGCCACGTTGAACTCGAAGATCCGGAACTCTTTGCGGCGATCGCCGGCGAGGAACGCCGGCAAAAAGAGAATCTCGAGTTGATCGCCTCCGAAAACTACGCCAGCAAAGCCGTGCGCGAAGCGATGGCGTGCGTGATGACCAACAAGTACGCCGAGGGCTATCCGGGCAAGCGTTACTATGGCGGGTGCGAGTGGGTCGACGTTGCCGAGAACCTCGCCATCGATCGGCTCAAGCAACTCTTCGGTGCCGAGCACGCCAACGTCCAAGCGCACTCGGGCGCGCAAGCCAACATGGCGGTCTTCATGGCGCACCTGGAGCCGGGCGATGCGGTGCTCGGCATGTCGCTCGCGCACGGCGGTCATCTCACCCACGGTACGAAGGTCAGCTTTTCGGGAAAGCTCTACCACGCGCTGGCCTACGGCGTGCGCAGCGACACCGAACTGATCGACTTCGACGAAGTCCGCGCGTTGGCGCGCGAACATCGGCCCAAGATGATCGTCGCCGGAGCGAGCGCGTACCCGCGCACGATGGAGTATGCTCCGTTTCGCGAGATCGCCGATGAGATCGGCGCGACGCTGATGGTCGACATGGCCCACATCGCCGGGCTGGTGGCAGTCGGTCTGCATCCGTCGCCGGTTCCATTCGCCGACTTCGTGACCTCGACCACGCACAAGACCTTACGCGGGCCGCGCGGCGGGATCGTGCTGTGCACGCAGCGGTGGGCGCAGCCGATCGACAAGGCCATTTTCCCGGGGATTCAAGGTGGCCCGCTCATGCACACCATCGCCGCCAAAGCGGTTGCCTTCGGCGAGGCGCTGCGGCCGTCGTTCAAAGCCTACCAACAGGCCGTGATCGACAACGCCCGCGCGATGGCCGACGAGTTCGTGTGCGGCGGTTTGCGCCTCGTGGCGGGCGGCACCGACACGCACCTGATGCTGGTCGACGTCTCGGTCAAGAACCTCACCGGCAAGGCCGTCGAGACCTATCTCGACGAGATCGGCATCACGGTCAACAAGAACGCCATCCCGTACGACCGGCAGAAGCCGATGGTCGCGAGTGGCATTCGCATCGGTACGCCGGCGATCACCTCGCGCGGGCTCGGCCGCGACGAATGCCGCGAGGTCGCCCGGATCATCTGCGACGCGCTCGACGACATCGAGACCAAGACCGAGCAAGCGGTTCTGCGCGCCCGCGTCCGCGAGCTAACCTCCCGCTACGACGTTCCGTAAAAGCCTCGAAGCGTCGCGGTAGCGCGCCGGGGACTAGCGGGGCGCGCGCCTGCGCGGGATCGTGCCGGCGGGAACGCCGGCACGCCTCCACCGGGGCGAGGACCGTCGGCGATGCCCTTCGACGGAGGTGCCGCAGGCATGGAGTACGGCTGGCGGGATGCGATTGGAGGCTGGGCCGCGGGCTGCGATGCGATCGGCGGCTGCGCGCGCCTGGGAGGATCCGTAGGTGCCCAACGACGATTCCGAGTTCCGATGCGATCGCTTGGCAGTCAGGCGCCTGTTCCGCCCGCGCTTGCGGCGGGTTATGAGATCGTCGATTGGCGCAACGCGATAAGCTCTTCGATCGCGGCTACGTTTCGATTCGCCCCGACTACACGTTCGCGGTCAGCCGCGCGCTTAACGAAGAGTTCAGCAACGGCCGAGTTTACTACGCACTTGAGGGTAAGCCGATCCGCTTACCCGAGGACCCGCGGTTGTATCCCGATAAGGAGCGGCTCGAGGAGCACTACGCACATATGAAGCGATAGCTCTCGCCTACGGCTGTTCCAACGAGTTTAGCAAAATGAAGTAGTCGTCGGTAAAGAGCGTTGCATCGACCGGGCCGGGGATGGGATTCCAGGTCGCGCTGACGCAGTACGTGGTCGGTCCGCGCGCGAGCCAGGTCGTCATGGTGATCGCGTCGGTTCGGGTGGCACCGGCATAGGCGCGGTGCGACCAGCCGCGCCGCGGTGCGACACCCGGGTCGATCGCGAGGATCGGCAGCGCTTGGACGCGGGTCATCGCGTGGCAGAGCGCACGGTTGCTGTAGCTGTGGGTCTCCGGCATGCCGACGAACGCGGCGAGGCCGCGCGCGGCGGTGCGATCCCCGTTGGCGATGGCCAGCGTCGC
>DAIDGS010000034.1 GCA_027459845.1 Vulcanimicrobiota bacterium | reverse complement strand
GCGAGTTGCAGTACGCCTTTCCCATCCCGACCGATCACCCCAGCGGATTGCACTGGTACCATCCGCACAAGCACGGCTCGACCGACGTGCAGGTCAGCGGCGGCATGGCCGGCTTGATCGTCGTGCGCGGGCCGATCGACGAGGTTCCCGAGATCGCCGCAGCCCGCGAGATTTTTCTCGTCATCCAGTCGCTCAACGTGAACCCCAGCAAGACGACACCCGGCCTTTACGAACGCGAGTACATCGCCTACAAGCCGCCCAAGGAGGGTGGCTACTCGTTCGGGACCGCCTACACCATGCTGACCGTCAACGGCGCGGGCGTCAACTGGATGGACAATACCGGAAAGACCACGGTGTATCACCCGTTCGCGCCGCCCAGCTTTGCGATGCGCCCGGGCGAAGTGGTGCGTCTGCGCCTGCTCAACGGCTGCAACGGCATCCCGCTCGCGCTCGTACTGCCCGGTTTCGACTGCTGGCAGATCGGTTTCGACGGGGTCAATCTGCTCGCCCCGAAGTACAAGGACCTTAGCGGCAAGAACACGCCGGTGGTCACGCCGGAGAACATGTTCACCGCGCCGGCTCGCCTCACCATGGAGGCAAATCGCATCGAGCTTTTGATTCGCGCTCCCAAAAAGCCCGGCATCTACACGCTCTCCTCGCTTCCCACGCAGGGCATCGACTTCAGCGCCTACGCCCAGCTCGATCTCGCGACCTTCGTCGTCGCCGACAATCCGATCACGATGCACATCCCAAAGAGCTTGCCGGTACCGACGCGCGAGTATCCGATCATCACCGACAGTGAGATCGTGGCGCGTCGGCACTTTCTCTTCAGTCAGGGCCCCAACGACAAGCTCTTGATGAACTTCGGGTTCACCATCAACCACGCGCTGTATCAAATGGGCGAGACGCCGACCATCGTAAAGGTGGGAACCGCCGAGGAGTGGGTGCTCGAGAATGAAACCGTCGAAGCGCACCCCTTCCACCTGCACACCGACTCGTTCCAAATCGTTGCGCTCAACGGTGAGCCGAACGATCCGCCCGAAGTCTGGGATACCTTCGCCATTCCCCCGAAGTCCAACGGCAAGAACGGAAGCCTCACGATTCGCGTTCGCTTCCTGCAGTTTACCGGCAAAGACGTGTTCCACTGCCACATCCTCCCACACGAAGATACCGGGATGATGCAGAACTTCTTGCTGAGTTAGCGGCGCTCGCGAAGCGTGTAGCCGACCCCGCGTACCGTACGAATTATCGACGGTTCGTCGGGGCGGTCGAGCTTCGCGCGCAGATACGAGATATACGTTTCGACGACGTTCGGCTCGACGGCGGTGGCCTCGCCCCAAACCCGATCGATGAGTTGTGCGCGGGTAAAGACGCGTCCGGGCGCGCGCACTAGAACGGCCAACAGATCGAACTCGCGTGCGGTGAGAGCCGGTGAAGCATCGCCGCTCCGGACGGTGCGCGCGCCGAGATCCATTTCGATGTCTGCGAAGCTCAGCGTTTGGGGATTCGAAAGCTGGGGGCGACGCACGCGCGAGTGCAGGCGCGCCGCGAGTTCGGTCAGGTCGAACGGTTTGGCGACGTAGTCGTCGGCGCCGGCGGTCAGCGCCGCAACCTTGTCTCCAACCTCGCTGCGCGCGCTCAGCATCACGATCGGCGCTTCGGTAAGGCGCCGCACCATCGGAATCAACGCCATGCCGTCGACCTTGGGCATCAGGATGTCCAACACGATGGCATCCGGGCGCCATGCCGAACGCAACACGGCCAGCGCCGCCGGCCCGTCTGCGGCGCAGCGCACCTCGAAGCCGTGTTCGCGCAATCCGAGTTCGAGCATGTCGCGCATGCCGGGCTCGTCGTCCACCACGAGAATGCGGAACTCCACCGTCAGGCGTCGCTTCCGGCGCTTGGAAACGTCAGGATCACCTGCGTTCCGTCGTGACTCGATTGCAGCCGTGCCGTGCCCTTCCACCGCTCGGCGACGCGGCGCACGATGGCCAAACCCAGCCCGCTACCCTCGGGACCGGTGCGTCCACGCCCGCGATAAAAGCGCTGGAAGACCAGCTCTTGCTCCGCGGGCGGAATGCCCTCGCCGCGGTCGGCGACGGCAATCTCCACCCGATCGTCACGCCGGCACACGCTGATGCGCACCGGCGACTCGGGCGCGTAGCGGAGCGCGTTCTCGACCAGGTTTCGCTCGGCTTCGTAAAGATCGTCTGCGTTGATGGAAACGCATGCGCTTGAGCAGTAGTCGGCGACGATCTCCCGCTGGGGAAACTGCGCACGCATCGCATCGATCACGTCGTCGGTCACGGCCGCTACCGACACGACTGCCGAGGTCGGCGTAAGCGATTCGAGGCGCGAGAGCAAGAGCAGCTTCTCGACGAGGCCGCGCATCCGGCTCGACGCTTCGCGCATCCCCGCCAACACGTGTAACTGCCGTGCATCCGTCGTGTAATGCTCCAGAATGTCGACGTACCCGCTAAGGATCGTGAGCGGCGTACGTAGCTCGTGCCCGGCGTCCGCCAGGAAACGTTTTAGTTCGGTGGCGGCGGCGGAGCGCTCTTCGAGCAGCCGCGCGGTCGCGGCCACATCGGCCCGGTGCCCGCGCCAAGCGCCGACCGCGGCCACGGCGATCAGCAGCGCACACAGCAGCGCGTCGGCGGAAAACCACCGTGCCAGCGCCGGTGCCGCCGGCAGCAAGACGACCGTCATCCGCGCCGACGCAACGACCCGGGGGCGAATGTGCGCGAGGTCGGCGATCATCCGCGCGAACCACGGCGGGCGCCGCCGCCCGGGTACCGGGGGCGCGCCGCCCGGGAGCCCCCGGGGCGGTGCGCCCGGCGGTCCAACGACGATGCGTACGTCCGCGCGGCGCAGCGCCGCCAGTGCGCGGCGCGGGTCCGGTGCGGCGTCGAGCAGTGCCTGCGCCGATGCGGCTTGCGCCGCGAGTGTCGCCGTCACTGCACGTACGTGCCCCAGCCACGCCGCGGTGCCGCCGGCCAGAACCGCCAACACCATTGCGGCGAGTTGGAGCACGCGCCGGTGGGTCATCGTTTGCCCACCGTTATGGTCCCGGCGCGACCCGTAGCGGCGTCCCGCGGAAGCACGCGATCGAGTATGGATAGTCGTAGGTGAGGTGGTAGTGGTACATCTTTACCCATTTCCCGTTCCACTCGATGAGATGCGTGTGCCCGTGGCACGCGTCGAGATCGCTCGAGGTGAGCATCTTGCCGCCTTGGCCGCGCGGTCCGTAGATCGGGAATCCGTCGAGCGCATACCCGAGCAGCTTGGAGTGACCGCTCTTTGAATCGCCCATGCACGGACTATACGTGTGATAATGATACTCGCCTTGCATTTGAGGATGCCCCCAGCACCGATCGAGCACCTCGTGCACCGCGGCGTCGCGGCCGGCGGCGTCGAGCCCGTCGAACATCACGGCGCCGGTCAGCATCACGCCGACCGGCCCACCGTCGACGCACGACGCCGCCGCGGCGAGTTTCGGGTTGGCGGGCAGAGCAAAGCGGAGGTTTTGCGGCTGAATGCTGTTGGGATTGCGGTCGTACTGGTACGCCGGATCGCTCGCTGCGATCGGAAAGACCCCGGTCACGTGGTCGGGCAAGTCGTTGGTCGCGATCACGCGCTTTCCGTCGCGCATCGCGATCGACATCTGCGGCGTCCACGACACCGCACCCTGGACCTTTATTTTCGCGTCGTAGTTCCAGGTATTATTGCTGACGTTCATCCACGGTAACGACCCTTGCGGTTGGGACTTTCGCGGCACCTGACAGACATAGACCCAGCCCGCCTTGGGGCCGCTGGTCGTGTAGCGATAATCGTCGAGCGGTAGCGCGCTGAAATCGAGTGCCTGCCGAAGCGTCGAAGCCATTTCGGCGGCACGTGCGGGCGCGGCGACGATCGCGGCACCGCCGGGTACCGGCGACGTGCTCGCGCACCCCACCACGAACAGCGCCGGCACGAGAAGCATTGCAGAACATCGGTGTGTGCGCATGAAGACGTTTCTCCCTTCCCCGCGAATCTGCGCCCCATTTCTTGTCCTACTCTGTGATGCACTCGGCACCTGACGGGCGGAACCTCGGGCAGCCGACCCGAAGCTGCCGCCAAGCACCCTCCGGAGCGTAGCACCGTGATCGCGGCACCTCTTCTTCTGGTTCTCTCGCTGGTTCGCCCCACCCCGATCGCCGCGGCCGCGCGCATGCTGCGCGACCCGAGCGCGCGTCTGACGATCGCGCAGGTGTCGCAGATCCCGCCGAGCGTCTTCCGCCGGGCCACGCGCGTCCCGCCGCTGCGCGACACCTTCACACCCCGCATCACCTGGCTGCGGGTCCGCGTGCGCCGTGGAAGCTCGCAGGGCGCGTGGGCGCTGCAGTCCACCTATCTCGTCACCCGAATCGACCTCTTCGTGCCAACCGCGCGCGGCTATCTGCATCGCCGCGGCGGGTTCGACCTGGCCAACCGCGACCAATCGCTGGTCCCCGGCCTGCTCGAACTCCCGGAACGCGCGCTCGACGGACGGCCGTTCTACGTGCGCGTCTCGGCCGTCGTCGACCCTCGCACGGTACACCTCGTTCCGATCGCGCAAGCACTGCCCGTCCCGCTCCAGCGCCGCCTCTACTATGGCCTCTTTATCGGCTTCTACCTTACGATCGCGATCTTCAACGCATTGATGTTCTTGAGTCTGCGCGACCCGTCGCTGCTCGACTATGCGGCCTTCGTCACACTGCAGGCACTCGACCTCGCGATCAGCTTCGGCACGTTCTGGCAGGTCCTTCCGCCGCTTACCTTTCTGCAGCGCGAGCTCGTTTTCGACGGGGTCGCGATGCTCAGCGTCCTTGCGCTTTCGGCCTTTACGCTGCGCTTTCTCAAACTGGCGACGCGCGACCGAATCGCGCGCAATCTCGTGATCGCCGGCACGATCGCGGCTTTCCTGACCGTCGCGGTCGATTTTCTCCACGACTCCACCGCCGCATACCGCATCACGCTCGCGGCAAACTTGCTCTACTACGGCGCCTTGATCGCGACCGGGATACGATCGCTACGCGCGCGCTATCCGGCGGCGTCGTACTTCACCGCCGCAGCCTGTTGTTTCATCGCCGGCTATGCCGTCAACATGAGCGCCTCGGTATTCCCCGAACCGGCTTTGGCCGTCTTTGCGGTGCAAGGCGGTTCGGTCGCGGGTTCGCTGCTGCTGGCCCTTGCCTTGGCCAAGCAGGTGCAGACGACCGAACTCCTCGCGACGCGTGACGGCTTGACCGGCGTTCTCAACCGGCGCTCGTTCGATGAGGCGCTCGAAGCCGCCGTCCGCCGGGCCTACGGCGGCCGCACGAACCTCGGCGTGCTCCTCATCGACATCGACCGGTTCAAAGCCCTCAACGATGCCTACGGGCATCTGGAAGGCGACGCGTGCCTGCGGCGCGTTGCCGAGGCCTGTGCCCGCTGCGTTCGGGCGGGCGATGTCTTCGCGCGCTACGGCGGCGAGGAGTTTGGCGCGATCGCCCCCGGGGCGACGCTTTCCGATCTCGAAGCCATCGCCGGCCGGATGGTCGCGGCCGTGACCGCACTCGCCATTCCCAATGGCTCCGGCGCACTGCTCACGATCAGCATCGGCGGAACCGCCAGCGCCCCGAGCAGCGCCGGTGACGCCCAGCGCGTCGTCGCCTACGCCGACGCGAACCTGTACCGCGCTAAGCTCGATGGCCGCAATCGCGCCGTCCTCGCGTAGCGACCCGACTGGTCACGCGTGCGAGCGTGGCGTTAGCCCGCGCGCCCGCAACAGTGGAGCGACGCTGGGCGCTCGCCCGTAGAACGACTCGAACATCGCTTCGTAATCTTCCGAGTGCCCCTTGGAGAGGATCAGATCGCGAAAGCGCTGTCCGTTCGCGCGCGTCATCCCGCCGTGTTGCAGAAACCACTGATACGTGTCGTCGTCGAGCATTTCCGTCCAGTTGTAGGAGTAGTACCCGGCCGCATAGCCGTTCGACCAGATGTGGAGGAAATAGCTCGACCGATAGCGCGGTGGAACATCCTCAAAATCGGTACCCGATTTGGCGAGCGCGACCCGTTCGAAGCGGTCGACGTTCTGAAGCGGCGCGCCGGCCGGCAGCGTGTGCCATGCCATGTCGAGCTCGTCGGCAGCGAGTTCCTCGCCCAGCGAGTAGCCTTGATCGAACGTCTGCGACGCCTCGACCTTCTGCATGAGCGCGGCCGGCATCGGTTTATGCGTATAGTAGTTGTACGCATAGTGCTTCAGCACGGCCGGATAGAGCGCCCAATGCTGGTTGAACTGCGAGGGGTACTCGACGAAGTCGCGTGCCGTGTTCGTGCCCGACAGCGACGGGTACTCCTCGTCGGCAAAGAAGCTGTTGAGCGCGTGGCCGAACTCGTGAAACATATCGATCACGTCGCCGATGCTCAAAAATGCCGGCTGACCCGGCGCCGGCTTCGTGAAGTTCTCCACGTTGTAGACCACCGGCTTGGCGTGGAGCAACTTCGATTGCACCACGAAGTTCGACATCCAAGCCCCGCCCGCTTTATTGTCGCGCTTGAAGAAATCGAAGTACATCAGAGCCAGCGGCGAACCGTCCTTATCGTAGACCTCGAAAACGCGAACGTCGGGCTGGTATACCGGAATGTCGTGGCGCTCCTTGAGCGTAATCCCGTACAGCCGATGTGCGGCGTAAAACAATCCGTTCTTTAGCACGTCGTTTAGTTCGAAGTACGGTCGGATTGCGCTTTCGTTGAGGTGATACTTGCGCGCGCGTACCTGGTTTGCGTAGTAGTTCCAATCCCACGGCTTGAGCGTGAAGCTGCCGCCGTCGCTGCGAATCTGCGCCTGCAGCTCGGCGACTTCGGCGGTCACTTTGGCATGCGTCGGGCCAATCAGACCGGCGAGAAACTTCTGGACCGTGGCCGGCGTCTTGGCCATCTGCGTCGTCAACGCGTAGGCCGCATAGTCGGGATACCCGAGCAACGCGGCTTTTTCGGCACGCAGCTTCGCAATTGCGGCGATGGTAGCGCGGGTGTCGTTGGCGTCGCCTTTTTCGGTACGCGTCCAGGAGTCTGCGAACAGCTGCGCCCGCGTCGCCCGGTCGCGAAGCGACGCGAGCGCGGGTTGCTGGGTCGTGTTTTGAAGCGGGATCATCCACTTGCCACGCAGGTGATGGCGCGACGCCTCGCTGGCCGCGGCCGCAATAGCTTGCGAACTCAAGCCGCGCAGACGAGCGACGTTTCCGACCACCAACGCGGCGGCATTGCTTCCGGCCAGCAGTTTGCGATCGAAAGTCGCTTGCAGGATCGAGAGCTTCCGGTCGATCGCCTTAAGGTTGCGCTTATCGGTAGGCTTCAGGAGTGCGCCATCGTGCACGAACTCCCGGTAGTCGACCTTCACGAGTTGCGTCGACTCGGGATCCAGGTGGAGGGCGGGCAGCCGGTCGTAGACGCTTTTGAGACGAGCGAAGAGTTTGGTGTTTTGGTACATCGCGTCTTGCGCTTCGGCGAGTTGCGGGGCGATCGTCGCCTGCACGTGCTGCAAGGTCGGATCCGTGTTGGCGCCGGCCACGGCAAAGAACGTCAGCAAGGCTCGATTGAGCAGTTGCCCGGATTTCTCCATCGCGACCACCGTGTTGGCGAAGGTTGGCGGCGCGGGGTTGTCGGCGATCGCGGCGATCTCATGCGCCTGTCGCTTCAAGCCGGCTTCGATTGCCGGAAGGTAGTCGCGATCGGTGATGCGGCCGAAGTCCGGAGCGCCAAAGGGCAGCGTACTCGGCGTCATCAGCGGGTTCCCGTCCGTGCCGGCAGCGGTTGAGGGTCCGGCTCCCAGCGCAGCAATCACCGCGAGCAGCGAGGCGATACGAAACCAACAACGCACCGGCACGACCCTTTCACAAGCGTATTTTAGGCTCGCCTTCTGCAGCCGTGATGGCGGTCCTATCGGGAAGCGCACAGGCGCCGCGTCGAGCGGCACGAACGCCTGCTCGATCGTGTCGGCATTCGCGCAGCTTCCCGGCGGTCGTCCGGTCGCGGCTTCGACCCCGTCGCGGGTGAACCGGCGCGCCCGCGCCGCCGTTTTGGTTGCGGCCGTCGCCGGTTCGAGCATGGCCTTCATCGACTCGACCGCGGTGAACGTTGCGTTGCCGCTCGTACAGGCGACGTTTCGGGTCTCGGCCGCGCAGCTTCAGTGGATCGTCGAAGGCTACACGCTCTTCCTCTCGGCCTTGATGCTCACCGGCGGTGCGCTCGGCGATCGGTTCGGCCGGCGAAGGATCTTCGTGATCGGCATCATGCTCTTTGCTTTGGCGTCGCTGGCCTGCGCGCTGGCGCCCACGATCGGCGTTATGATTGCGGCGCGATGCCTGCAAGGGAGCGGCGCCGCGCTCGCAGTCCCCGGCAGCCTGGCACTCGTGAGCGCCACCTTCGCCGGAGGCGACCGCGGGCGCGCGATCGGGACGTGGTCGGGCTTTTCGGCCGTCACGTCGGCCGCCGGCCCGGTGCTCGGTGGCTGGCTGGCGCAGAGCATTTCGTGGCGCGCGGTCTTTCTGATCAACCTCCCGATCGCCGTCGCAGTCGTCGCCGTCGCGCTGTGGGGAGTTCCGGAGAGCCGCGACGTGCGCCGCCGCCTGCCACCCGACATTTGGGGGTCGCTGCTGGCGATCGCCGGTCTGGGCGCGCTGGTCTATGGAGCGATCGCCGCCGGGGGTCCGGATGCGCTGGCACGACCGGCCCTGGCGCTCGGCGTCGCGCTGCTCGCGGCATTCGCGTACTACGAGTGGCGTATCGCGCCCGCGCCGATGCTCGCGCCGTCGCTCTTTCGCTCCAAAGCATTCGTCGGATCGAATCTCTACACGCTCGTGCTCTACGCAGCGCTCGGCGGTAGCCTATACTTCGTCCCGTTCGAACTGATCAACGTGCAGCACTACACGCCGCTCGATGCCGGCCTCGCGCTGCTGCCGTTCGTGGTGCTCGTCTTCGCCGGCTCGCGTGGGTTCGGCGCGCTCGTCGAACGCATCGGGCCGCGCCTGCCGCTGACCGCCGGCGGTATTCTGACGGCGTGCGCGTTCCTGGGCTTCGCGCGCGCTGGCGAGGGCGGAAGCTACTGGAGCACTTTTTTCCCGGCGGTCGTGGTGCTGGGCGTTGCCGGGGCGTGCTTCGTGGCACCGCTCACCACAACGGTGATGAGTGCGGTCGACGCATCGGATGCGGGTATCGCATCCGGCATCAACAACGCGGCCGCGCGCGTCGCGGGGCTCTTGGCGATCGCCGTCCTGGGCGCGGTGCTGGCGGGCGTCTTCACCGACCGGTTGCGCGCCGGCTTGTCGCGCATCGGCGTCGCACCGGCGATCGCAGCCGCGGTTCTGGCCCAGAGCGGCGCGCTGAGTTCGGGCCGCGTCGGCGCGGTCTCGCTCCCAAGCGCCGACCGTGCAAGCGCGGGGACCGCGGTCCCCGCCGCATTCCGTGCGGCCTTTCAGACCGTCATGGCGCTGGCGGCCGGCCTCGGCGCGCTGGCCGCCGCGCTGGCCTGGTTTTGGGACTGGCGCGCTGCACGCGTGCCGGGCAATTAAACGCCCCGGGCAGTAAGCCGTGCGCGCAAGGTCGTACTCGATGTGCGAAACGGAGGGCCTCGCTACGATGACGCGTCCGCTAATCGTTGCACTTGCCGCATTCTTGGTCGCGGCACCGCTCGCTTCCCATGCGGCCGGGAACGCGCCTCCCGAACAGGCTTTGATGGGCAAGCTGCAGTGGCGCAGCATCGGTCCGTACATCGGCGGGCGCGTCGTTGCGGTCGCCGGCGTACCCAGCGTGCCCAATCTCTTCTACATGGGCGCCGTTCAAGGCGGCATCTGGCGCAGCACCAACTACGGACGCAGTTGGACCAACATCAGCGACGGGACCTTGCCCCGCACCGCATCCTCGATCGGCGCGCTTGCGGTCGCAGCGTCGAATCCCAAGATCATCTATGCGGGCACCGGCGAGAGCGACATCCGCCAAGATTTCGATACCGGGGTCGGGATATTCAAGAGCACCGACGCGGGCAAGAGCTGGCACTACGCCGGCCTGCGCGCGACCCACGTCACGACCGGTTTAGCCATCGATCCGCACGACCCCAACGTCGTCTACGCCGCGACGATGGGGCACGTCTTCGCACCGAACCCGGAACGCGGCGTCTATAAAACCACCGACGGCGGAAAGCACTGGACGCGCGTTCTGTACGTCAACGCCGACACCGGCGCCAACGGCGTCGTCATGGATCGGAGAAATCCGAGCGTGCTTTACGCCGCGATGTGGCAAGCCCGGCGCTACCCTTGGAAGTTGGTCAGCGGCGGGCCGGGCAGCGGCCTGTATAAGACGACCGACGGCGGCCTGCACTGGCGCCGGATATCCGCGAATCCCGGATTCGCCCGCGGCATTCTCGGCAAGATCGGCGTTTCGATCGTGCGGGATCATCCCAACGTCGTGTACGCGAGCGTTCAGGCCAAACACGGCGGCATCTTTCGCTCCAACGACGGCGGTGCGACCTGGACGCGCGTCAATCGCGAAATGAAACTGCGCCAGCGGGCCTTCTACTACACCGCGATCTATGCCGACCCGGTCAACCCAAACGTGGCCTACGCGCCCGAAGTCGACGGTGTCTTTAAGACCTCCGATGGCGGCAAAGCGTGGATCCCTTTGGGCGGCTCCGGCGACCATCACATCGTGTGGATCAATCCGCGCAATACCCGTCTGATCATCGACGGGAACGACGGCGGCGCGACGGTTTCGACCGATGGCGGCAAGACCTGGAGCAGCGAAAACGATCAACCGACCGGGCAATACTACCACGTTGCGCTCGACGACCGGTTCCCGTTTCACGTCTACGGCGCGCAACAAGACGAAGGCGCCTTCGAGGGTCCGAGCGCATCGATCGCCGGCGCGATTCCGTTGTCGGCCTGGCGCACCGTTGCGCTTGGCGAGAGTACGTTCGTCGCTCCCGAACCCGGCAACCCGCACGTCACCTATGGAAGCGGGTACTACTCGGCATTCGTTCGCCTCAACGATCGCACCGGTGACGAGCAGAACGTGAGCCCCTGGCCGCGCTACATTTCGGGCTCGTCGGCGGCCGAGAACAAATATCGCTTCAGTTGGTCGCACCCGATCTTCTTCTCGCCGGCAAATCCGAAAGAACTGCTGCTCGCCTCGCAGGTCGTCTTCTCGAGCACCGATCGCGGCGAAACCTGGTCGATTCTGAGCCCCGATTTGACGCGCAACGTCAAGAGCACCGAGGGCCCCAGCGGCGGCCCCGTCTCGCTCGATCAAACCGGCGCCGAGTTCTTCCCCGACATTTCGGCGCTGGCGGTCGCGCCCCAGGACGCCAACGTGTTGTGGGCCGGATCCGGCGACGGTTTGGTGCACGTGACCACGAATCACGGAGCAGACTGGACCGCGATTACGCCGCCGCAGCTTCCGCAGTGGGCCGAGATCACCTCGATCGAACCCTCGCACGCGCATCTCGGCACGGCATACCTCACCGCCTCACGCTATCAGTGGGACGACTTCCACCCGTACGTCTACCGGACGACCGACTACGGCCGGCACTGGACGACGATCGTCAACGGCCTGCCCGCCGATCAATACGTCTTCGTGGTGCGCCAGGACCCGCGTCAGCCGAACCTGCTCTTCGCCGGAACACGGAGCACCGTCTACGTCAGCTTCGATCGCGGAACGAACTGGCAACCGCTGACCCTCAACCTCCCCGGCGCACAGGTCCGCGACCTGGCGATCGACAACCGCCAGGGCGAACTCGTGGCGGCGACCCACGGGCGTGCATTTTGGATCCTCGACAATCTCGCGTTTCTCGAAGACGTCGCACGCGAGCGCGCACCTCGCTCCGGTGGACTGCAACTCTTCGCTCCTGAGACCGCGTGGCTATCGCACGCCTACGGGGGTGGCGCGCCGCCCCCGAATGCCGGTACCAACCCGACCTTCGGCGCGACGGTATTCTTCAATCTTCCGCGCAACTACACCGGCAACGTGCCGGTGACGCTGAGCTTCGAGAAGGCCGATGGATCGGTCGTCCGGCAATACACGCTGCATCCCAAAACCAGGCGCCCCAAACTCAGCGCCGAGCAGCGCGCGAATCTCGATGCCACTGCGCGGCGCGCGCGACGGCTTGCCGCACTCACCACCGCCGCGCCGGGAATGAACGTCTTTGTATGGGACCTTCAGTACCCGCCTGCGATCGACGTTCCCGGGTTTCGCACGGTTCCGACCGACGACTTTCCCGATAACGGCGACGGCCCGGTCGTGGTGCCGGGCAGCTATCGCGTGGTGCTGCGCTACGGGGCACACACGCTCAAAGCACCGCTCACCGTGCGCCTCGACCCGCGCCTCCATCCGGGAGCCGGCGATCTCGACGCGCGTCTGGCACTCGGCTTGAAGCTGCGCGACACCATGAACGCGCTCGACCTGGCGATCGCCGATGCAATGAAGGCGCGTGCGCGGTTATCGCCGGCGCGTCGAAGCGCGGTCGATCGCGAGATCGGGAAGCTGGTGCAGCTCAACATACACTCCAGCGAAGCCGACACCATGGTCACCACCAAGATTCGCGAGCAACTCGGCTTCCTCGCAAACTCCCTCGAGGACGCCTACGCCCGCCCGACCGCCGCCGACGAGGTGACGTTCGCGCACCTGCGCGCCGACGCCCTGGCCGGCGAAGCCATCCTTCATCGCCTCACCGCCCATTAGGAGAACACGGTCGCATGTACCTCGCTTCTTTCGCCAAACGCATCGCTGCGGGGCTCCTCGCGCTGACGTTCTGCGCCGCAATCGCCGTGCCGGCGCAAGCGGCCCCGTTCACGGTCAACGCCGACGTCGCGCTCGCCTCGCTGATCTCCCTCGCCGACGGACACTTACAAACGCTCTCGGACGCACTCCAGACGTTCGCGGCGACGCCGGCCGCACGATCGGGCAACTGGACGCGCATCGCCGCCGGCTTGCACGCGCTTAAAGTCTCCAACGTCCCGGCAACGCTGCTCTACGCCGCCCCCGACGGCCACTACTGGACCCTTACCGGCGGTCTGCAACAGCGCACGATCGCCGACCGGGATTACTTCAAGGCGGCCATGGCGGGCCGGATCTCGATCGGGGACCTCGTGGTCGGCCGTAGCACCGGAAGACCGGTCGCCGTGATTGCCATTCCGGTGAAAGGGTTCGACGGAAAAGTGAGCGGCGTCGTCGGTGCCGGCGTCCTCCTCAACCGGCTCAGCCGGCTGCTCACGAGCGAGATGGACCTCGGCAAAAACGACGTCTTCTGGGCGCTCGACCCGCACGGCACCATCGCACTGCATAGCGACGTGTCACCCATCTTCGTGAAACCCGGAACGCTCTCACCGGCGCTGGCCAAGGTCACGACGACGATGTTGGCGCGCCATAGCGGCACGCAAACCTACGAGTTTCGCGGACGGATGCGCACGATCGTCTTCCGGCGCTCGGCCTACTCGGGCTGGACCTTCGGCTTCGGAGTCGTCCACTAGACTCGCTCGCCAATCGCCGCGGCGATTTGGCTCAACGCATTTGCGCCGATACGCCGCATCCCGGCGTCGTCGGCGCGAATGCCGTAGTCCAGTTCGAGCAGCGCATGGCGCCCTGCTCGGCATCCTGCCTCGCAACCGGCTCCTCACCGGCATACGGCTCACTCAGAGCAGTGACTCTGCTCACCGCGCGATCTCCAGCCTTGCGGCCTTCTCGAACGGCATCGGCTGCGCGAATGGTTTGCACGTAGCATTCGCTGTCCGCGTCCGATCCATTAAGCCTATCACGCCTGGCGCACCTAGCACAAGAAGAAAGCGCCGTTCGTGCTCTTCCATGCGCCGCTACGCTTCGCAGAGCACCACCGCGCCGAGAGATCTTCGGCGCGTGCGGCGGCGTCGCTCGCGTCCTGCTCACTACCGAGGAACTCGGGAAACTGTGGTTCGATCAGCGCGCGCGCCTGCGCGCAGCTGAGGACGACTTCCGGCGACCACGCCTCTTCGCCGATCGGTCCGTCGCGCCGCGACGCACTCCCCGTCGTGCGCTCGGGAAGCGCGCTCACGGCAATGCGGCGATCGGCGGCGGCGCGCCGCCGGCGATCGGCAGCATCATCGTCCCGTTCGCAATCTCGACCACGTCTCCACCGACGTCGAAGCCCGCGCTTCCGGCGTGGCCGCGGACGCGCACGTGAAGCAGGCTGCGGCGCCCCATCGCGACGCCTTGTTCGACGACGATCTGCGTACCGTCGCGATCGCTGCAGTGCCCGTAGCGCATCATCAACGCGGCCAGCGGCGCGGCCGCACTTCCGGTTGCGGCGTCTTCGCGCAGGCTCGGCGCCGGCGCAAACATCCGCGCGTACGCACCCTGGGGAGTCGGCGCGAACGCGTAGAGACCGGTCGCGTCACGCCGGCCGATCAGCCGCGCAAAGGCCGGAGGATCGAGGACGACCCGATCGACGACGCTTGGCTCGCGCAGGGCAACGTAGAGATTCGGGTGCGCCGTACCCGCCAAACGGCAGGGGACGTTTGTCAGGGCATCCTCCGCAGGCAAGCCGAGTGCGTGCAGCACCGCACCGCGATCGATCGCGTCGCCGAGCGTCGGCGCCGGGGACTCGAACCAGAGCATGCCTTCCGGCGCGACGTGGATGCGCACGCCGCCGATCTCCTCTTGAAGCTCGAATGCGTCGCACTCGGGCTGCACCAATCCGAGCGCGCGCAGCGCAAACGCCGCGCCCAGCGTCGGGTGACCCGCAAACGGCATTTCTCGATCGGGTGAAAAGATGCGCACGCGTGCCGCTGCGCCGGGACGCGTTACCGGGAGAATAAACGCAACCTCCGCGAGGTTCAGTTCCTTCGCGACCGCCTGCATGGTGCGGCCATCGAGGGCCGCAGCATCGATGAAGACCGCCAGCGGATTTCCTTGCAGCGGTACCTGCGTGAAGACGTCGACCAGGCGATACGCGAAGTTGGCGTAGCGCGTACGCGGCCGCTG
>DAIDGS010000033.1 GCA_027459845.1 Vulcanimicrobiota bacterium | reverse complement strand
CGCGTCGCTCAGGGCGAGCAGCGGGCCTTCGAGCGTGCGCACCATCCAGTCGTGCCGAAACGGGTCGTAGACGTTCCACAACAGGGCCAGCGCGTCGAGCGCGCGCCGGTCGCGAAAGGGATGGAAATCGCCGAAGATCGCCACTGGGACGTCGCGACCCAGCAGGGCCGACTCGTAGCCGGCGACGGCCGCGACCGAACGAAAGATCACCGCGATTTGCTCCGGTTGCGCGCCTGCGGCGATTCGCGCGGCGACCTCGTCGGCGACAAAGGCGGCTTCGTCGTCTTCGTCGGCGCAGCGATGCAAGCGCACCACGACGGCTAGACCCTCGTCCTCGATGCGCCGCCCCGTGCGGCGCTCGATGCAGGCGGCGGCATGCGCGATCGCCGCAACCGAGCGGTAGTTGCGCTGCAGCGTCACTACGGTCGTGTCGGCGCTGCCGTCCCAGGATCGCCCCGCCAGGGTGACGCCGTCGAGCGCCGGGCCGAACGCCGCGCGCAGAAAGCGCAGCGCGCTCGCGCCCAGCCGCTCGGCGTCGTCCACGAACCCGAAACGGTACGGCGCCTGCCCGGCCGCGCGTTGCGTTTCGAGCACTGCCGCCGCCCGCGGCAGCGCGTCGGCAGCGTAAGCGACCGCGCGGCGGTCGAGCTCGGCGAGAAACTGCGCGTACAGGGCTGCAAGAATCTTTGCCAAGTCGACTTCGCGCCGGTACTGGCGCGCGATCTCGGGACCGTCGGCGGCGAGCGAGTCGCGGTAGGCGGCTTTGGTTTCGGACAGGAGTACCGGGTCGGCGAGATTGGGCAGTTGGGTGCTGAATGCTGCGGCACCCGTGAGGGCAGCGGCGAGAAACGCATCGGGCGTAATCGCGGCATCGCAGAGTTTGGCGACGAGGCGGTAGGCGGCGTCGAGGAAGCGTTGGGGATGGCGCAGGCCGGCAACTTCGGGATCGAGCGAACCCTCCGATCCCAATCGCGCGAAATCGAGCTCGAGCAGCGGGCGTGCGGCCGCTGCGAAGAGATCGCGGGCGGTCGGCTCGTCGATCGCTACGACCGGTTGGGGTTGCGTTGCCAGCACGTCGAACGCGGCCCGGACGAGCGCCTCGCGCGTGGGCGCGATCAACAGTCGCGCCTCGGGATGCTCCGAACGTGCGCGCGCGATGCGGGCGTTGAGGACGCGAGACTTGCCGGTCCCGCAGTCGCCGCCGACGAATACCGCCGCCTCCAACGGAAGATCGAGCGCGCGCTGCTGCTCGGGGTCGAGCTTGATGCCGATCATCGGTCGAACTGGCTCCCGGTCGCGGGCGGACGCGCGGTGCAGGCGAGCGCGTAAGCGCAGTAGGTGCATGCCTGCGGATCCCGCGTTGCGGCGAAGTATGCGAGCGTACCCGAGGCGATGCGATCGCAGAGCGCGATCATACGGCGCTTGGCGCGCTCCAGCTCGTCGATCGAGATGCTGCCGCTGGGCGCGTCGCGGCGAGCCACCGGCGCTGCCCCGGCAACGACCTCCATGACCACCGGACGAACGTCGAGCGTCGCGTCCTTCAACGGCACGAGCGCGAGCCAGGCGACCTTGTCGCCGCTCGCCGAGCACGCCCAGTAGTAAAATGGGAGTTGGAAGTCGCGAAAGCTGCGGACCTTTTCGCGGTACTCGGCGGCACTCGTGGCGATCGCTCCGGTCTTGTAGTCGATAACCGCAACAGCGCCCGAGCGCAGGTCGCGATCGAGGCGATCGACGAAGCCCATCAGATCGTGTCCGTTTACCTCTAGGCGCACCGGCAACTCGCGGCCGATCACTTCAAAGGGTGCGGTTCGCGCGCGCTCGACCAGCCAGTCGACGTAGCGTTGCGCGGTGCGCTGCGCGCGCCGCACCTGCAACTCGAACTCGACCGGCGTCTCAAAATCGGCACGGTTGCGTTCGAAGGCCCAGCGCACGTCGTCGACGATGCGCGCGCGCATTACCGTTTCCTCGCCGGGCGACGGGCGCGCGAACTCCTGATGAAAGTCTTCGAGTGCCAGGTGGATCGCCGTTCCGTAGGTTGCCGCCGACGACCCGGGATCGTCGATCGCACCGCACGCATAGCGGTAGTACCACTTGCGTTCGCACTCCGCGAATGCGTTAAGCGACGACGCGCTGAAATGCGCGACGCGCGAGCGCACGCCGCCGCCGGCCTCGCGTTTCTCTCCCGCGCCGAGTTTGATCGGTGCCGGGTCGACCGGAGTGTCGGCGCTGGGAGGCTGGCGCACCGTACCGAGAAACGCACTCGCGATCGCCTCGCCGATCGCCGCCGCATCTTCCGACGGGAGCCGTTCGATTGCGCGCAGTTTCGCGGCAAATCGTAGGACCGCTTCGCGCTCGTCGGCGGGAAGCGCGAGCCGCTCGTGCTCGATGGCTTCCAGCAACGACCCGCCGCGTCGCGCAAAGGTCGCATATGCGGCCGCAACGTCGTGGGGAATGCCGCTGCAGGGCGAACGTAGCAGCGCTTCGAGCGCCGCCGGATCGTGGGACGATTGCCAAGCCAGCGCGTCCGTAAGGAAGCGGCGTGCAAGTGGTGAGTCGGGCACGGCCTTGGGTGGGATTATGGTTTGATGGAGGCGCACCTGCTCGCCATGTGTAAGCCGGTGCGCCATGCGGCGACTCATCATCGGCATCAGCGGCGCGAGCGGCAGCGTGTACGGGTACATGGCGTTGCAGGCGCTGCGCTCGATCGGCGGGGTCGAAACCCACCTCGTGCTCACCCAAGCGGCGCGCCGTACGATCGCGCTCGAAACCGAGCTCGCGCCCGAAGACTTCGAGGCGCTGGCCGACGTGCCGCATCGCGATGACGACCTGGCGGCGGCGATCTCGAGTGGTTCGTTCGTGACCGACGGAATGCTGGTCATCCCCTGCTCGATGAAGAGCGCCAGCGCGATCGCGTATGCGCTCAACTCGAACCTTTTGGTGCGAGCCGCGGACGTCTGCCTCAAGGAGAAGCGCAAGCTGGTGCTGGTGGTGCGCGAGACGCCCTTGCATCTCGGGCATCTGCGAACGCTCGCGCAACTTGCCGAAGTCGGAGCAACCATTCTGCCGCCGGTGCCGGCCATGTACGCGAATCCGCAGAGCGTCGATGAGATCGTCGCGCACACGGTTGGGAAGGCGCTCGATCAGTTCGGCATCGCCAACGACCTCTTCAAGCGTTGGCGCGGTCCGCAGGCGAAGGAGTAGGCGTACCCGCGAGATAGTCGCGGCGGAGCTGCGGCTTGTCGAGTTTGCCGAGCGCGTTGCGCGGCAACGCATCGAGCACGACCAGTTCCTTGGGGACTTTGAAGCTGGCAAGGCGCGCGCCGAGCGCTGCGAGCAGCGCCGCCGAATCGATCGGCCCCTCGGCTTCGACAAACGCAACCGGCACCTCGCCGCACACCCGGTCCGGTTTCCCGAGAACCGCGCAGGCCCGCACGCCGGGCAGCGACTCCAGCACATCCTCGACCTCGCGCGGATAGACGTTGAATCCGCCGGTGACGATCAGCTCCTTGATGCGCCCGACGATCGCATAGGTGTCGTCGGCGGGATCGCGGCGGGCCAGGTCGCCGCTGCGATACCAACGCGTGCCATCGTCACCGGTTCGGAACGCCTCGGCGGTCGCCGTCGGATTGCGCCAGTATCCCAGGAAGACGTTCGGTCCGGCCACCAAGAGTTCGCCGATCTCCCCGTCGTCGAGCACCCGAAACTCCTCGCGCGCGCTGACGCAGACGCGCACGCCTGGGAAGGGGATCCCGACGCTGCCCGGCACCCGCGGCCCGGCGTAGCGGTTGCCGAGCGCAAAACCGAACTCGGTGGCACCGTAACGCTCCAAGATGACCGCACCGAAGCGCGCCTCGAAGGCGCGATGAATCTCGGGTGAGAGCGCGGCCGAACCGCTGACGTACAGCCGCAGGGGCGCGAGCGGGGTATCGCGCGGGGTTTCGAGGAGCCGGACGTACATCGTCGGCACGCCGAAGAACATGGTTGCGTCGTGTGCCAGATCGGCCGCAACGCGCGCGGCGTCGAAGCGTGCGTGGACGCGGATGCGACCGCCGCTGCAGAGCGACGCGGTCAGCCCCGCAACCAGACCGTGAACGTGAAAGAGCGGCAGCGCGATCACCAGCGTGTCGTCGGCTTGCCAGCGCCACGCGGCAATCAGTTGTGTGGCGATGGCGGCGAGGTTGCGGTGGCTGAGCATCGCTCCTTTAGCGCGACCGGTCGTGCCGCTGGTATAGACGATCAGCGCGGCGCTTTCGGAATCGACGTAGCGGCGTGCCGCGACCGGTGCGCGCGCGTCGGCGGCGATCCGCTCGACCTCGGCGGCGTCGAGGAGTGCGCCGTGGTGCGCCCATGCCGCGCGAACGAACGGCATGCAGGTCTCGGCGACGATCGCGACCGTAGGCTCGGCATCGGCAAAGACGACGGCCAGATCGTCGGCGCGGTAGAGCGGATTGACCGGCACCGCAATGGCGCCGAGTTGGAGCGCAGCAAGGTAGCCGAAGGCGAGCGCGTGCCGGTTTTCGCTGACGAGTGCGACGCGATCGCCGCGACCGACTCCGCGTCGCACGAGTTCGGCGGCCACGCGCGCCACCGCGGTCGCGAGCTCGGCGTAGGTTAGGTCGTCGAGCGCGTAGGCGTTTGCCCGGTCCGCGCGCGCGGCCTCGAAGAGGTCGACAATCACGGTGCAGTCCGTTCGCGCAGCAGCCGCTCGGCAAGCGCGACGTCGGAGACCCGGTCGACGTTGACGGCGGTTTCGGCAAACGGCGAAATCAGCGCACGGGCCGGTGCGCCGAGCAGTCGCGTGGCACGCGCCTCGGCTTGTGCGACGGTCAGCCGCCCGAGCGCAAAGCGTAGCAACACGTCCCAACCGAAAAGCCCGGCGAGGCGCAACGGCGCCTTACGCGCCGCACCCAGGCGCTCGATGAAGTGCAGCAGCGCCTCGAGCGCGCGGGGTTTGATCGCCGCCAGCCCGCCGCCGCAGTAGACGCCGTCGCGCAGGCGCGCCCAGGTATGCGGAACGCTCGGGTAGGCGGCGAGGTGGACGCGGCGTTCCACGCAGCCGTACGTGAGGTCGGCGTCGAGCGCGGCGACGCGCGCGACGAAGTCGTCGAGCGCGCCGCGCGTGAGCACCGGGAGATCGGAGGCGCAGAGCAGCACGTTGCGGTCGGGGTCCATGCCGGCCAATCCGCTGCGGAGGCTTTGCGAGATGTGGGTGCCGTCGGGACGGCGCTCGTCGGCGCCGGCCAGCGCCGGATGCGCGTGCGCGGCAAGCGGTGCGACGGCGACGATACGATCGACGCTCGCGCACGCGCGCAACGCGGCGATCACGCGCGCAACCATCGTCACGCCGGCAAGCTCCACGAACGCCTTATTGGGTGCGTCCGCCTGCGTGGCCGCGACCGCATCGGGAGGACCGCCGGCCAAAACGACGGCGGTCGTCACGCCGCCCCGCGCCATGCCGGCGTCGACGCGAAGCGCGTCTCGAAGCGCGCAAACGTGGGTGGCAGGTTCAGGCGTGCCGCCAGCGCCGCGAGTTCGCGCGCGTCGCGTGCCAGTGCGAAGACGCAGGATCCGGATCCCGCCAGAACGGCCTTGCGCGCGCCGGCCGATCGCAGCGCTCCGAGCGCGACGGCGACGGCGGGCTCCGCGGCCGCCACGCACGCGTCGAAATCGTTGTGCAGCAGACCTTCGACGGCATCGAAGTCGGCGCGTTGGAGCGCGGTCAGCATGGCCAGCGATACCGATTCGCTACGGGGCCGGCTCGGGCGCTCGCCGCGGTCGAGCTGCGCGTAGGCCGCGGCCGTCGAAACCGCCGCCGGCGGTTTGACGATCAACACGTGCCACGGCGGGAGTGCACCGGCCGGAATCACCCGCTCGCCGGTCCCTTCGACCAGTGCGCCGCCGCGCGCCAAAAAGAACGGTACGTCCGAGCCGAGCGCGCGCGCGACCGCCAGCCAGTCCAACGCCGGTGCCGGACCGAATGCCTCGTGCATCGCCGCCAAGAGCACCGCCGCCGCGTCGCTCGACCCGCCGCCCAAACCGGCCTGCGTGGGAATGCGCTTGTGCAGCGTGACGCCGACCGCGGGCAGATGCGGGAGCGATCGAAAAGCGCGAACGACGAGATTGTCGTCGCCGCCGAGTTCGCCGGCGTCGCAGGCGAACGCAAAGCGGTCGCTCGGTTCGATCGCGATTTCGTCGCCAAGTTCGAGCGGAACCATCACGCTACGGATGCCGTGGTATCCGTCGTCGCGCCGGGCGAGGACTTCCAGCGTCAAGTTGATCTTGGCAGGAGCAAAAAGGCGTTCCATCGGCTCAACCGCGTAATGTTCGGCTGCCCAAGCAGACTCCTACGAGCGGCGACCTGCGGGCAATAAGAAGGCCGCGAGGGGCGGGCGCCCAGAAACTCCGATACACATCGATGGCCGCAAGTTTTGACGCGCAGCGCAGCGAGTTTTGCGCGTATATCCTCCACGAGTCGCAGACGCCTTACGGTCTCCTGCTGGGAAACTATAAGACGTTCGCTCAGGCAACCGCCAAGGGCGGCGTTCGCGGTCTCTGGGACGCCGATACCGACCAAATCATCTTCGGCACGCTTCACGTCGCCTATCGGGTTCACGATCGTAGCCGCCCGGAAGGCTGGCCGGTCGTCTTTCCGCACCAGTTCGAGCGCGATATCACCTTTTTGCCGTACGCACAAATCTCGGAGTTTACGATCGACCATCGCGTCAACGTCACCGAGTCGTTCTACGTTCCGCACGGTCCCGGCTTCGATCGCACGGTGGCCTTCGTGGTCGACGTCACCGTCTACAACCCATCCGCCGAAGAAACCGAGGTGGCGCTGCTGCCGTGGGCGCTCCTGGTGGGGCAGCGCTTTTACGGCGAAGCCGAGCCCCGCGTGCGGGCGTGGACCGACGGGCGTTTCATCTGCTCGCAGAACGTCGAGACCGGGGCCGAGCGCTGGTGGGGCGGATCGCGCGCGCCACGCACGATCGAGCTGTCGCAGCGCGAGCAGGTCTTGATGGAGTCGATGCGCACCGGTCACGTTCTCGCCGACGAACTGGTACAGTTCGGGGAGAGCGCGTCGGAACGCGCGGAGGTGACCGGAAAGCGTGTGTTCGGCGCGTTCGAATACCGGCTGACGGTTGCCCCGGGGGCGCGCGAATCGCTGCGGCTGGCGGTCGTCTATCACCGCACCGGCGACGGTCGCAGCCGCGCGCGGTTGGAAGAGCTGCTGGCCGATGCGCGCGCGCTGCACGATACCCAAGCCTACTTTTCCGAGCGCTTGGCCGACGCCCGCTTCGTGACGCCGGTTCCCGAGATCAACCGTGGCGTCGTATGGGCTAAGGCCAACATGTTGCGAATCGTCAAGGAATATCCGCACGGCTGGGGGTCGACCAACTCACCGCCTTCGGACATCCTGGTTTCGCGCGATACCTCGTGGTTCGTCCACGGTTTCGATTACTTCATGCCGGAGTTCAGCCGCGACGCTCTCGAAGTCTTCAACGACAACATCGAACCCAGCGGCTTGATGATCGAGTACGTTCGCGGAGTGAGCGGGTACAAGACGGCGTACGACCTGAACGTCAACGACGACACCCCTTTGCATCTCATCGCGATGCTGCATCACTACAACGCAACGCTCGACGACGGCTGGGTGCGGGCGCGCCTGCACCTGGTGATCGCGCTGGCCGACTACCTGCTCTCGCAACGCGATGCGAACGGGCTGGTCGTCGCCCGCGCCAAGGGCGTCGACATGTACGGGATCTCGTCGTGGCGCAACATCATTCCGTACTATACGTTGGACGGTGCCGTTACCGAAATCAACGCCGAGGTCGTCTTCGCACTCGAAGCGGCGGCGATGCTATGCGCCGTATGCGAGGAACGCGAGCGCTGGGAGCGCTATGCGAACGAAGCCCAGTCGTTGCGTCAAGCGATGATGGAACATCTCTACAACGACGACACCGGAGCGTTCGTGCTCAACTACGATCCGGACGGCACCTATCAGGATAACTTCACGGCCGACGAAGTCTTTCCGGTGCTCTTCGGGGTGGCCGATCCCGACCAGCGGCGCGCGATTCTACGGCGGCTCAACGAGGGCGATTTCGTCACGCCGGTCGGCTTGCGCACGATTTCGACTGCGGATGCGTGGTATTTCCCGTCGTATGGCTTCGGACTGCTCGGCGGAGTATGGCCCGACCTCACACTGTGGTATGCGGTCGCGCTGGCGCGCAACGGCATGACCGACGACGCGGTCGGGTTTCTCGCCACCGTCTATCGCACCATGGAGGCCGGCAGCCCGCGCAATACCGTTCCAGGTGAGTTCGCGGAGTGGTTCGACGGCGGCGCGTACTCGAATCGCGGCATGTACCTCTCGCCCTGGACCGGCGCCAAGTATCTGTGGGCGGTCGCCGAGACGGTCGGCGGGCTGGACGGCTACCGCACCAGCGGACGGCCGCACCTCGCGCCGCTGCGGCCCAAGGGCTGGTCGTGGGTGGCCGCGGCGCGCGTGCACTGGGGCGGCCGGCGCTGCACCTACGTCATCGACTTGCGCACCGCACGCATCTATGGGAACATGCCCGAGCTCTCGGCCGAGGAGCCCTATACCTGCATCTACGCGGGCCGCGACGTCTCGGACGAGGTGACCACCTCACCGGTGGAGATCGTTGGGATCGCCTTCGAGGACGACGCGGGTGCGGTGCGGATCTTCGTCGCCAACACGCTCGACCGCGGACGCGATGTCGAGATCGAGTTCCGCGGCCACACCGCCCAGTTGAGCATGTTGCCGGGGGCGCTGCGCGAGCTGCACCTGGTCGGGAAGCCGCGCGAGCAGCACGCGCGCGCGGCGCGGCTGGACGTCGTGCGCGCCCCGGCACCGAGTTGAGCCCCACCGCATACCGTCAGCGGTGATTTTTCGCCGCCCCCGGCGAAGGGTCGCCTCGACGTGTCTGAGTCAAACCGCTTTGCCACCCTGATCCTGGCGGTCGGGACGGTCGTGCTCCTGGGGGCGATCCTGATCGGGGAGCTGATGGGAGCGCGCGTCTTCTCGAAGATCGCGCACGATCCCGGAACCGGCCTGCTGCTGGTCACTCCCGAGCCGAGCGCCAGCGCGGGACCCTTCGGCCCCGACTGGAAGCGCTCCGAGGCGTTGACCGCGGTGCCCGCGCCCGACTTTCCGGATCCGCGCATTCCGCCCAAGCCGCTCCCGACGCTGGCACCGCGACCGACCCCGACCGCCGCGCCGGCGACCGCAACGCCGAATCCCAACATCCCGATCTGGCGCCAACAGCCGCTGCCCTCGGCCACGCCCTCCTCGCTCCCGAGCGCGCCCAGCCCGGCGGCCGGCACTGCGAGCTCGGCGGCTCTGCCCCCGAGCGCGCCGCCGGCCCGTCCGGCCCGATCCGCCTAGGTGTAGCGCGCGGCGGTGTCCCTAATGGCACCATTGGATTGCGGTGCTACGATAGGAACATGGAAACCGGAACAGCTACCGTCAAGCGCGGGCTCGCGCAGATGCTCAAGGGCGGCGTCATCATGGACGTCGTGACGCCCGAACAGGCGGTCGTGGCGCAGGAAGCGGGCGCCGTCGCCGTGATGGCACTCGAACGCATCCCGGCCGACATCCGCGCCGCGGGCGGCGTGGCGCGCATGAGCAACCTCGAGTTGATCGGGCGCATCATGGACGCGGTGACGATCCCGGTGATGGCCAAGGTGCGCATCGGGCACGTTGCCGAGGCGCAAGTTCTGCAGCAGATCGGAATCGACTACATCGACGAGTCCGAAGTGCTGACGCCCGCCGACGACCGCTATCACGTCGACAAGGAAGCGTTCACGACGCCGTTCGTCTGCGGGGCGCGCGATCTGGGCGAAGCGCTACGCCGTATCGCCGAGGGCGCGGCGATGATCCGCAGCAAGGGCGAGGCCGGCAGCGGCAACATCGTCGAGGCGGTGCGCCACATCCGCGCGATTTCGGACGCCATCGCCGAGTTGCGCGTGGCGCCCAAAGAGGAGTTGGTCGTTCGGGCGCGCGACCTCGGGGCACCGCTGGAGCTGGTGCGCCAAGTCGCGCACGAAGGCAGGCTGCCGGTCGTCCTGTTCTGCGCGGGCGGCGTCTCGACTCCGGCCGATGCCGCCCTCATGATGCAACTCGGTGCCGAGGGGATCTTCGTCGGTAGCGGCATCTTCAAGAGCAAGAACCCGGCCGCGTTCGCGCGCGCGATCGTCGACGCAACCACCCACTTCCGCGATCCAAAGGTCGTGGTCGAAGCCTGTCGTTCGCTGGGAGCGGCCGAGGCGATGCCGGGGATCGACGTGCGGACGCTCGACGAAACCCAACTGATGGCGACGCGCGGAACGTGAGCGTGCGCGTCGGAGTGCTAGCGCTGCAGGGCGGCGTCGACGAGCATCTCGACGCACTCGCGCGCGCCGGTGGGCAGGCGGTGCCGGTGCGCACCCCGGTGGAACTCGAGGGCGTCGCCGCGCTGGTCATCCCGGGCGGCGAGTCGACCACGGTGATGAAGCTGCTCGCGCGCATCGGGCTGATCGAACCGATCGTCGCGCGCGTCGCGGCCGGGATGCCGCTGTGGGGCACCTGTATGGGCGCGATCGTGGCCGCCCGTGACGTCGCCGGCTTGGCGCAGCCCACGCTCGGGGTG
This sequence comes from Vulcanimicrobiota bacterium, assembly GCA_027459845.1. Lineage (GTDB taxonomy): Bacteria > Vulcanimicrobiota > Vulcanimicrobiia > Vulcanimicrobiales > Vulcanimicrobiaceae > DAIDGS01. The sequence goes on along the minus strand of DAIDGS010000033.1, from coordinate 9,354 downwards.
CTCGACGTCACCGTCCGGCGTAATGCGTTCGGTCGCCAGAACGAGTCGGCCGAGGTTCCGATCGACATCCCGGCGCTCGGTATCGAGCGCTTTCCGGCGGTCTTCATTCGGGCACCGTGGATCGAGCGCACCGGCCCGGGCGTCGAGGTGCTCGCCCGGCGGGGCGAACGGATCGTGATGGTGCGCCAGGGTAACGTCCTCGCGACCGCGTTTCATCCCGAGTTGTCCGCCGACACGCGCATCCATCGCTTCTTCGTGGACGCGACCGAGGCGTCGCGCGCGGTGCCAGGGAAGCGGAGCGACGCCGCGTAAGTCTGGGCGCGATGACCGCGAGCGCCGCTCACCCCGAGCCGGACGTGGCCGGGTTCCAGGGAGAGATTCCGCCGGTCGAGCCGCTGCTCGCCGAAGTGATTGCAACGCTCGCACTTGCGGCGCACGCGTATCTCACCGACGAGGGTGCGAGTCGCCCGGATCACGCGTCGGCGGAGGTGGCGATCGACGTTGCGACGGCGGCCTTCGAACGGGTCAAAGAAAGGCTGCGCCCGGAGCAGCGGTTGGCGATCACGCAGATGCTGACCGAAACCCGACTGACGTTCGTGCGAAAGCGAGGCCTGTAGTGCCTCGCTTTCGTCGTCATGGAGGGCGCGCGTGAGCGAAGTTCTGGTGCTCAACTTTACCTACGAAGCGCTCAACATCACCAGCTTTCAGCGCGCGGTCAAACTGATCTTTGCGGGCAAGGCCGAGCTACTCCACGGGAGCGAGCGGACGATCGCCTCGACGAGCTATGCGATGCGGATGCCGTCGATCATCCGAATGCTCTATTACATTCGTCGGCCCATGCAGAAGGTGGCGCTGACGAAGAAGAACGTCTTGATCCGCGATAATCACGAGTGCCAGTATTGCGGGACGCGCGGCGAGCGCTTCATGACGGTCGATCACGTGACCCCCAAGAGTCGCGGCGGTCCGTCCACCTGGGAGAATCTCGTCTGCGCCTGCATGCGCTGCAACAACCGCAAGAACGATCGCACGCCCGACGAGGCGAATATGCATTTGCGACGCAAACCGCGACAGCCGAAGTACATTCCGTGGATTCAGATCAAGCGCAATACGCTGCCGGGAGAGTGGGGAAAGTTTCTCTTTCTCTACAACGTCTCGATCGACGAACGCCTCGAATAGCGCGGGCCGCCAGGCGCTAATCCGGCAGCCGTTCGCCGGCGAAGGCACGCCGCCAGGCCGTCGCGACGCGTTCGCGGGTCGGTCGTTCGACGATCGCGGCCACGACGCCGTCCGGGCGCACGATCGCGACGGCCGGGGTGCGCAGCACCCACCGCTTGAGCGGGAGCGGCACGCGGATCGCACGCAATCCGTCGAGCGGAACTTTGCCCACGGCTACCAGCGCGGCGCGGCCGCCGCGCGCACGGCTTAGACGGGTACCGTTGGGCAGCAGGACGTCGTCGATCCGCGCGCCCGCCATCGGATGGCGGTTGTCGATCAGCGCCGACTCGGTGTAGCGACCCGAGAGCAGCCCGAATGCGCGCGAGATCTTGCGCTGCATACCGCGCTCGCGAAGCATGCGCAGCGCGCCACGCAGTGCGAGCTTACGCATGCGCGCGGAGAGCTCCATTGCGAAGCGGGTGACGCGATCGGTCGTTCGGTCGCTGTTCTCGGCGATGGCTTGGCGGCGTTCGCGGTCGTAACTCTCGAGGAGCGCGTCGGGATCGCCGCGACCCTCCAGCGCGTAGGCCAGCTTCCAGGCGAGGTTTGCGGTGTCGGCCACCCCGCAGTTCAGCCCCTCGCCGCCGATCGGGCTGGCCCGGTGGGCCGCGTCGCCGGCCAGCACGACGCGCCCGAGCGCAAATCGCTCGGCGCGGGTTCGGCTCAGCTCGAAGGCGTCTTGCCAGATCGTACGCACCTCGACGCGGCGGTCGAAGAGCGCATCCAGTCGCGCCTGGATCGCCGCCGGTTCGAGCGCGGCGGCAAGATCGGCCTCGCGGGCCAGCGACGCGGCGATCCGCCAGGTACCGGGAGCGAAGCGCACGCCTAGGAGCAGTCCGGGATAGTCGACCAGCATGCGCGCCGAGGGTCCGAAGGGATCGTCGTCGGCGACGATCGCGTCCGAGACGATCGCGCGCACGCCATAGTTCGACCGCCGCGTCGCGATCCCGACCGCGCTGCGCACGGTTGATTCGGGACCGTCGCACCCGGCGACGTACGCGGCACGCAGCGTCGCGGGCGCGCCGTCGCGCTCGAGGTGCACGGTCACCCCGTCGGAATCTTGCGTGACGTGCGCGACGGTGCAACCGCGGCGCAGGTCGCAGAGGGGATGATCGAGGACCAGTCCGCGCAACACGTGCTCGATCTCGGCCTGCGGTGCGATCAGCGTGCCGGGACGCTCGAGTTCGTCGTTGAGGCTCATGAAGTCGAGCGTGACGAGCGGTCGGTCGCGCTTGGCGTCGTAGACGGTCAGCGCCGAATAGTACGTCCCGGAGCTCAACAGCGCATCGGCGGCCGACCAGTCGCGCAGCACTTCGATCGCGCGGGCCGAGAGTGCGACCGCGCCCGGCCGCGCGCGCGGCGCGCGCGTTCGCTCGAGCACGATCGAGCGCACGCCGTGATGCGCCAGCCCGAGCGCGAGTGCGAGTCCGACCGGTCCACCACCGACCACGATCACCGGAGCGTCCATAAGGAAGCCGGTTCGGCGCGCCGAATGGCGAGCCTCCGGTCATGATCGCACGACGCAACTCGCACCACTGGCTTCCCTTTACGCAGATGCAGCAGTTCGACCCGACGCACACCTTCGTGCGCGGCGTCGGGAACGATCTCTACGATGCCCAGGGCCGGCGGCTCTTCGATGCGGTGAGCTCGATTTGGACGACCGTTCACGGACACGGTCATCCGCGCATCGTGGCCGCGATCGCGCGCCAAGCGGCGTTGCTCGACCACGCTACCGCCCTGGGCGCGACCAACCCGGTCGCCGAGGCACTGGCCGAGCGGTTGTGCGCGCTGCTCGGCATGGAGGCGGCGCTATTTGCCGGCGACGGAGCCAGCGCAATCGAAGCCGCGTTGAAAATCGCGCTGCAGTTTTGGCAAAACGTCGGACAACCGCAGCGCCGGCGTTTCGTCCACCTAGACGGCTCCTATCACGGCGACACGGTCGGCGCGATGAGCGTCTCGGACATCGCGCGCTTCAAGGCGCGATTTGCCGCGATCACCTTCGAAGCGCGTAGCTACGACGATCCGGCCGCCTTCGCGGACGACGTCGCGGCGGTCGTGGTCGAGCCGCGCGTGCAGGCCGCCGCCGGCATGCGCCTGATCCCCGAACGCTGCTACGCGGCCTTGCGCGGGATCGCGCCGCTGATCGTCGTCGATGAAATCGCGACCGGATTCGGACGCACCGGCACGATGTTCGCGCATGCCGGACTCGACCTGCAGCCCGACATCGTCGCCGTCGGCAAGGGGCTTACCGGAGGCGCGCTGGCGCTCTCGGCGACAGTCGTCACGGCGCGCGTCTACCACGCCTTTCTCGGCGCCGACGATTCGCTGCGCCATCTCTTTCACGGCCATTCCTATGCCGGCAATCCGATTGCGTGCGCGGCTGCGCTGGCCTCTCTCGATGCCTTCGAGGAGGAAGCCACGCTCGATCGGGTTGCCGGGATCGCGCGCCGTGCCGAGGCCCGTATCGGCGAGTTGCGCGTCCACCCCGCCATCGCCGCGGTACGCGCCGCCGGGACCATGATCGGAATCGAACTCGAACCGGCCTATTTCGAGGGCGGCGCCGCGGTGACGCCCGGCTGGCAGGTCGCACGCGGGCTGTACGCCCGCGGTCACTTTACGCGGCCGATCGGCAACGTCGTGCAGTTGGTGCCGCCGCTGGCGTCGCGTGACGAAGAGATCGATGCGTTCTTCGACGCCCTGCTCGCGGAACTCGAGCGATGAGCGCACCGCGTGCAGCGTACTTGGAGCGTGCCGGCGAGGCACTGGAGCGGATTCGCGCGCAAAATCGCTACCGCACGATCCGCGAAGCGGAGCCGACGGGGTGCGTCGACTTCGCTTCGAACGATTACCTCGGCTTGGCGCGCGACCGCCGGGTGCGCGAAGCGCTGGGGCGCTGCACGCGCGTGGGTTCGGGCGGCGCGCGTCTGCTAGGCGGTGCGCACCGCGAACACGCGCTGCTCGAAGGCGAACTGGCGCAGTGGCTGGGCCGGGAGCGTGCGTTGCTGTTCTCTTCGGGGTACCACGCCGCACTCGGCGCGGTGACGGCGCTCGCGCCGCTGTGCGCGAAGGTGCTCTCCGATGCCCGCAACCATGCCAGTCTGATCGACGGCATTCGGTTGTGCCGCACGCCGTACGAGGTGCTGACGCACCGCGCCTTGCCGGCATCTGAGTCCGCCGACGGCGGTCGCTTGATCGTCACGGAGTCGCTCTTCGGCATGGACGGCGACGCGGCCGACCTGGCGGCGATCGTCGCGCGCCTGGGAGCCGCCGACGTGCTGTTGATCGACGAGGCGCACGCGCTGGGCATCGTGGGCGATCGCGGTACCGGTCTGGCGGCGCGCTTTGACGATCCCCGCATCGTCGTCATCGGCACGCTCTCGAAGGCCTTCGGCACGTTCGGCGGATTCGTGGCCGGCCCGGCAGTCGTCATCGAGCTGATGATCAACACCGCGCGCACGTTTATCTTCGACACCGCGCTACCGCCGGCGATCGCGCTGGCGGCGCGGATTGCCCTCCATCTCGTGAGCGGTGCCGACGAGCGCCGCGCGCGGCTGCACGCCAACGTCGATCGGTTGCGCGCCGGGCTGCAGGCGCTCGGGTTTGCGACCGGCGCAGGTGCGGCGCCGATCGTTCCGCTGGTGCTCGGCGACGAGGCACACGCGCTGGCGCTGGCAGCGGGGCTCGCCCGGCAGCACGTCTACGCGCCGGCGATTCGCCCGCCGACGGTGCCGCCGGACGGCGCACGGCTGCGCTTTTCGGTGCGGGCCGATCACGCGGTCGAGGAGATCGATCGGGCAATCGAGGCGGTAGGGCGGTGCACCGCTACTTCGTAACCGGCACCGACACTGACGTCGGCAAGACGCGCGCGACCGCGGCGCTGGCGGCGGCGCTGCGCGACGCGGGGCACGCACCGACGATCGTCAAGCCGGTTCAGACCGGTGTAGGCGTCGATGACGAGGGCGACGCGGCGCGCGCAGGACGCTTGGCGAGCTGTCGGTCGCTCGAACTGATCCGCATGGTCAAAGCGGCCGATCCATGGTCGGCGGCGCTTGCCGCGGGAGTCGCCGCGCCGCGCGTCGCGGCGCTCGCGGCGGCGCTACGGGCGTGCGCGGGCGCCCTGGTCGTGGAGGGGGCGGGCGGGTTGATGGTTCCGCTCAACCGACGCGAGCACTTCGGTCATCTCGCAGTCCGCGCCGAGTTGCGCGTGCTGATCGCGGTCGGCCTGCGATTGGGTTGCCTCAATCACGCGCTGCTCACCGCGGCCGCATGCCGGCGCCTGGGCGCCGACGTTGCCGGCGCTGTCTTGATCGAGCGCTGGGGGCCGACCGATGCGACCTACCGGAGCGACGTCGTGCGCACGTTGCAGGGAAAGATGAAGATTCTTGGCATTCTGCCGTTTGCGCTCGACGAACCCGCCGCGGTGACGGCCGGGGCGCGGGTCTTCGACGCGCTCGTCCGTGCATGAGGAGCTTCGCAAGAATTCCGTGTCTCAATCCGTGATCGCGCGCGCCCGGGCAACGCTGCTGGAGCGGCGTCTTCCCGCCGACCGTAGCCTGCTGACCGAGCTGGGCGCGCTGACCGAAGCCGCGATCCCCGAGCTTCTCGACCTCGCCGACGCGGTGCGTAGCGAGTATTGCGGAAGCGCGGTCGCCGTCGAAGTGCTCTACAACGCCAAGCGCGGCGGCTGCTCGGAAGACTGCAACTTCTGTTCGCAGAGCGCCCGGTTTGCCACCGACGTGGAGGCGGCGCCGCTCTCCGAGGTCGAGGGCTTCGTCGAAGCCGCGCGTGCCGCGCACCTGCGCGGTGCCGGCGAGTTCTGCATCGTGGTGGCGGTGCGCGGGCCTTCCGAGAGGGTGTTGGAACGCGTCTGCGCGGCGACCCGCCGGATCAAGGCCGAACTTCCCCTTACGGTGGCCGTTTCGCTGGGAATCCTCAGCGATCGCCATCTCGAACGCCTGGTTGCAGCCGGCGTCGACAAGGTCAATCACAATCTCGAATCGTCGCGCCGCTTTTTCCCTTCGGTCTGCACGACCCACACGTACGAGGAGCGCTGGCAAACGTGCCTGCGGGTCAAGCAGTTCGGACTGGAGCTGTGCTGCGGCGGTATCGTGGGCATGGGCGAAACCGACGAGGATCGCGTCGACTTCCTCATGGCGTTGCAGGAGCTGGAACCGGCCGAGGTGCCGGTCAACTTTCTCAATCCGCGTCCCGGCACGCCCTTTGGGGACCGGCCGCTGCTGGCACCGGCCCGTGCGCTGCAGTTCGTTGCGCTCACCCGCCTGGCATTGCCGCGGGCACTGGTGCGCTTTGCGGGAGGGCGCGAAGTCACGTTGCGCGGTCTGCAGGATCTCGGCATGCGCAGCGGCGCGAGCGGAATCGTACTCGGAGACTATCTGACGACGGCCGGGCGTTCGGATCGCGACGACTTTGCGATGCTCGAACGGCTCGGTTTCGAAGTTTTGGCGTAAGCGCGCGTCGTGGATCAGTCGCGCACGCCCTACTTTCAGGCGCTTCTCGACTACGTCGACGCCGGCGTCGTGCCGTTTCACACCCCCGGGCACATCCAAGGTGAAGGGATGGATCTCGCGTTTCGCGAGTTCATCGGCGACAATATCTGCGCGATCGACTTGACGCCGATGCCCGGCATCGACGATCTGCTGCAGCCGACCGAAGCCATCAAGGAGGCGCAGGAGCTGGCTGCGCTGGCGTGGGGTGCCGAGCGCACCTTCTTTCTGATCAATGGCTCGACCAGCGGCAACCAGTGCATGATGATGACGGCCGTAAATCCCGGCGATCGCATCGCGGTGCCGCGCAACTCGCACAAGTCGATGCTGGGCGGGCTGGTGATGAGCGGCGCCGCGCCGGTCTATATGCAGCCCGAAGTCGACGAAGAGCTGCACATGGATCACTGCGTGACCCCGGCCACGGTCGAGCGCACGCTGGCCGAAAACCCCGACGTGGTTGCGGTGTACCTCGTCTCGCCGACGTATTACGGGGTGGCCGCCGATCTCGCCGCCATCGAGCAGATCGTCCACGGCGCCGGCAAAGTTTTGCTGGTCGACGAGGCCTGGGGGCCGCACTTCCACTTCCATCCCGCGCTGCCGCTCTCGGCCACGGCGGCCGGTGCCGACCTCTGCATCAACTCGACGCACAAGATGCTCTCGGCGTTTTCGCAGTGCGCCATGCTGCACCAGTGCGGCGACCGCGTTCGCGTCGACCGGCTCAAAGCGGTACTCAAGATGTTCCTCTCCACCTCCCCCAATCTACCGATGGTCGCTTCGATGGACGTGGCGCGCAAGCAGATGGCGACCGAAGGTGCGGCGCTGCTCTCGCGCACGATCGATCTCGCGCAAGAGACCCGCCGCCGGATCAACGCGATCGAGGGCTTGTACTGTTTTGGCGAGGAGTTGCAGGGGCGTCCGGGCGTGTTCGATCTGGACCCGACCAAGATTACGGTGACGGTCAAGCACCTGGGGTACACCGGGTACGAAGCCGCCGAACTCTTGCGTCGTCGCTACAACATTCAAGTCGAACTGGCCGACCTCTTCAACGTGGTCGCGCTGTTCACGATCGGAACGACGCGCGATGCCGCCGAGCGGCTGGTCGAGGCGTTCGCCGAGATCGCGCGCGACGACCGCGCGGTCGACATGTTCGCGCCGTCGGGCGTCCTGGAGCGGCGCCTGCAACGCGGAAGTTTTCGCCTGCCCGCGATTCCGCCGATGCGGATGCTGCCGCGCGACGCCTTTTTAGCCGAGACCGAGCTGGTCGCATTCAAGGATTCGAAGGGGCGCATCTGTGCCGAAACGCTCTCGCCGTATCCGCCGGGTATTCCGGTGATCGCACCGGGCGAGGAGTTGACCGGCGAAATCATCGACTATCTGCGGCTCGAACTGAAGGCCGGCGTGCGCATCCAGGGACCGTACGACGACCGCCTGCGCCAGATTCGGGTGGTGAAGGAGCGCGGCTAGCCCGTATTTTGTAGCCACCGGCAGGGCTTGGCCCTAAATGTGGGGGAATCTCCAGAAACTTCCTTGGGAAGGCAGGTCGACATTGGCGGCTCGGGCCCAAAGCGTCAACCCAAGCTGGGAACTCTCCCAGCTCCTCGATATCTTCCCCCTGGCCATTCGGCAAGCACTCGTCCGGCTCGCCGACCTCGAAGACCTCATCGAGGTGGTCCTCGATCTGGGACGACCGCCGGAAGCGCGCTTCGAAGGCGACTTCACGTATCTCAGCGACACGGCCGTCTCGCACGAGGACATCGCGCACGTCTGCTCGCGAATATCCCCGTTCGGCGCGGACAACCGTGCCGGCATCGAGCAGACCCTGCACCGCATCAGCGCGATTCGCAATCGTACTGGAAAGATCGTCGGCCTCACGTGCCGCGTTGGGCGCGCGGTCTACGGTACGATCGACATCGTGCTCGACGTGCTGCGCAGCGGGCAGTCGATTTGTCTGCTCGGCCGGCCGGGTGTCGGCAAGACGACCATGCTGCGCGAGTGCGCGCGGATTCTCTCCGAGGACCGCAAGCGCGTGGTCATCGTCGACACCTCGAATGAAATCGCCGGCGATTCCGACGTTCCGCATCCCGGAATCGGTTTGGCGCGTCGGATGCAGGTGGCGGATCCGGCGCTGCAGCACGCGGTCATGATCGAAGCCGTCGAGAATCACATGCCGCAGGTCATCGTAATCGACGAAATCGGGACCGAAGCCGAGGCTGCGGCGGCGCGGACGATTGCGGAGCGCGGCGTGACGCTCATCGGCACCGCGCACGGACAGACGCTCGAAAATCTGCTGATGAACCCGACCCTCTCGGACTTGCTGGGAGGCATCAGCGCCGTCACGCTCTCCGACGAAGAAGCGCGTCGGCGCGGGACCCGCAAGACGGTGCTGGAACGCAAGGCGCCGCCGACCTTCGACATAGTCGTCGAAATCAACGAGCGCGATCGCCTCGCCATCCACAAGAACGTCGGCGACGTGGTCGACGCGCTGCTGCGCGGTTACCAGCCGCAGCCCGAGATTCGCCAGCGCCAGCCCAGCGGCGAAGTGACCGTGGTGCAGGAGGCCGACACCGAATCGATGCCGCTGCTGGCCGATGCCTACGAGCCCGACCGTGAGAGCGACGAGCGCGAGCGGCCGCTG
>DAIDGS010000032.1 GCA_027459845.1 Vulcanimicrobiota bacterium | reverse complement strand
TACCAGCCGCAGCCCGAGATTCGCCAGCGCCAGCCCAGCGGCGAAGTGACCGTGGTGCAGGAGGCCGACACCGAATCGATGCCGCTGCTGGCCGATGCCTACGAGCCCGACCGTGAGAGCGACGAGCGCGAGCGGCCGCTGACCATCTTCCCTTACGGCGTTTCGCGCAATAAGATCGAGCGGGCCATCCATAACCTGCGCGTCAACGCGGTCATGGCGCGGAACTGGGACGAAGCCGACGTGGTGTTGACGCTGAAGACGCTCGAACGCAAGCAGCAGCCGAAACTCAAGCAAATCGCCTCGGACAACGTTCCGATCTACTCGATCAAGACCAACACGACGACCCAGATCCAGTCTGCGCTGCGCGACGTCTTCAATCTCGGCTCGATCGATCACGAAGAGCTGGCGTTGCGCGAGGCCGAAGAGGCGATCTACCAGGTACTGCTGACCAATCAGGCGATCGAACTCTCGCCGCAGACGTCCTACGTACGACGCTCGCAGCATCAGCTGGCCGAGCGCTACCGGCTGCAGTCGCGCAGCACCGGCCTCGAACCCAACCGTCGCGTGCGCATCTTCAAGAGCGGTCCGGAGTAGCGGCGCCGGCGCCCCGGATTGCGCGGCCGCTCAGGCCAAGCGAACGTCGCCGCTCTCGCCGATCAGAAAGCGCGTGTCGTACGCGACGATCTCGTCCTTGACCTTGATGCGGCTGTGCACGTTGATCCGGTGCACGTTCTTGCCCTCGGCATCCTTGGTGAGACCGCTATAGAAGAGCTTCATCAGCGGCGCCTGGCCGGCGGGCGGTGCCTCGAGCCGCTTCTTCTCGACCAGCATCGCGACGATGCGTTGCTGAACGGAAAGCGGGAGCAATCGATACGCATCGTCCGGCTTGGTCATCTCTTGGTTTTGCATCTTGCGCCGATCGGGGGCTTCGGGTTCGTCGTTCACGTAACGGACGATTCGATCCCAGTCGTCGGCGGCGATGCCGGTGAACTCGCCCATGTACCGGTGCCACGACTTGCCTTGGTGAAAGACTTGGTCCGAACGCAGGATCTTTACGCGCACCGGCACCTTGGTCTCGCGGATGTTGAGGATGAGGTTGTGCTCGCCGCTGGGGAGCTGGTTGGGATGAACGAACATGATCCCGTTGGGCGAGACCTCCATACCGATCCCGGGGAGTGGCGTGGCCTCGGCGCTCGCACGCCACCACAGGTGGAAACTCCCGCTCCGGCGCTTGTATTGGCGGCGGTCGCCGACGCGGCCTAAAAACCAGTCGATGACGGCGCTCAGGGGTGATTGAGATGACATCTGACTCCACCTCGTCGAAACTCGGTCGGGTGTTCGTTACCATCGAGGGGATTGAAGGCAGCGGGAAGAGCACCCTGCAACGCGGCCTGATCCAGCACTTTAGCGCCGGTGGAACCGCGGCATTCGCGACGCGCGAGCCGGGCGGCACGGTCGTCGGCGACGCGGTCCGTGCCCTCTTCCTCGATCCCGCGACGCCGATTGCCGCGCTGACCGAGGCGTTGCTGGTCAACGCCGCGCGCGCCCAGCATGTGATCGCTGAGATCGGGCCGCGCTTGGCGCGCGGCGAGGTGGTGGTCTGCGATCGCTTCGTGGACTCGACGCTCGCGTATCAAGGGTATGGCCGCGGGCTCGACCTGGCCATGCTCCAGCATCTCTGTACGATTGCGACCGGCGGGCTGCAACCCGACTGCACCCTGGTGCTCGATCTCGACGTGGAGCGCGCCCGGGCGCGCCTGGCCGGGCGCGGGGGAGAGGCGGACCGCATCGAGACCGAGGCAACCGCCTTTCACGCGCGCGTGCGCCGCGGCTTTCTCGATCTCGCGCGCGGCGCGCGCTACGCCGTCCTGGATGCCGGTGTCGCGCCGGAACTCTTGCTGCAGCACGCCCTGGCGGAAATCGACCGGCGCGCGGCGGAGCGGCGCGGGTGAGCGACCTGCACTTCGACGTGGTGGGTGCGACCGGAGCACGGCGGTACTTCGAAACGCGTGCGCGCGGGCGCATCGGACATGCCTATCTCCTGAGTGGACCGCCCGGCGTCGGCAAGAAGACCTTCGCCCGTCGGCTCGCGCAGTCGCTGCTCTGCGCTACGGCGCGCGAGGCCGGGCTACTCGGCTACGACGGTACCTGCTCGTCGTGCCGGCTCTTCGCCTCGCCGAACGCCGCGCATCCCGACTTCATCGAACACCACGGAATGATGAAGATCGGCTCGAGCGACGCCGGCAGCGGATTCTACGAAAGCGAGGAGCTCAGCGCGCGCGACGTCGTACGTCAGTTGTCGCTGCAGTCGTACGGCGGCGGGCTGCGCGTGCTGCTCCTGGGCGACGTCGAGTTCGCCGGTGCACCGGCGGCCAACGCGCTGCTGAAGTTTCTCGAGGAGCCCCCCGCCGACGTGGTCATGCTGCTGACGACCGCGGCACCCGAGCGGCTGTTGCCGACGATTCGTTCGCGTCTGGTCGAGGTGCGATTTCCGCTGCTGGCGCGTGGCGACATCGTCCGGGCGCTCGTCGCCGGCGGCGTCGAACCCGCCGATGCCGAACGCGCCGCCGCGCTGGCCGGCGGCAGCCTGACGCGCGCCAAGGATTCGCTGGAAGCCGACGATGGATCGCTGCGTGCCGGGGTGCTGCGCTGGTTCTTTCAGTCGGTTGCCGGCGACTCGCCGGAGCAGAGCTGGGCGACGCGCGAGACTTTGGCCGACGGGCTGGAGATCGTGCGCAGCCTGGCGCGCGACTGGGTGGCGCGCGGCGCCACCGGCGGCCGCAGCGCCGTGATGCTGCCCGACGCGCAGGCGCACCTCGCACGCCTGCCGGTTCTGGCGGCGGGGCCGGCCGTGGCGCTGCTGGCTACGCTCGACGACGCGCAGCGCCTGGCCGCGACCAACGTCCCGCCGGCGATGGTCGGCGAGGTGATTCGGATGGCGCTGGTGGCCGCTACCAGCGCCGCGTGAAGGCGACGTCGTCGTAGAGCTTGGCGAACGGAAAGGCGAGATACGCGAGAATCAGCGCACGGACGATCGCGAAGATCAAGAGCGTGACCGGAACGCTCAGATCGAACGGAACGGCGAGGAGCAGTTGGGGAACGACGTTCCACAGCAACACGAAGGCGATCGCCAGGAGGGCCGTCCCGAACGGCGCCTCGCGCACAGCGCGAATCTATGCCGAGATCGCGAGCGAACCCGGCATCCCGCCGATCGCGGCGGCCGGGATCGTGTAGATCAAGAAGAAGGCCGCTATCAACTGCAGCGTAACGCCGATGACGGGACCGAGCAGCGTGCCCAGATAGGCGGCGGCGTAGAGCACGAACTGAAACCCGATCGCCGCGAGGACGATGCCGCCGGCTTTGTGCCGCGCTTCCTCCCAGGCGTCATCGAAGGTGGCGCGCCGGCCGCGCCACACGGTGTTGGCTTGAATGACCGCGACGCCGAAGGCAAACAGGTAGACGATCTGCACCGCCATCTGCAGCAGACCGGTTCCCAGACCCCCCATCGCCCCGGTCAAATAGGGCGCCGTCTCGTTGACCGCCCAGTCGATGACGCCGGCGCAGGCCGGCATCGCGAGGATGGAGAGGTGGCGCAACAGCAACGGGATCGAGCGCCAGTAGACCGCAACGTCGATGCGTGCCGAGCGCATCGCTTCAGCGCATCCCTTCAAGCGCGTGCCGGCAGGCGCAGTCGGCACCCAGCGGTATGCGGCTGACGATTTCGGTGATGGCGCCCTTGAGGCGCTCGTTGTTGCGCTTGAACACCTCGAAGACTTCCATCTGGGAGACCGGCGCCATGCCCTCGAGGCCGACGTCGTAGTCGGTGACCAGCGAGATGTTCGCGTAGCACATTTCCAGTTCGCGGGCGAGGTACGCCTCGGGATACTGCGTCATGTTGATGACCTCCCAGCCCTGGCTCTGGTACCACTTCGACTCGCTGCGCGTCGAGAAGCGCGGTCCCTGGATGACGACCACCGTTCCGCCGTCGTGCGTCTCGATGCCGAGCGAGCGAAGGCTCGCGACCGCGATCGGGCGCAGTGTCGGGCAGTACGGATCGGCAAAACTCACGTGAGTCGCCAGCGGACCGTCGAAGTAGGTGTCGCGGCGTCCCCAGGTACGGTCGACGAGCTGATCGGCGACCAGCATCGATCCGGGAGCGATCGCGGCTTTGAGCGAGCCACAGGCGGTCGGTCCGAGAATCCACTCGACGCCGAGCTGTTTCATGGCGTAGAGGTTGGCGCGGTAGTTGATGGCGTGAGGCGGATAGCGATGATCGCGCACGTGGCGCGGCATGAAGGCGACGCGTCGGCCGCCGATCTCCCCGAGCGCGACTTTGTCGCTGGGCAAACCATACGGCGTTTCGATCCAACGCTCGGTTGCGTTCTCCATCAGCGCGTAAAATCCGGAACCGCCGAAGACGCCGATTTGTGCTCGCTCGGTCATGGTTGCCCCCGATTCGAGGTGCGGCGCGGGGACCCTCGAAGGCAGCCTCGATGCGTCGCGCTGCTCCGATCGCAACCGTTCTCCTCGCGGTCGCTTGCTCGCGCCCAACGGTACTCGGCGGCCACAATCTACGGCATCCCTGGACGATCGCACACGTCCTGCGCGTCGCCGACGTCTCGGAACCCGATCATCTCAATCCGTACTTATCGGAGATGGACATCAGCTACGATATCGCGTCGCTGGTCTACTCGTACTTGGTCGTCAGCGACGCTCGCGGTCACTTGATCGGCGACCTCGCGCAAACCGTGCCGACGCTGGCCAACGGCGGAATCTCGCGCGACGGTCGAACCTACGTCTACCACCTGCGCCACGGCGTGCGCTGGCAGGACGGCAAGCGGTTCACCGCCGCCGACGTCATCGCATCCTGGCAGGCGGTCATGAATCCGCACAACGATACCTTCGAGCGTGAGGGATACGACCGCGTCGCCTCGATCGTGGCGCGCGGTCCGTATACGATCGTGGTGCGCTTGCGCACGCGCTATCCGCCGTTCGTCTCGCGGTTCTTTGCGCCGCTTCAGGAGGGCGCCAAGCCGATTCTTCCGGCGCACCTGCTCGGGGAGAACGGGCGCTTCGAAGGGGACCGGTTGGCGCGTCATCCGATCGGAACCGGGCCGTTCGAGTTGGTGCGCTGGGTGCGCGGCGACCGCATGGACTTTCGACGCTTCACCGGATACTTTCGCGGGACGCCGCACCTGCACCGCATCGAGCTGCGCTTCATGGCCGACCAGGCCACGATCGCCAATGCGCTGGCGACCCACCGGATCGACCTGATCGTCCATCCCCAGACCGCCTTGCTCCCCCAGTACCGGGCGATTGCGGGCGTGACCGTCGCGCAGGCCGCCTGGAACGCTCAGGATTCGATCGTCATCGATGCCGGACGGCCGGCGCTCGCCAGCCGTCGCGTACGGCGCGCGCTCGCGGCCAGCGTTCCGTACGCGCGCATTCTCCGCGCGGTGACGCGCGGGGTCGATCGGCCGGCGCACAACAGCCTGCCCCCGACCGCGATCGGCTACGTACGGCTGCCGGCTCGGCGGTTCGATCCGGCGCAGGCGGCCGCGCTGCTGGCCCGAGCCGGATGGCGTCGGTCCGCCGGCGGGACGCGCCGGCGCGACGGCCGAGCCTTAGCCCTGACCGTGGTGACGATTGCCGGCGAGAGTAACTTCGCGCGCATTGCGCTCCTGTGGCAAGCCGCACTGCGGGCGATCGGCGTGGACCTGCGCATCAAAACCTACCCCTACCGCACGATCTTTGCGCCACACGGACCGATCTACAGCGGGCGCTACGACCTCGCACTCTACGGCGACACGCTCAACTGGGATCCCAACGTCTACGACTACCTCGGCTGCGACCGCGCCTATCCGCACGGGCAGAACATCTTTCGCTTTTGCGATCCGGCGCTGGACGCGCTCGAGCGGGCTGGCCTACGCAGCGACGACCCCGCGGTGCGGGCGCCGATCTATGCCGCAGCCAGTCGCGCGATCTGGCGCGACGTTCCTTACATCGCGCTCTACGATCGCCGGCGCTTGATCGTGCGCTCCTCGGATCTGCGCAACTATCGGCCCAATCCGACCTCGACGCCGTGGTGGAACGCGTGGCAGTGGGATATCTGACCGTGCGACCGGAGCTTAACGATTGAAGTCCGACGGTTTAAGGTCGTCGAGAAACTTTTTAAAGCGCGTCATCTCGCCCTCGTTCGCCGATTTTTTCTCGGCACTCGATTCCTCGAGAACGATGTTGTCGGTCACGAAGATCGGCGACTGCACGCGCAGGGCCAAGGCGATACCGTCGGAGGGGCGGGCGTCGATCTCCTGCAGGTTGCCGTCGATGCGAACCACCAGCTTCGCGAAGAAGGTCGCATCCCGAATATCGTGGATGACGACCTGTTCGAGCGTCGAGCCGAGCGACTCGAGGATGTTGCGCATCAGGTCGTGGGTCATGGGACGCGGAACGGCGGCGCTCTCGAGTGCGAGCGCGATGGCGGTAGCTTCGAACGGGCCGATCAGGATCGGGAGGTAGTGCGATCCGTCCATATCCTTCAGGATCACCACGGGATCGTGGGTGAGCAGATCGATGCCCAGTTTGTCGACTCTCATCTGGCGCATGGTGACTAATCCGACGCAGCACGCGGATTCTCTTGCCCGGGATGCGCGGTAGGGCGCGCGCCGAGCGTAGACGAACGCAAGGCGCTCGTCTATGGCACTCTCCTGCGGAATCGTCGGGCTGCCGAACGTCGGCAAGTCGACCATCTTCAACGCGCTGACGCGGTCGGCCGCGGCACTGGCGGCCAACTATCCCTTCGCAACCATCGAGCCGAACGTCGGCGAGGTCCCCGTCCCCGACGACCGGTTGCGCGTCCTCGCCGAACTGGTCGCGTCGACGCGCATCGTGCCGGCGACCGTCCGCTTTGTCGATATCGCCGGGTTGGTGCGCGGTGCGAGTGCCGGCGAGGGGCTCGGGAACGCCTTTCTAAGCCACATCCGTGAGACCGATGCGGTTGCCATGGTGGTGCGCGCGTTCGAGGACGCCAACGTCACCCACGTCGAGGGCGGTCCCGACCCGATTCGCGACGTCGACATCGTAACGATCGAGCTGGCCCTGGCCGACCTCGCCAGCCTGCGCCGGCGGATCGCCAAGCTCGAGCGCGACGCCCGCGCGGATGCCAAGCTGCGCCCGCAGCTCGAAGCGGCCGGGCGGCTCGCCGCGGCGTTGGAAGAGGGACGCCCGGCGCGGAGCTTTCCGCCGGGGAGTCCCGAAGCCGAGGTCGCGGCCGAGGCCTTCCTGCTGACCGCCAAGCCGCTGCTCTACGTCGCCAACATCGACGAGGCCCAGATCGGGCGTCCGGGGCCGCTGGTCGAGCAACTCCGCCGCCGCGCCGAGTCGGAGTCGAGCCGGATGATCGTGCTGTGCGGCAAGATCGAGTCCGAGCTGGCCGGCCTCGACGACGCCGAGGCGGCGGAGTTCTGCCGGGAACTGGGGATCGAGCGGCGCGGGCTCGACGATCTGGCCGCCTCCGCCTACGACCTGCTGGGACTGATGACGTTCCTCACCGCCGGGGAGAAGGAGGTACGCGCCTGGCCGATCGCCCGCGGAACTCGCGCCCCGCAGGCTGCCGGTAAGATTCACGGCGACATCGAACGCGGCTTCATTCGGGCCGATATCGTCGGCTACGACGATTACGTCCGATTGCGGACGATGGACGCGCTGCGCGCCGCCGGGCTGGTACGCAGCGAGGGCAAGGAGTACGTCATGCGCGAGGGTGACGTGGTCAACTTCCGGTTCAACGTCTGACGGTGCACGCGCCACCGTCGATAGCGACGTTTCTCGCAGACGCGGCTCCCAGGGACCGGACCGGAAAACGCCAAGACTATCGGGTTTGGCATCATCCGGAGGCTTTCATTTTCTATGACCACTGCAGCCCGCGACGTTTCGGTATTCGGCGACGCGATCGCCCACTTCAACGAAGCGGCCGACCTTCTCGAACTCGACTTCGGCATGCGTCAGATCCTCACGCATCCGTCGCGACAGATCATCTTCTCGATTCCGTTTCAGCGCGATTCGGGTGAGTTCGAGGTCTACACGGGCTATCGAGTCCAGTACAACTTCGCGCGTGGGCCGGCTAAGGGCGGGATCCGCTTCCATCCCGGTGTGACCCTCGATGAGGTTACGGCGCTGGCTTTCTGGATGACGTGGAAGTGCGCGGTGGTCGACCTTCCCTTCGGCGGCGGCAAGGGCGGCGTCACCTGCGATCCCAAGACGCTTTCGTCGAACGAACTCGAACGGATTACGCGCCGCTACGCGGCCGAACTGGTCGAGGTCGTCGGCCCCGATAAGGACGTTCCCGCACCCGACGTCAATACGACGCCGCAGGTGATGGCCTGGTTCATGGACACCTACTCGATGCACGTCCGGCAGAACGTCACCGGCGTCGTCACCGGCAAGCCGCTCGAGATCGGCGGATCGCGCGGGCGGGTCGAGGCGACCGGTCGCGGCGTTACCATCGCGGCGCTCGATCAAATGAGCGAGATGGGCCTCGCGCCGGAGAGGAGCAGCGTCGTCATCCAAGGCTTCGGCAACGTCGGAATGTACGCGGCCAAGCTGTTTGCCGATCGTGGCTGCAAGGTGGTCGGCATCTCCGACGTTACCGGCGCGTACTACAACGAGGAAGGCATCTACGTGGGCGCTGCGATGGAGCACGTCGCCAAGCACGGGAGCCTGGAAGCTTTCGCCGGCGGCGAGCGCATCACCAATGCCGAACTGCTCGAAACGTCGTGCGACGTGTTGGTGCCGGCCGCCCTGGAAAAGGTCTTCACCGCCGAAAACGCACCGCGCGTCAAGGCGAAACTGATCGTCGAAGGCGCCAACGGGCCGACCACGCCCGAAGCCGATCGCATCTTCAAGGAGCGCGGGATCATCGTTATCCCCGACATCATGGCGAACGCGGGCGGCGTGACCGTCTCGTACTTCGAGTGGGTTCAGGACCGCATGGGCTACTTCTGGAAGGAGTCGGAAGTCAACGAGCGGCTCGAGGACACACTCTTGACCAACCTTCATCAACTGCGCCAGATCGTCAACACGCGCAACGTGAGCCTGCGCGCGGCTGCCTACATGCTGGCGATCGAGCGCGTCGTGAAGGCGCTCAAGCTGCGCGGAATCTACGCGTAGCGGCTACGCGAAGCGGCCGTTCCGAAGGTCGTCGAAGGCGGCCTGCAGTTCGGCCTCGGTGTTCATGACGATCGGTCCGTAACGGGCAATCGGTTCGCCGAGCGGGCGGCCTGCGACGAGCAAGAGTCGCGCGCCGTCCGCTTCGCCGTTCAGGCGCACGTGCGTGCCATCCGAGAGGATCGCGAGTTCGCCGCGCACGCCGGTCTGTGACTGCGGCCCGATGCGAACGCCGCCGTCGTAGACGTACGCGAACGCGCGGTGGCCGGCCGGCAGCGGAACGTCGAGCTCGGCGCCCGGTTCGAGCCGAACGTCGAGATAGGTTGGGTCGGTCGCAACGTCGCGAACCGGGCCGACGGCCGTTCCAAACGCGCCGACCAAGACGCGCACCGCCGCTCCCGGCGCGCGCACCTCCGCGATGCGATCCGCGCCAACGTCTTGATAGCGCGGCGCGCGCCCCTTTTCGGCGGCCGGCAGGTTGACCCACAACTGGAAACCCCACAGCAGCCCGTCCCGCTGCTCGGGCATCTCCGAGTGCAGGATGCCGCGACCGGCGGTCATCCACTGGATACCGCCCGGCTCCAAGACGCCCGCGTTGCCTTGGCTGTCGGCGTGGCGCATGCGCCCGGCCAACATGTAGGTCACGGTTTCGAAGCCGCGGTGCGGATGCTCGGGGAATCCGGCCAGATACTCGGACGGCGCATCGGAGCGAAACTCATCGAGGAGCAGAAATGGATCGAGTTCGCCGAGCGCCGGCTGCCCGATGATCCGCGTCAGCTTGACGCCGGCTCCGTCGCTGGTCGGCCGCCCGCGTAGGGTGCGCAGAACGCGGCGCTCGAGTTGGGGGTGGAGGTCAGGGGTGATCATGCGATGGGTGCTCCTCGCTCCCTATAACCCGCCGTCGGTTGCAGCTCCGCCCGGTGGGCCGGGCGGAGCTGCGGCGCCTTAGCTCGGGAAGCGGTGCTCCCGGCTATAGCGGATGACCACGTGGCGGCCTTGGCGGACAAGCTTCATGTCGCCGCGGAGTTGCGGTGCGTAGGGGTCTGGAAACGCGTAGGGTGGGTCGCCGGCGTAGATCTTCTTGACCGGAACCTCTGGGATGGAGGCGTGGAAGGTCGCGTTGAGCGCCTGGACCACGGCGTAGGCCAGCAGCGCGTAGCCGGTATTCGAGGGGTGCAAGCCGTCGAAGCTCACCAGGCCGCCGAGAAAGACGAGCGTACAGCAGACGCCCGGATTGACCTGGGCGAGTTGGAAGTACGGATTGGCCGGGTTGCCGCTCGCGATGCCGTCGAAGATCGCCTTGATGTTCACCAGCGTCGAGTGGGTGTCGAGCGCCGACTGGTCGATCCCCTCGTTCATCGCATTGTTGACGTCCTGCACCTCGGCGGCGAAGTGCGGCGTGATGTAGTGGCCGCCCAGACCGCTCCCAGGTCCCGCCGGATCGAGGTTCGGCACCGGCGCGCCGGCGACCAGCGCCGAGACAACGGCGAGCGCGCCGGGCAGCGTCAAGTAGCCGCACGGCGCGGTCAGCGAGGTCGGCGCACAGGTGCCGCCGGGCGGCATGAGGCCGTACTTGGCGGCGATCGCGTCGTTGAGTGCCTTAGCCTGCGCGGGGAGCACGCCGAACTGCGTGAGCAGGCAGTAGAAGTGCTGCTGAATCTTGCAGACCTGTGCGTTGGCCGGCAGGGTGACGTTCATGAAGTACGGCGTATCGAGCACGTCGGGGAGATTGAGTACCACGACCGACGTTCCGGAGAGACTTGCCGTCTGCAGCCGCCGTACGATGGCGTCTTCGTCGGCACGCGCCTGCGCGGCGGTGAGGTCGCCACCCTTGAAGAGACCGCCGGTACCCATGAACTTCAACACGTCGTTGGCACCGAGCCACACCGTCGCGAGCGACGGATGGAGCGAGACCGCGTCGTTGACCATCGTTGGGTTGGGAACGTTGCCGACGAAACTCCCCAGGATCGGGTAGAAGAGTCCGGACTCGCCGTTGACGACGGCACTGAGCAACCCGGTCGATCCGGGCAGGTTTTCGCACGTCGGCGTCAGCGGCTGGGTCATCGTGAGCGCTTCGTGCAGCGTAATCCCCGGCACCGCGAGATCGCGTACGTTACTCGAGTGCGGATTCAGGCGCACCCGTGAAAGATTCGCGAGCGAAAAGGCCGACTGGTCGAAGCCGCCGTCGGCACTGCAGGATTCCGAGCCCTTCGATTCGCCGATGACGCTGGTGGCGGAGACGACGATCTGATTATCGAGCCCCGGCCCGGCGATCAGCGGCAACGGCGAAACCGTCGGGTCGTACATCGCGCGCGGTGGGAAACTGGTGGCCTGCTCGTAGACGTCGGCCCACCAGCCGCTCTCCTGACCGGGCGGAATGATGTTCGCCGGCGGCGTCGAGTTGAGCGGGTTGGGAACGCCGATGGCACCCAGGATACCGCCCGACTGGTAGCCGGCGGTCAGGCTGTCGCCGACGCCGACCATGCTGCGATAGAAGCTGCCGGCCGCAGCCGGCCGGACGATCCGCGAACGCGCGGGCAGCAGCGCGGTGGTTGCGTTCGGGGCTCCGCCGCCGGAGCAGGCGGTCAGTGCGATCAGCAGGGCGGTTGCCGTCAACCTGCGCACGCGTGCGTGAAAGTGCATCGCTGCCTCCTTATAGCGGGATGACGCTCGGCGAGCCGAGGCCAAACTGGATCTGCAACTGCGTCGCCTTCAGACCGCCGATCGCCGTGGCGCACGACGTCGGCAACACCGTCTGGCACTTCACCGCCGTCACGCCATAGGCGCCCTCGTTGGTGGGGCCGCCGCTGTTGAGCACGACTTGCACGAACGACCAGGGCGTCAAGCGCTGTGAAACACCGGCAAAGTAGGCGATCAGGTGCTGCGGATAGGGATCGGTCGGAAGATAATCGCGCGCGCTCTGCGGTTCGAAGAAGAAGGTGGTCTTGCTGTTGTTGGGGGTGTACTCGAGATAGAGCACTTGGTAGAGCTGCGCATGGTTGGAGCCGTTCACCCCGCTCGGGTGCACCAGCCAGGTCGGCGATAGCGTAAAGGTGCCGAACATGTTGGGCGTCTTGAGAAACGGGACGGTCAACCCGGCCGACCAAACCTCGGTGGTGCGCGTCTTGAGGTTGAAAAACGACGGACCGTCGGGCGGATTGTACGTAAAGGGCACGACGTCGGTATTGTTGCCCGACGCGCCGATCGACGACGTGCGCGCAACGTAGAGCGGCGAGATAACGATCGGAATCGGCCGTCCGAAATAGGGTCCGAGCACGAACAACTGCTCGCCCATCGCGACGAAGAACTGGTCTTTGGTGGCGATGTTGATGTTCTGCGGTTCGCAGCCGTCGGCGTGACCGCCGCTGAGGTCGACGCAGCCGACCGGATTCTGAAAGCCGTTCAGGTAGACCGGATGAATGCCGGTGTTGAAGCCAACCGGCCAGTGCTGCAACTGATAGAGGCTCGCGACCAGCCGGGTGGTCGGGTTGAATCCATAGCCGAGCGAGAGATCGCCGCCGCCCGGTAGCCACTGCTTGCCGTAGGAGCCGATGTTGCCGAAGGGCCGCGCGATCGAGAAGTCCGCCGTCCAGGTCAGGCCGGTCGGCAACCCTTCCTCCTGTTCGGGACCGATCGGCTGCTGGCTGATCGGCGGCGCCTGTGCCAGCGTGCCGTCCGGAAGCGCGGCGTCGGCCGCAGCGGCTCGCGACTGCGCGCGCTTGAGCTTGCGCGCCGCGGCGGCCTTGTGCGCTTCACGGTCCATCGCGTTGCGGATCGCCGTGTTGGCACCGTTGACCATATCGGTCGAAAAAACGTCGCTTAGGCCGTCGGCACGGCTCGGCAGGGTAGAAAAGCCGATCGAGGTCGCTGCTAGAGCGACCGCGACGGCGCGCGTGATCGTCTTGAACATGCTCGTCTCCCAGCGCAGCGCGTCTGATTTATAGATTTATCAGACCGTTGGTGAGACTTTTGCGCCACCTACGAGCGAAACCCTCGTCCCGGCGAACCTAGTTTTGGGCGGGCTCGCCGGCCGTCCGGGCGGGGTGGTGAGGCCCCGTTTGCTTGCGCGGCTCGAGCGCCTTGACGATCACGTACAGGACCGGGGTGATGCCGAGGTTGAGGACCGTCGAAACCAGCATGCCGCCAAAGACCACCGTGCCGAGCGAGTGCCGCGCGGCCGAACCGGCGCCGGATGCGAAGACCAGCGGGATGACCGCGATGATGAAGGCGATCGACGTCATCAAGATCGGACGTAAGCGGGTTTGGGCGGCTCGCAGCGCAGCCTGGACGATCGAGGCGCCTTCGCGCAGTTGCTGATTGGCAAACTCGACGATCAAAATTGCGCTCTTGCTCGCCAGCCCGATCAACATCACGTACCCGACCTGCGCGTAGGCGTCCTGCGCCAAGCTGGGATCGAACAGATACGGGATCGGGAGATGGCGGAAGTTGATGAAGGCGAGTGCGCCAAAGAGCGCAGCGGGAACGGCGAGCAAGACGATCAGCGGATCGATGAAGCTCTCGTACTGCGCCGCCAGGACCAGGAAGACGAACACGATTCCGAGTGCGAAGATGATCACGGTCAGGCTGCCGGCCGCGATTTGATCGAGCTGCAGCCCCGACCACTCGTAGGAGACTCCGGGCGGCAGCACCTTGGCGGCGATCTGTTCCATCGCCGTGATGGCTTCGCCGGAGCCGTGCCCGGGCGCGTTGTTTCCGTTGAGCTCGATGCTGCGGTACAAGTTGTAGTGGGTAATGATCGGCGCTTCGAGAGTCTTCTTTATCGTGACCAGCGCGCTGATCGGGGTCATGACCGTGCCGGTGACGGTTGTCGCGCTGGTTCCGAACCCGGGAATCGGGCTCGCAACGGCGTTGGGAACCACCGTCGTCGCCGGAGCGGTGGATGAGTGAACGTAGAGCTGCGCCAGCGACGAGATGCGATCGCGATAGGGGGTGTCGGCCTGGACGTCGACTTGCCAGGCCCGATTGAGGTAGGTGAAGTTGTTGACGTAAAGCGAGCCGAGATCGACCTCCATCGTCGTGAAGATGTCGTTGAGCGGAACGCCGATCGCCTCGGCCTTATTGCGGCGGATCGTCGTCTGGAGCTGTGGTGAGTTGATGCGGAACTGCGTGAAGACGTTGCTCAATCGCGGATCCCGCGCGGCGGCTCCCATCATCGCGTAGGCCGAGTTCATCAAGGTCGTCAGTCCGACGTTGGCGCGATCCTCCAGCTCGAACTGGAACCCGCCGAAGCTGCCCACGCCGTTGATCGCCGGCGGATTCACCGCGTAGACCTGCGCCTGCGGAACTTGCATGTAAAACGCGCCGTTCAGGCGGGCCAGCACCGCGTTGACGTCGTGCGGCGTGCACGCGGCCGGATGAAACAGGTTGAGCGTGAGCGGACACCAGATCGGGTTTCCACGCTCGCCCCAGGGTTTGAGCAGCGCAAACATGATGCCGCGATTGGGCGCCGAGCCCGCGAAGCTGAATCCGCCGACGTCGAAAAGGTGCTTGACCTCGGGCTGCGCCAGAATGATCCGCTCGATCTTCTTGGCGGTGGCTTGCTCGCCTTCGAGCGACGTACCCTCGGGCGACTGCACCAGCACGATGAAGTAGCCCAGGTCCTCGCTGGGGATGAACGCCGTCGGCGTCCGAACGAACATGAAGAGCGTGATGAGGAGCGCGCCACCGAAGCCGGCCGCGACGCTCCAGCGGTGGCGAAACATGTGCGGCAGCGTCTTTCCGTACCAATCGCGGAAGCGATGCAGGCCGTGGTTGAACCAGCGGAAGAAGACCCAGTTCGACTCGCTCTCGCCGGTCAGCAACCGTGCCGAGAGCACCGGAGCCAGGGTCAGCGCTTGGAAAAGCGAGATCGCGATGGCGGCCGCGATCGTGAGCGCAAACTGCTTGTAGAGCTGACCGGTGGTGCCCGGAAAGAACGCCACCGGAACGAAGACCGCCAGCAAGACCAGCGACGAGGCGACGACTGCGCTTTGGATCTCGGTCATGGCTTCGGCCGTGCTCGTGAGCGCGTCCTTTTTGCCCTTGTTCATCTCCATGTGACGCGCGATGTTTTCGATCACCACGATTGCGTCGTCGACGACGAGCCCGGTGGCTAAGGTAAGCCCAAAGAGCGTGATGGTGTTGATCGTGAAGCCGAATATCTGCATCACGAAGAACGCGCCGATCAGCGAGACCGGAATGGTGGCCGCCGGAATGAGCGTGGAGCGCGGGTTTTGCAGGAAGAGGAAGATGACCAGCACCACCAGCACGATCGAAAGCAGCAGCGTGATGACGACTTCCTTGATCGACTCGCGCACGAAGTCGGTGGTATTGAACGCGACCGTGTAATGAATCCCCGATGGGAACTGCTTTTGCAGTTGGTTCATCTCGGCGAGCACGGCGTTGGAGACATCGAGTGCGTTGGCGGTCGGATACTGCTGGATGCCCATGCCGACGACTTGCGACTTCCCGTCGAAACGCAGCGCGCTCGAGTAGTCCTGCGCGCCGAGCTGGACGCGCGCCACGTCGCCCAAGCGCACGAATCCCCCGTTCGGGTTGGCGCGCAGGATGATGTTGGCAAACTGCTTGGGGTCGGAGAGCTGCGTGAGCGCGTTGACGGTGTAGGTGTAGGGCTGGTTTTTGGGCGCCGGCGGCGAGCCGATGCTCCCGGCCGCGACTTCCGCGTTCTGTTGCTGCAGCGCCGTGACGACGTCCCTGGCGTCGAGGCCGAGTTGCGCTAGCTTCACCGGATCGAGCCAAATGCGCATCGCGTATTGGCGCTGCCCGAAGATGATGACCTTCGAGACGCCGGCGATGCGTGAGAGGTTGTTGACGATGTTGAGCTGGGCGTAGTTGCTCAGGTAGAGCGTATCGAACTTCTTGGTGTCGGACTGCAGCGCGACGCCCATGACGAACGTTCCGGAGTTCTTGCCGACGGTTACGCCGAGTTGCTGGACGGTTTGCGGCAGCTGCCCAAGCGCGGACTGTACCGAGTTTTGCACGTCGGCGGCAGCGATGTCCAAGTTCACGCCGAGGTCGAAGGTGCAGGTGATGGTCGAGACGCCCTGCGCGCTGGTCGAGCTGATGTAGCGCAGCCCTTGCACGGTATTGACCGCCTGTTCGAGCGGGGTGGTTACCTGGGCCTCGACGGCTTGCGGGCTGGCTCCGACGTAGGTTGCGCTGACGGTAACGACCGGCGGGGCGATTTGGGGATACTGCGCGATCGCCATGCTCGGAATGACCACTAGGCCGCCGATCAGGATGACGAGCGAACAGACGGCCGCGAGGACCGGGCGCGTGAGAAAGACCTTGGTCACGCCGTGAAAGCCTGCTCGGCGTGGTAGGAACTGCGCGAGAGCGGGCTCGAGACGACTTGGTGGAAGCCGCGCTGCCGCGCCAGGGCTCCGAACTCCTCAAACTGCTGCGGAGTCACGAACTCGGCGACCGGCAGGTGGCGTTTGCTGGGCTGTAGGTACTGCCCCAGCGTGAAGATATCGACGCCGACCGCGCGCGCGTCGTCCATCGCCGCCTCGACCTCGGCTCGGGTTTCGCCCAAACCGAGCATCAGCGACGTCTTCGTCAGGCGCTCCGGGGCGCGACGCTTGGCGTGCGCGAGCAACCGAAGGGATTGCTCGTAACCGGCGCGCTTGTCGCGCACGTGCGGCGTCAGCCGGCGAACCGTTTCGAGATTGTGCGCGAACACGTCGGGGCGCGCGTCCATCACGATGTCGAGCGCGCGCAGGTCGCCGCGGTAGTCGCCACTGAGGATTTCGACGCGCGCACCGGGGTTGCGCTCGTGAATCGCGCGGATCGTGTTGGCGAAGATCAAGGCTCCTCCGTCGCTGAGGTCGTCGCGGTCGACCGCGGTGAGAACGAGGTACTTCCAGCCCAGGTCGCGCACGGCGTCCGCGACGCGCACCGGCTCGAGCCAGTCGACGCTGCCGCGTGGATTCCCCGTCTTGACGTTACAAAACCGGCAGCCACGCGTGCATGTGTCGCCGAGGATCATGATGGTTGCGGTGCCTGCGCCCCAGCACTCGGCCAGGTTCGGGCAGGCCGCCTCTTTGCAGACGGTGTGGAGTGCCAAGTCGTTGACCTTGGCCTTGACGCGCGCGTAGTCGTCGCCGGCCGGAAGGGAGACGCGCAGCCAATCCGGTTTGCGGGCGTACTTGGCCGGAGGGGTTGCGGTCCCGACCAAATCGATATCGAGGCTCATCGGTTGGCGATCATGCTTTCACGGAGGGCTCGGGAGTTGCAATGAATTCGGTATCAAATGTGCGGGCCAGCGCGCCCAGGAGCGTCGGTTTTACGTCGGCGACCTCGAGCGTGCGCCCGGTTTCCCGCACCAGCGAGGTGACCCCGCGCGCGGTGAGGCCGCACGGATTGATGAACCGCACGTACTGCAGATCGGTTGCTACGTTCAGCGCAATTCCGTGTAGGCTGACCATTCCCCGTACGGCCAGGCCGATCGCGCAGATTTGATTGCCTCCCACCCACACGCCGGCGTGCTCGCTCCAGCGCTCGGCGGCGACGCCGAATGCCGAACAGGTATCCATGACGGCTGCCTCGAGCGCGCGGACGAGCGGCACGACTTCGCGAAAGCGCTCGAGCCGGCGAACCGGGTAGACGACCAGTTGCCCCGGCCCGTGGTAGGTAACGTCGCCGCCGCGCTCGACCTCGACGACGTCGACCCCGAGCGCGGCCAAAGTTGGCGCGTCGAGCAACAGGTTGTCGCGCTTTGCGGCGCGGCCGAGCGTGACGACCGGCGGGTGTTCGACGACGATCCAGGTATCGGGTGCGGAGCCTTCGCGTACGGCGGCGTGCAGTGCGTGCTGGAGCGCCCAAACCTCACGGTAGTCGCGTAGCCCGAGGTCCAGCAGGCGCGCGCGGTTGGCCGTGATTACCTCGCAGCGCCGGCCGGCGCTTTGGGCTTGGGGTTGACGATGTGAATGGCTTTGCCGTGCGCGGCCTCGGCCGCATCCATGATGCCTTCGGTCAGGGTCGGATGCGGGTGGATCGAGAGCCCGATGTCTTCGAGCGTCGCGCCCATTTCGAGCGCGATTACGCCTTCGCCGATCAGCGATTCGGCCTGCGGCGCGACGATGTGCATTCCGAGCAGCAGGTCGGTCTTAGCGTCGCCGACCAGCTTGATGATCCCGTCGCTTTCGTTCATCGTTCGCGCACGGCCGCTGGCGGCGAGCGGGAACTTTCCGATGCGAACCTCGTAGCCTTTCGCCTTGGCTTCCTCTTCGGAGAGGCCGGCGGTGGCGACTTCGGGATCGGTGTAGACGCAGTTCGGCACGGCGATCGGATCGAATGCGGCCGAGGCGTCGCCGCCGATCACCTCGGCGGCCACGACGCCCTGCTTCATGGCGCGGTGCGCCAGGAGCGGTTGGCCGGTGACGTCGCCGATGGCAAAGACGGTCGGCGTTTTAGTGCGCATTTGTGCGTCGGTTGCGATGAAGCCGCGCTCGTCGGTGGTGAGTCCGGCGGCGCCGAGGTTGAGGCTGTCGGTCACCGGCGCGCGTCCGACCGCTACCAGCACCATGTCGAACGTGCGCGTTTCGTCCTTGCCCGCAGTCCCCTCGCCGTTGAAGGTGGCTTTGACGGTCGCTCCGCTCTTCTCGAGCTTGCCGACTTTGGTGGAGAGCATGATCTCGATGCCCTGCTTCTTGAGGATTCTTCCCAAGGTCTTGGAAATCTCGAGATCGGTGCCGGTCAAAATCTGCGGCAGGGCTTCGATCACGAGCACGTTGGCGCCGACGCGCTTGTACACGGTCGCGAACTCGAGGCCGATGACGCCGCCGCCGATGACCAGCAGATTCTTGGGGATCTTCGGAATGTTGACGGCATCGTCGGAGTTGACGATGGTCGAACCGTCGCGCGGCCAGGCCTTGACGTCGACCGGCGCCGACCCGGTTGCGATGACGACGTGCTTGGCGACGAAGGTGTCGCTGCCGCCGTCCTTTTTCTTCACCAGAATCTCGGTCGGGCTCTTGAACGACGCCTCACCGTAGACGAACTCGACGGCGTTGGCCTTGAACAGCGTCTTGACGCCACCGACGTTGGCGTTGACCACGTCGGTTTTGAACTTGGCGACCGCCGCACGGTCGATGTCGTAGCCCTTCACGTTGAGGCCGATTGCAGCGGCGTGATCGATATGGCGGATGACCTCGCCGACGTGCAGCAGTGCCTTGGTGGGAATGCAGCCCCAGTTCAGGCAGACACCACCCACCTCGTCGCGGTCCACGCAGACCACTTTCTTGCCCAGCTGACCGAGACGGATCGCGGCGTGATACCCGCCCGGACCCGCGCCGATGACGACCGCGTCGACCTGATGTTCTGCCAAGACTCGACTCCTCTACGAGATTGCTGCGGCGCGGCGCGCCTGGGGGGGAATGTTACAGTCCAAAGTATAGCCGCCTGCCGGAGTTGCGGCACCGACCTAGGCCGCGTGGCGGGGAGCGCCTGGCGCACGGGTGGAATGGATGGAGCCATGCCGACGATTGGATGGACCGGCTTCCTGCCGGACTTGGACCGCGATTCGATCGTTCCGCTCTATCGCCAGCTCTACGAGCACCTGCGCGAGTCGATCCTGGCCGGTGCGCTGCCCGAGTCGACCCGACTGCCCCCCGAACGCACGCTCGCCGAGCGCCTAAAGGTGAATCGCAGCACGGTCGTCCACGCCTACCGCGACCTGGTCGCCGACGGGTTGATCGAGCAGCGCGTCGGTTCGGGGTCGCGGGTGGTCCCGCAACTGCGCGGCGGTCAGCCCGAGCGGGCCGCCGGCGTCCCGTGGTGGATCACGTTGCCCCCGTGGCGCGTCGGAGAGTTTCCCAACGTGCTCGGCGAGCTGGCAGCCAAGCACGAACCCGGCCGAATCTCTTTCGTGCAGGGGATCGCCCCCGATCAGCCCTCGCCGCTGGCGGAGCTGGCGACGTCCTTCGCGCGGGTCGCGCGCGATCCGCGCTTCGTGCTCTCGTACGGCGACTCGGTCGGATACGAGCCGTTGCGGGCCGCGATTGCCGCGCGCATGCAGGCGCGCGGCTGCGCCAAGATCGGCGCGCACGACGTCGTCATCCTGACCGGATCGACCCAAGGGATCGCGATCGTCGCACAGAGCCTGGCCGAGCCCGGCGACGAGATCATCGTCGAGTCGCCGTCGTATCCGGGCGCGCTGCAGGTGTTTCAAATCAACGGCTTGCGGGCGATCGCGGTACCCGTCGACGACGAGGGGATGCGGGTCGACCACGTCGAGGCGATTCTGCGCACCCGCCGGCCGCGCTTCATTTACACCATGCCGAGCCTGCACAACCCGACCAGCGCGACCATGAACGCCGACCGTCGCGAGCGCCTGGTCACGGTCGCGCGCCGGGCGGGTGTCCCGATCGTGGAAGATGATCCGTACGGACCGCTCGCTCCCGCGGCCGGGCCGCCGCTGGTGGCGCTGGCGCCCGACTACGCGGTCTACCTCTCGACGTTTTCCAAGACGATCGCACCGAGTTTACGGGTCGGCTGGCTGGTCGCGCCGCGGACGATTCTGGAGCGGCTGCTCCTGCGCAAACAGGCCTACGACATGGCGACCAGCCTCTACGTCCAAGCTGCGATCACCGACTATCTCGCGCGCGGCTACGACGCGCACGTCGATCAACTGCGCGAGGAACTCGCGCTTCGCCGCCGGTTGGCCGACGCCGCCATCGCCATGCATTGGCCGGCCGGTTTTCGCGTGAGCGAGCCGTCCGGCGGGTTCTATCTCTGGGCCTCGACGCCGCGCGAGATCCGTGCGCG
>DAIDGS010000031.1 GCA_027459845.1 Vulcanimicrobiota bacterium | reverse complement strand
CCGGTTGCTTCGCCGGTCATGCCGACCGCGCCGATGGCCTGCCCGCGCGTGACGTGCTGGTTGACCGAGACGTAGATGGCCGAGAGGTGGCCGTAACCGGTCGAGAGTCCGCCGCCGTGGTCGATCAAGATGTAGTTGCCGTAGCCGCCATACCACTGCGCCATGATCACCGTGCCGGAGGCG
Organism: Vulcanimicrobiota bacterium; assembly: GCA_027459845.1. Classification (GTDB taxonomy): domain Bacteria; phylum Vulcanimicrobiota; class Vulcanimicrobiia; order Vulcanimicrobiales; family Vulcanimicrobiaceae; genus DAIDGS01. Next base: position 3,057 of record DAIDGS010000031.1, on the reverse strand, counting down.
GCGGCCGTGACGGTCGTGCCGGTCGGTGCCGCGATATCGAGCCCTTGATGGAACTCGGGTCCGCCGCCGAACGGGTTCGGGCGCCAACCGAAGGGGGACGTGATGATCCCGGTCACCGGCCAGGAGAGACTTCCGGGCGAGCGCTCGGCTCCGGCGATGCCGGCGGCCTTCTGCTGGGCGGCGATTTCGCGCGACCGCTCCTGAATCAGGGCTTCGAGCGCGGCCTCTTCGGCCGCCGAGATGTCCTCCATCTGCGCGACTTGAGCGGCCACCTGACGGCGGCGGCGGTTTGCCACCGCTACCAGGTTGGCGCGCTCGGTGGCGAGCGAGCCGAGTTGATCGCGCGCCCGCTGCTCGGCCTGCTCCTGCGCGACCAACTCCAACTGCGTGCGCTCCAGCGCCGTCTGGACCGCTGCCACCTTGCGTTCCGCGCGAGCGCGCTCGCGGACGGTGCGTTCGTTGGCGGCGATCAAGAGTTTGAGATCCTCCCAGCGCTCGACGAAATCGCTAAACGACGTGGATGACAGCAGGACGCTCAAATAGTTCAGGTTGCCGTATTCGTAGATGTCGACCAAGCGCTTGCGTAAAAGATTATCGAACAGGGCCAGCGAGCGCTGCGCGGCGTGCAACTGCCTGGTGTTCCAGTCGATCCGCCGTTGGGTTGCGCTGGCCCGCGCGGCGAGAGCGCCCAACTGCGCGCTGACGCCGTCGATCGCGACGTTGGTTTGATGCAACTCGGCCTGGAGGTCGCGATAGCGCAGCGTCACCTGGTGCAGCTCGCCGCGCTTGGCGGCCAGCGCGGCGTGAATCCTCGCCGCCTTGGCCTTTTCCGCTTGGATGCGTTGCGTGAGCGCGTCGCTGCCCGATGCGACGAGCGGGAGCGAGGCGAGCAGTATGCTCAGGAAGGTCATCGCGATTCGCCGCATCATGCCGATCGTTTATCCTTGACGAACACCGAACCCGCAATCGACTTGGCGTAGCGCTTCAACTCGGCGGCCGTTTCGCCGATTTGCGCGTAAGAAATCGGGCGCTTGCCGTCGCTCGTGACGATCGCGATCGAGAGCGACATGATCGGAAACCGATTGAGCGAGCCCCTACGGTCGCGGGTTTCGATGTACCCCTGCCGTAGATCGCGCGTCGTGTAGAGCGAGCGAATGCTGCGATCGAACGTGTCGATGATTTCGCGCGCGATTTCGTCCGCGCGCGACGGGTCGGTGGCCACGATGAAGTCGTCGCCGCCGATATGCCCGACGAAATCGGCCGGCGTCCCGCGCCGCTGTACCACCTCGGTCGCGGTACGCGCCACCAACTGAATCGCTTCGTCGCCGTGGGTGAAGCCGTAGACGTCGTTAAAGGCCTTGAAGTTGTCGAGATCGAGGTAGAGGGTGGCAAATGGCATGTTTTGCTCGATTCGCCGGCGCAGTTCCGCCTCGATGCTCAGATTGCCGGGCAATCGCGTGAGCGGCGAAAGCGACGAATCGACTTCGACGCGGCGAATCTTTGCGCGCACGCGTGCCAGCAGCTCGCGCGGGCCAAACGGCTTGGTGACGTAGTCGTCGGCGCCGGCTTCGAAGCCCTTGAGCTTATCCTCGCTTTCACCCTTGGCCGTAAGGATGATGATGGGAACGTTGGCGATGTTGGGGTTGGGATGGTGCCGGATGCGGCGCGCAACCTCGTAACCATCCATCACCGGCATCATCAAATCCAACAGGACGAGATCGGGCAGAGTCGCCTCGATCTTGAGCAACGCTTCGCGACCGTCGGCGGCGGTCTCCACGGCATAGCCGGCCAACTCGAGGTTGGTTGCAATGATCTTGCGCAGGTTGCGGTCGTCGTCGATGACCATCACGCGATGACCGAGTGCTTGTGGAGCGTTCATCGCAGACGAGTCGGAAAAGCCAGGGAGACGATGCTGCCGCCGCCCGCCGCCGATTGGATGCCGATGCTTCCGCCGTGCGCCCGCGTCAGCGCGGCGACGATGAAGAGTCCGAGGCCGCTTCCGCCGGCTGGCGCGGTGAGATCGCGCTCGACGCGGTAAAAGCGCTCGAAAACGTGCGGCAGGTGCTCCTCGGGAATCCCGACCCCGCGATCGCGGATGGTGACGTGCGTGGTGCGTCCGCTCGATTGCGCGTCGATCGTGATCGGGCAGCCGGGCGGCGAGAACTTCGCCGCATTGTCGAAGAGCTGCCGCAGGACCTCGGTGAGCAGGTCGGGGTCGCCCGAGACGGTGACGCCGGCGGTGGTGCGTTCGACCGGGTGCGCGACGGCGTCGAAGTGCAGCGACGCCAGCGCGGCATCGATCAGGTCGTCGACCGGCGTCTCGACGCGCCGGCGCAGGAGGTGCTCGGAGTCGACGCGCGAGGCCAACAACAGGTCGTCGACCGAACGAGCCAGACGATCGGTCTGCTCCTCGATGACGCGCAGGTAGTCCGTGCGTTCGTCTTGAGTGGCGGCCGGATTCTCCAACAGCGTTTCGGCAAAGGCCTTGATGGTTGCGATCGGCGTCTTCAGCTCGTGCGACACCGCGGTCACGATTTCGCTCTTGAGCTGCTCGATTGCGCGATGGCGTCGTTCGGGGCCGAACGAGCAGAGCCAACCGTGGGTTTGCGCGTCGAGATTGAGGGCGACGACGCTGGCCCGGATCGTGACGTCGAGCGCGCCGTTTTGCGGACCCAGCCGTACGGCATGCGCGCACCCGTCAAACGGGACGGCCACGATCCGATCGCCGCCACGAAAGAGCCGGCGTACGTCGCTGCCGATCGCCACGTCGGCCGCCACGCCGGTGAGGTTGGCGGCCGGTTCGTTCCACGCCACGATCTCGGCGGTCGCACCGACGTAGGCGAGACCTTCGTCGGCGAGGGCGAAGACCGCGTCGAGAGGGACGGCCAAGGGACCGGCTGCGATCGAGCTCACGTTTTCAGGTGCCGCCCGACGGAAAACCACGATGCGACGGCGCCGATCAGCCCGCCCACCAACAGCAGCTCGCCGGCCATCGTCAGCGGATCGATCGGCGAGGTGCCGAGTTGGAGAAAGGGAAGCGCGTGCACGAGCTTGGGC
>DAIDGS010000030.1 GCA_027459845.1 Vulcanimicrobiota bacterium | reverse complement strand
CTTCGGCTTCTTCTTCCAGGGCCACTGACGGCGTGCGCCGGTCGCTGCGCGTTCTGGGGCGCGTCATCCTCTTCGGCGGCGCGCTCACCGGTCTGCTGGCCGCCGCCGGCCGAATGCCGGCGCCGGAGCGCGCGCTCGGCGTGATCCCGCTCGCGCGCTTGCCGTATCTTCCGGGAAGTCGCATCGCGCTGCGGGTCGAGGGTTTTCCGCCACCCTACACGCTCGACGTCTTGGGCCCGGTTGCGTTGCGCGCAAATCGTCTGCGCATCCCGAGCGACAGCCGCGACGGCGCCGCGACCGTGATCGCCGGAAACGCGTTCGGCACCGCGCTGGCCATGCTGCAGGTCGCGCCGCCGCCGCGCGCCGCCACCCCCACGGTCGCGGTCGCGTGTTACGCCGACGGCGTGGCGCTGTATGACGCCACGCGCTTCACCCCGCTCGGTCTGATCGGCATCGACGGTGCCCCGAGCGACGTCGCCGCCATCGGCAACGGCCGCCTCGTCGCGACCCAAACCCAGGGCCCTGCGGTCACGGTGGTTCGTCGCCATCCCTGGAGCGTCACAACCATCCCCGGCGTTCCGTTCGGCGACGAGGTCGCCGTCGATCCGCGCACCGGTGCCGCGTTCGTCACTAACCGTGACGTCGATGGGCTCGGTGCCTTGACGCGCATCGAACGCGATGGCAGCACGACGCGTATTCCGCTGGGCGAGACCCCCGAGGGCCTGGCGATCGATGCGCGCCGCAATCGCGCCTACGTCGCCGACGTCAATGCCGGGACGATCGACGTCGTCGACACGCACCGCATGCGCGAGATCCGGCGCTTTCACGCCGTCGCCCGCGTCTTTTCTCTGGCCCTATCGTCGCACGGCGCGATCCTCTACGCGGTGTCGAATCAAAGCGCCAGTTCGCCGTTCGGAGCACCCGGCCGCGTGGTTGCGATTGCGTTGCGTCCGCATCCGCACCGCATCGCAGCCAGCGCGGCGCTGACCTTTCCGCTCGGCATTGCGCTGGAGCAATCCCGCAACCGGGTGTTCGTGACCGACGAGTCGGCCGACGTGGTCGACGTCCTCGACGCGCGCACGTTGCGCGCCGTTCACGCGCCGCTGCGTACCTGTGCCACGCCATGGAAACCGCTCTACGACCCGCGCAGCGCACGCCTCTACGTCCCCTGCGCCCGCGCCGACGCGGTCGACGTTTTCGATACGCGTACCTTGCGCCGAGTTGCCGGCGCGCCGTTTTCGACTGCCGGCTATCCGCTGGCGGTCGCGCTCTGGCATCGCGCGTGATTGCGCTGCGCGCGCTGACGCGTGTCGGCGCGCTTCTCGGCGCGCTTCTGCCCGTCTCCACGGCGGCCGCAACGCTCCCGGCACGGTTGGCACCGAGCGCGCCGTTTCCGCGCATCCTCTCGCAGGCGCCGACGATCGAAACCATCGCGCCGGGGGTCGAGTTCGCGACGTATCAGTTGCTGACGGCTTCCGGACCGTTGGTGATTCACGCGATCGCCGCCGACCTCCATCGCGCCGACGTGCACGTCGGCACCGTGCTCGCCGACAACGCTCTGGTATCGCACGGCGAAACGGTCGGCGCGATGGCGGATCGTACCGGCGCCATCGCGGGCATTAACGGCGACTACTTTGCCATCGGCAGCACCGATTCGCCGACCAACATCGTCGTGCGCGACGGGCAGCTCCTGCGGATGCCGCGCAAGCGCTACGCGGTCGCGATCACCACGCACGGCAACGTCGACTTTACCGAGTTCCACTTTGCCGGCCAGGTACAGCTTCCGACGCGCGCGCTGGCGCTCGATGCGATCGACGAGGTGCCGCCGCCCGACGGCGGCGTCGCGCTAGTGACGCCGGCCTTCGGCCCGCTTCCACCGCTCGAGAACGTCACCGAGATTCCGCTCGCGCCGGTGAGCGGGACGCCGCCGCTGGCGACCTATACCACCGGCCCGATCGCCGATAACGACGCCGCCCAGCCGGCCGGCTACTATCTGGCGATCGGTCCGAGCGCTTACGGGATCACCGCACTCCCGAACCCCGGCCAAACCGTTGTCGCCAGCGGCGACCTCGCGCCCATTTCCTTGACGCACATCGCCGCCGCCATCGGCGGCGGCCCGCTCATCCTCGACGACGGCACGTGGATCGACGACCCGGACGGACCCAGTGGCGGCGAGTTCGATCGGCCGATCCCGTCGTCCGGCGTCGCGACGACCGCCGACGGCACGCTGCTGCTCATCGAAGTCGACGGGCGGCAGCCACTCGAGAGCGTCGGGATCACGCGACCCCAGTTTGCCGCGCTGATGCGTGCGCTCGGCGCCGTCGAGGGCATGGCGCTCGACGGCGGTGGCTCCTCGACCATCGTGGCGCGCCGCCTGGGCGATACCGTCGCAACGCTGCAAAACTCGCCCTCGGACGGACGCGAGCGCCCGGTCGCCGACGGGCTCTTCGTGTACAGCACGGCGCCGGCCGGTCCGGCCGTCCGGCTGGTCGCGCAGCCCGGGACGATCCGGGCGGTCGCCGGCGCGGCGATCGCGTTACGCATGGCGGCGGTCGATGCCGCGCGCCACGTCGTTCCGCCGCCGGCTCCGATTCAATCGCGCATCGTTCCGGCGCGGCTGGGGCGGCTGCTGGACGGCCGCTTCATCGCGGCGCATTCGGGCATCGGCGAGATCGTCATGCGCGCCGGCGACCTGATCGGCCACGTGCCGCTCGAGGTCACCCGCTCGCCGGCCAGTCTCGCGATCGTGCCCGCTGCACCCGACGTCGACCGAGGCGGTACGCTGCAGTTCCACGCACGCGCCTTCGACCGGCATGGGTATCCGCTGGCGCTGCCCGATCTGCTCCCGTGGAAAGCGCAGGACGGCCGGATCGATCCGCGCGGGCGCTTCCAGGCCGGTACGCGTAACGCAGCCGTCGCGCTCGCGATCGGCGCGGCGCGCGCCACGACGCCGGTGACGGTCGGGACCCACACCGTGGTGCTGCCGTTTGCCGCCAACGCGCACTTCACCACGATTCCGCGCGGCGGCGCGGGATCGCTGGTCGCCGACCCGGCCTGCGGCTGTCTGCGGCTGCACTTCGCCTTTGCCGCCGACGAGCGCGCCGCCTATGCCATCGCCGTGCTGCCGCTTCCGGCGCAGACCGTCGGACTCGCCTTCGACGTCGACGACGACGGCAGCGGAGCCCGCTTGAAGGTCGCCGTGCGCAACGCGATAGGCGAGGACGCCTTCGTCAAGGTGACCGTACTCGACCGGCCGGGGTGGCGTCGCGTCGAGGTCCGGTTCCCTCCAGCGGCGACGCACCCGGCCAAGCTGGTCGGCATCTACGTGCTTGCGCCGCGCGGCACCGAGATGGCCGCCGGCGCCGTCGGCCTGCGCGAGGTGCACGCGATCGTGGCCGGCGCGCCCCGGTAGGGGCCGGCTCGGTCGGCTGCCAATAGCGCCCCAATGGCTTTTGACGACGCCGCTATGCGCGCGCTCGACACGGCGTCGCAGCACGGCGCCGATTATGCCGACGTGCGCTTCGAGATCAACGGCACCGAACGCATCGAAGTCCGCAACGGCGTGGTCGCCGCCCTCGTCGCGCAGCGCAGCACCGGGTACGGCATCCGCGCGCTGGTCGACGGCGCCTGGGGATTCGCCGCGTCCGACGATCTTACCGACGCCGGAATCGACGCCGCCGCGGCCAGGGCCGTGGCGCTGGCGCGGGCCGCCGCCGGTATCGCGCGGCACCGCATCGGCGCGCCACCCGAGCACGCCTACGTCGATACCTGGGCCACGCCGCTCGAACGCGAGCCCGGCACCGTTCCGCTTGGCGAACGCGTTGCGCTGCTGCTCGACGCCGAGCGCGCGCTGCACGCCGCCCCAACCGTCGTCGTCGGGCGGGCCTGGATCGATCTCTGGGATACGCAGAAGTCGTTCTTCAGCACGATCGGCTCGCGCATCGC
>DAIDGS010000029.1 GCA_027459845.1 Vulcanimicrobiota bacterium | reverse complement strand
CGTCTTTAAATCTCTCGCCGACGCGCTTCGCGCCGGATACCAAGTCTACGACCGTACTGCGGACGGGTATCTCGTCCGCACGCGAACCTCCGCCGGCTGGGCAATGGCAGTCGTATCCTGCCGCTAGCGTCTTCATCCTTTCAGCCTCGTCCCGCCGCAGCCACGGATTCATAAAAAAGAGAGCCGCCGATCGATTCGGCGGCTCTCCGATCGTTCCGAGGCAAGCTCGCGCTAGCGGTAGTCGGGCGGGCTCGGCGGCTTCTCGATCTCCGGGAGGTTGCCCGGGCGCCAGCCGGCTGGACCGCTCGGCGGGCTCGCGGCCGGCCGACCGGCGGCCGTCTCGGCGAAGCCGCTGCTGGGCGGCGGCATCCCGGCGCCGGGCGTCGCCATCGGCGCGCCGAGGCGCGCGCCCCCTAGGACGGCCGAAATGACCTGCGCGATCCCCACGAACATCGGAACCAGCCCTCCCAGCAGCCACGGTCCGAACGGATGGTTCGGTCCACCGATGAACGACAGCCCGATCAGCAGCGCCAGGCCGATGAACGTCACGCGAATCCCCTTACGCAACTGGAGTTGCGGGTAGTAGTCGTAGTCGCTCGACATGCTGCACCACGACGACGACACCGGCGGCGGCATTCCCGGCATTCCAGCCTGCGGGGTTTGGCCCGGTTGCCAGCCGAAACGCGCGGCACGGTTCATCTGACGCAACAACCGCGGGTCGGGCGGCGGTGCGAAACCGTGGCGGATCATCTCCATGCGCTCGTTGTGCGCGAGCACGCGCGACACCACCCATGCGGCGACCGGCGCGCCGAAGAGAAAGACGATGCCGAAGAGAGGGATGAGGTCGTCCATTGGATTCATGGTCTATTGGGCTCCGTTGGTCGTTACGCGCACCGATCCGTCTTGGCTGTGCACCTGCATGATGCCGGTGCCCTCGCCGACGCGAATCGGTCCGCTGGGAGGGTTGCCATCGACGCGCACGCTGCCGTCCTGCGTCGAGGCAGAGAGGGTGAGATCGCTGCCGCGCGCGAGCGCGACGTCCACATGTCCGTCTTGCGTCGAGACGTCGTAGGTGCCGCCGGCCGGGAAGAGACCGTCGACGTGGATCGAGCCGTCCAGCGACTGGAACGACGCGCTCGGACGCTCGCCCAGCAGGACGACGCGCGACGCGCTCACGTGGCCGTCTTGCGTTTGGACGCTCAGTTTTTGCGCGTGCACGTCGCGAAGTTCGATGTGCCCGTCCTGCGATTCGAGCGTCACGGCGCTCCCGCCGGCGTCGCTCAGTACGATGTGCCCGTCCTGCGAGTGCACCGCGACCCCGCCGGTCATTCCCTCGACCTTCGCGCCCGAACAGGCGGCGATCGCCAGCGACGCGCCGGACGGAACCTGCACCGCGATCGCCCGCCGCGAATCGACGAACCCGATGTCCCAGCCGTGGTATGCCGGGCGCGCGATCCGCACGCCGTCGCGCGTCCGTTTGACCGTCAACGGCGGAATCGTCCGCCGGCCAAGAAACGCGCCGTTGACGTGGGTGAGATCGCGAACGTGCACGCGACCGTCGGTCGAGGTCGTCACGGTGACGAACGATTCGGGGTCGTCGATCGCGATTGCCGGCGCACTGCCGGCCGCGATCGGGGCGAAGCTCCGGGTCGCCTGGGCGGCGGTCGCCGTCCCGACGTAGGCGTGCGCGAACCACTGCCCGCTGCCGGCGAACGCCCAAACCCCGAGGCCCGCGATCAGCAACTCGGCCGCGACCAGCATGCCGATCACCGCGCTACGCGAGGCGCTCATCGCGATGCCTCCTCAGGGAAGACAAAGGTTGGCCGGTTGGGCAGAGAAAGCGGTCGGGGTCGAACGATGCTCATGCTGGTGCGAAGTCTCCGTTGCGGGTTTGTCTTAGGTACGCCGGGCCAGGCGGGTTGTTTCGCCGAGGCCGGCGCGGGCCGAAACAAAGCCCCGCGCGCGGGCGTACCACGAGCGTGTCGGCACTACTGGCGGAGGCACCGCGCATCGAACGGCTGAGCTTGGAGCCGGCCGACGGCGATTTGGTGCTCCTCACCCTACGCGGCAAGCCCGAGGCGTTCGCCACCCTGGTCGAGCGCTACGATCGCGCCGTCTACCACCTCGCGTATCGCACCCTGCACGACGTCGAGGAGGCCCGCGACGTCGCCCAGGAGGCTTTCTTCAAGGCCTATCGGAGCCTGCGCACCTTCAAGGCCGGGGCCAAGTTCTCGACTTGGATCTTCGCGATCGCCTATCACGCCTGTTGCGACCGCTTGAACCGCCGTAAGCGCTTCAGCAACGACGAGCTGCCCGAACGCGCCGATGCGACCCCGGGGCCCGAAGCGCAGGCGATCGCACTGGATGAAGCCGCCCGCCTGCGCGCCGCGATCGATGCGCTGCCCGAGAAGTATCGCACCGTCATTACGTTGTATCACTTACAGGGCAAGCAGTACGAGGAAATCGCGCACGTCCTGAATCTCCCGATGGGAACGGTAAAAACGCACCTGTTCCGGGCAAAAGAACATCTGCGTAAGCTCCTGGCCGGAGCGGAGGTCACCGAATCATGAACTTTCACACCGACGACGAACTCGACCGAGCCCTCTTCGATCTCGCCCTCGAGCAGCCGCCCGCGGACCTGCGGGCCAAGATCCTCGCGACGACCGCCTATGCGCCGCCGCCGGCCTTTTCGCTGACCGACGTCATCGCGATCGGCGTCCTGGGCGCGGTCGGGCTGTGGCTGGCCATCGCCGTCGTCATGGGTGGCGGGGCACTCTTCGAACGCGCCGTCGCGACCGTCACCGCGAGCGCGCTCGCCGGTCTGGGGAACGTTTCGACGCTGGCCTGGATCGCCGCCGGCGGCGCGTGCGCGATCTGGCTCTCACTTTTCACCGGAAACCAACCTTTTGCGCGCGCTGGGGAAAGGGCCGAACGACGGTGAGTGCGATACTCTCCTGTCATGGAGAACGCTCGACCGCATAAAATCCTGATCGTCGAGGACGACGCCGCGATCGGGCGCGTCCTTCAGCTCGAGCTCGCGCACGAGGGTTACGAAATCGACGTGGCGCGCGACGGCTTGAGCGGCCTCGAAAAGGCCCTCAAAGAGCCCGACCTGGTGATTCTCGACCTAATGCTCCCGCGCATGGACGGCCTGGAAGTCTGCAAGCGCATCCGCGCGACGAGCACCGTGCCGATCATCATGCTCACCGCGAAAGATCGCGTGCCCGACAAGATCGCCGGGCTCGACCTCGGAGCCGACGACTACGTCACCAAGCCTTTTGCGACCGAGGAGCTGCTGGCGCGCATCCGGGCGCGCTTGCGCGAGCGCGCGCCTCAGAGCAACGTGATCGAGTACCGCGACGTGGTCATGGATCGCGACCGCCACGAAGTGCATCGCGGCGGGAAGCCGGTCGCGCTGACGGCCAAGGAGTACGCGCTGCTCGAGTACCTCCTGTTGCACCGCAACAAGGTGCATACGCGCGATCAGCTCTTCAACGGCGTCTGGGGCAGCGACTTTCTCGGCGACTCGAACCTGATCGACGTCTACATTCGCTATCTGCGCGGAAAAATCGACGATGGATTCGACGACAAGCTGATCACGACGGTGCGCGGCGTCGGCTATACCATCAAAGACTGACGGTGTCGCTGCGCTGGCGCATCGCGCTCTGGTATGCCGCCCTGTTGGTGGTCGCGCTCTCCGCGATCAGCGGAACGATCGCCTGGCGGCTGCAGAGCATTCTGTACGACGAGGCCAAGTACAGTACCAACGCGACCATGCGCAATATCGTGCAGAGCGCGCAGCAGTCGAGTCCGTTCTCACTCGAGGACCCCGACGCCGGCACGCTTGAGTTTCTCTTCAACAGCAATAACCTGGCCAACTGGAGTTCGCCCACCTCATACGTGCAGGTGGATTCGGCCGGCGGCTATCCGCTGGCCAAGACCGCCAACCTGGGCAGCGCGCGGATTCCTCCCAACACCACGCTCGACGGCAAGCATCCCGATGCGTTCCGCCGCATCACCATCGACGGCGCGCCGTTCTTGGTCGAAGATCGCCTGATCAGCGAGGACGCAAACTCGGCGGTCATTCACGTTGCGCAGCCGCTCGACCTGATCTATCGCGTGTTCGCGCAGGCGACGCAGACCATCGTCGTCGTGCTGATCGCCGGTGCGATCGCGGTGACGTTGCTATCGTTCGCGATTGCAACCCAGGCAATCACGCCGATCAACGAGCTCTCCGACGCGATGCGACGCTTTCGGTTCGACCGCCTCGACACGCGCCTGCGCCCGAGCGGCCGCAGCGACGAAATCGGCCGCTTGGCGGATAGCTTCAACGATCTGCTGGCGCGCCTCGAGGAGGCGTTCGCTCGCGAACGGCGCTTTATTTCGGATGCCTCGCACGAGCTGAAAACGCCGCTCACTTCGATGAACGCCAACGCGCAGTTGCTCTTGCGGTGGGGCGAAAACGATCCGGCGGTGCGGCGCGAGTCGCTCGAAACGATCGCGCGCGAGAGCGCGTCCCTGGCCGAGATGGTCAACGGCATGCTGACGCTGGCCAAAGCCGATCGCGGCGACGCGATCCCCAAGGAGCCGGTGGCGCTGGCGCAGCTCGCCAGCGAGGTGGTGCGCGCGGCCGCATCGCGCGCCGCCGAAAAGGGGCTGCACCTGAGCTTCGAGCACGCGGCGACGCCGACGGTTCTGGGCGACCCGGCGCTGCTGCGCCAGTTGGTCGGCAACCTGGTCGACAACGCCATCAAGTTCAGCGAGCGCGGCGAGGTGACGGTACGCGTCGGCGCCCTGCCGACGCTGGCGTGGCTCGAGGTGACCGATAGCGGCCCCGGGATCCCGAGCGAGGAGCTGGCGCACATCTTCGACCGCTTTTACCGCGCCGACAAGGCCCGCTCGCGCGACGTCCCCGGCACCGGTCTCGGCTTGGCAATCGTGCGATCGATCGCCCGCGTCCACGGCGGGGAGGTCGCGGTGGCCGCCGGCGCGGCCGGTGGTGCCTGCTTTCGGGTGACGCTCCCGCTCCTCGACGCGCTAACTGAGCCCTCATGACGCGCGTCGAGCGGCCTCGCTACAATCGAGGGGTGATGGTGGGAATCAGGCGTGGAGCGGCGGCCGCCGCCCTCGCCATTTTGGGCTTCCTCGCTCTGGCCGGCGCCGCGCGCGCCGACGAGGCGATCGGCGTTGGCCCGAACCCCGTCCTCAACGTCCAACTGACCAGCGGCGCGCTGACCGTGAAGACCTGGAATCGCGATACGATTTCGATCGCGACGCAGGGCTCGCTGGCGGTGCGCCACATCGACGCCAACCAGGTCGACGCGCACCTGCATCGCCAGTTGGCGATTTGGTCGCAGACCGTCAACGGTCCCAAAGGGGCGGTGCGGCTGCCTCCCGAGACCTTTCTCTTGCCCAAGCTCGCCGGCGCGACGCACGATGCCGTGGTCGCGCGCGGCCACGGGAACACCACCATCTACGTGCCGCGGACCGCGGCACTGATCGTCGCGCATCTCGGCGACGGCCGCTTTGCGTTGCAGCACTACTCGGGCGCCTTCGTCGCGCACGTGCGGGTCGGCAGTCTGGTGCTCGATCACGTCGCCGGCACCGGGTTCGCCGAGGTGCTCAAGGGCCCGGTCTTCGCCAACGACTCGGACTTCGCGCGGCTGCGCGTGCGCACGGCACTCGGGAATATGTACTTTCGCGGATGCACCAGCAATCAGATCGAGGCGACCAGCAGTTACGGATCGATCGTCTACGATAACGGCAAGTTCAAACCCGGACTCGCGCATTTTTCGTCGGAGCACGGAAACGTGGCGCTGGGCGTTCACGGCGGCAGCCGCGTGCAGATCGGCGCGCACACCGGCGGAGGCAAGATCATCTCGAACCTGCACGCGCCGGCGTTGGTGCGTCGCAGCGCCGCCGGCGCACCCGAGCGCTTCAGCGGCGGCGCACCGATCGTTACCACCAACGCCAAACACGGCTCGATCTATCTCTACAACGGGTCGATCCGCGCCAACCCGGCGGTGCGCAAGCAACTCATCCGCGCGCGCGCGCTACCGGCGATCCACCCGTTCGTCCCGCAGCCGCCGGTCGCGCATCCGCCCCCGCCGCATCCGCATCCGCAGCAGCAGCACAATCCACCGCCGCATCGCCATAACCCGCCGGCATAGCGACGCCGACGCCGCGCGGCTAGAGCAAGAACTTGCGCACGAGCGCCATGTCGAGTTTGAAGGTGTGCTGCGGCAGCACCGCTTCGGGATGGTAGCCGCACGCCTCAAAGAACGCCTGCGCCGCTCCCCGGTGCGGAACCAGCGCCGTCATCTTGTGGCAGTTGTAATAGTTGGCGATCTCTTCAGCGTCGGCCAGCAGCGCGCGCCCGGCACCGCGACGGCGCGACGCCGGATCGACCACGATGCGCTCGATCTCGGCCAGCGAGGCGGCGATGCGAATCGTGGCGGCACCGACCGTGGTGCTGCCCTCGCGCGCGAGGCTGGTGTGGCGCTGTTCGTGCCAGACGACCGCAAAGTCGTAGAAGCTTCGCAGCGCTTCACGCTCGTGCGCGCGGTAGAAGTCGTCGGCGGCCTCGAGCGGAACGCGCGCGATCTCAAGCGACAACCGCGGCCACCTCGGTGTCCAGATCGAGTTGCAGGCCGTCGTAGGCGGCGATCGCGCGCAGGCCGAGGCGATCTTCGACCGCCTGCGTCAGCCGCTGCGGGTCGGCTTCCAGCATCTTGGTGCCGAAGTGTTGAAAGATCGCAACCTTC
>DAIDGS010000028.1 GCA_027459845.1 Vulcanimicrobiota bacterium | reverse complement strand
AGCACCTTTTTCGAGAAATCGAAATAGGCGCCGAGACTGGGTGCGCCGGCATCCAGAGCGTTGAGCGGTGCAACTCCGTACAGATCCTCGACGAACTTCACGACCGATGCGTACGTTCCGACGGAGTGGATCACGCCGCCGGACGTGCGGTCCCACGGCGAGATGACCAAAAAGGGCTCGCGCATCCCGGGCGTGATGCCGGATGTCGGCGACGCAGGTGGGATGACGTGATCGTAAAAGCCGCCCCAATCGTCCCACACCACGAAAATGACGGTGCTTTTCCAGGCCTTGCTGGTGCCGATCCAGTTGACCACATCGGCAACCCAGTCCTGACCGCCGTAGTGATCCTGATGCGTGCCGGGGTGATCGGAGAGCGGAATGCATGGCGGCTTGACCCAGGCGAACTGCGGCAGCCGTCCGGCCACGACGTCGGCGTGCAGATCGGCGAGCGAGACGCGAAAGTGCCCGCCTGCGACGACTTTGGTCTGCGGATACCATCGCCGGAAGTTGATGAAACCGTCGAAGACCCCGGAGTTTGGGTCGGTACTGTAGTGGCGCCAACTCACGTGCGCGCGGTCGAGTGCATCGCCAAAGGTCGCGCCGCCCCAACAGACCCCGCTGCGCCCTTCGAACTGCCAGCGCGTGAAGCCGGTCGCCGGATCGAGCACCGGCGTCTGCACGCTCTTGCCGCGCACGGCCACGCCGCACGAAGCGAGGTCGTTGTGATTCGGAAGCGTCGGCGTTCCGGAGATGATTTGCTTGCGATCGTTGCGCGATGCCAGCGCGACGACGTACTGATGTCCGGGAAACGAATCCGAACTCTGTACGGCGAAGAACCGGTCGCCGAGTTCGAACTCGCGCGCGATCGCCCAATAGGTGCTGCGGTGGCGCGTATCGACGATCGTCAGGGTTTGCGGCTCGGGACCGACGTGCGGCGGAACGTCGGGATTGGCCGGCGGTGCGGTGGTCGGGCAGGGAATCGGTCCCGACGGCCACACGCCTTCGGCATAGTCGTGCCAGACGGCATCGCTGAAGCGGTGAACTTGCAGGCAGCGAAACCAATCGTGGGTGTTATACGGGGCTTTGGTCGCGAACGTGCTCGACGCCAGCACGACGCCGCGCGGGATGCGCGCGTCCGCACCGGGATACGGCGCCGGTCCACCTTGGAATCCGCCGAAGAGGTCGTCGAAGGTGCGGTTCTCTTGCACGATGACCACGACGTGGCGAATCTTGCCCCGACCCAGAACGCCGATCGGCGGCGTGAGTGGAACCGCTGGGCGCAGCGCCGGCGTGCCGCTGCAACCGCTCAGCCCGCCGGCCAGCGCGAGGGCAAGCGCGGCGTAGGCGGGCGCGCGCCGACGATGGCGGGCGGCGTTCACGGCACCCGGGGGGCGAACGCGGCGGCGATTTCGTCGACGGCTTGCGAGGCGTTCCAACCCGCGCCCTCCATCGCGCGCACCGAGAAGCCTTCGATGCCGAGCGAACTGCGCAGCGAGGAGAGCAGCGCATCGAGCTGCTGGCGTTCGTGAAACTGCAGCGTGATGTGCTGCGCGGTCAGCGCCTCTTCGACGTAGCCGACGATGCGCGCCGCGACGTCGGCGCGCTCGGTGCGGTCGGCGACGCGCGCCAGGTGAAGCATGGCGCACAGTCCCAGCATGGCGTAGGTGGAATCGCGCAAGCCGCGCGTGGCCGCGAGCGCGTCGAGCGCATGGGTGGTGGCGCGATCGAGCTGGTTGGCGGCGATGGCGTACATCGCGCGATTGACGTCGACCATCACCGCGATCCGCTCTAATCCCGGCTCGTGGCTGGCGATGCGGTGCGCGGCTTCGGCGAGTTGCAGTGCCTTGCCGAAGTCGCCCTCTTCGTACTCGAACTCGCTCCAGTTGTTGTGAAGCGACGCGGAACAGAGCGTGTCCTCGAATGGCGCGAGCTTGGCGATCGCCTCTTCGAAGCAGTCGCGGGTGCGCTCGGGAGGAACGCCGGAGAGAAATCCGCCCAAGCCGATGATGCGTCCGAGCAGATAGGCGTCGTGGCTGGTGTTGGCATGGTCGAGTGCCTCTTCGACCAGTCCGCGCTCGATGGTCTCGCCGGCAAAGGCTTGAACGTGGATCGCCAGCGAGAGAGCGCACGCCATCGCGCGCGGATCGCCGAGCGCTCGGGCCTCCGCCACGATCGCCGCGATGTCGGGCGCCGAGAGCCCGAAATCGACGGTGGCGTTTCCCTCGGCGATGCGCACGTCCAGTCGCGTCATCGGATCGAGCGCGGTCGCTGCGACGCGAACGGCGGTGAGGTATCGCAGCGCCTCTTCGGGCATGTTGCGGCGCTCGGCGTACTCATGAAAGGCGAGCGCCGCACGCGCACCTTGTACGAGTTCGCGACCTTCACCGATCGCCCAGTCGAGCGCGCGGCGAACGTCCGGCAGGGCGGCATCGATGCTGGCCATCCAGGTGCGCGAGCGCGGCATCAACGGCCGCGCGCCGCCCGCGATCAGCAGCGCCAGAAAGTGCTCGCCGTGCGCACGCGCCACCCAGTCGACCTCGCCGCGCGCGCGCAGGCACGCTGCGGCAAAGTCGCGCAGCGGCTCCAAGAGGCGAAAGCGCTTGGCCTCCTCATCGCGTACGACCAGTGCCTTGGCGACCAGTTCGCCCAGGATCGCGGGAACCGCTTTGGCGTCGAGCGCGGAGCCGCGGCAGACGGCGATGGCGTCGCGCTGCGTCCACGCCCCGGCAAAGGTCGACGCGCGTGCAAACAGCGCCCGTGCCGGCTCGTCCAGTAGTTCGTAGCTCCACTCCATCAAGGCTTGCATCGTCTGCTGACGCGAGAACGGCGTGCGGCTTCCGCGGCGCAGGGTTTGAAAGCGCTCGCCGAGCTTTTCGGCTAAGTGCTCGGGTGCGATCGCGTGCATGTGTGCGGCGGCGATCTCGACGGCGAGCGGGATGCCGTCGACGCGCCGGCAGATCTCCACGACGGCGTCGACGTTGCGATCGGTCAGGCGAAAGGTGCTGCGCTTATGGGATGCGCGGGCGACAAAGAGCGCAACCGAGTCATAGCTGCCGGCGGTGCGCGCGCCGAGCCCGCTCGACTCGGGCGGCAGCGCAAGTGCCGGCAAGCGATAGATCGTCTCGCCGGCGATATCGAGTGGGACGCGGCTCGTGGTGAGCAGCGTCACGCCGGGGCAGCGGTGGAGGAGGGTGACCGCGAGCTTTGCAACCCCGTCGACCAGGTGCTCGCAGCCATCGACGACCAGCAGCACGACCTTCTTTTCGAGAATCCCGGCGAGCGACGCAAACGGGTTCTCCCCCAGCGGAACCTTGCCGCTGAACGGAGCGGCGATCGTCTGCGCGACCAGCCGCCGATCGGCGAGCGACTCGAGTTGCGCGAACCAAACGCCGTCCGAAAAGCGATCGCCGGCGAGGCGCGCGAGTTCGAGCGCAGCGCGCGTCTTCCCGACGCCGCCGACGCCGGCGATGGTGACCAGACGATGGTGCGCGAGCGCCTCGCGCAGTTCCGCTAGTTCGCCGGCGCGGCCAATCAACGGCGTTGCTGGCGCCGGGAGATTACCGGGCGGGGACCGCCGCTGCATGTCGGACTACATTCGACCGGTCGGCCGCGCGACCTCGGCGCCGGCTACGATGGCGGTGACGGAGTCGGGCACGGCGCCAAGAGCGTGAAACCCTGGCGCGTCGAGTGCCGGATGACGTAGCGCACCAGTCGGGGCTGGTGCGAAGCCAGCGCCGGCGGGGGCGTCTGCAGCAGCGTCGGAAAGTTGGGATTGTTGCGATTGCGGTCCGACCACGGGTTGGCCGCCTCGCTCGGGTAGTAGAACGGATAATCGAGGACCAGCGAGCGCGACGAACCATCGGCGAAACTCACCGAGAGGCGGATGTCGACGAAGAACCCGCCGGTGGCCGGATCGTAGCGCGATCCGTGGATGTCGGAGAAGGTAACTTCGCCGCACGGCTGCGCGCCGCCGCCATCGCCGTTGCCGGCGCCGGCCGAGCCGAGACTTCCCACGCCGCTTGCGACGCCGGCGCCGGCCGCGTTTGCCCCGACCGGAATATCCCAGGCCGGTTTGAGGTGGAGTTTCGGCAGCGTCGGAAGCGCCGCACCGGCGCGGTGGACGCGCGCACGGGCCAACGGCCGCGTGCGATGCCGTACGCGCGGAACGATGGCCGGCCGCGGCGCGATGCGTCGGCTCGGACGCGGCGTCGGGGGTGGAGTGGGGCGAGGCGTCGGCGAGGGAAGCACGGCGATGCGCACCGCGCTCACGCGCGTCACCGTCTCGATGCGAGCGGGCGGGCGTGCGTTTGGAACCAGTCCGGCGGCGACCTCGTGAACGGCGATCGAGAGCGCGAGAGCGATCCACAGCCGCCGGCGCGCGCCGTCGTCGGCGCGCGGGCGGCGGGTTCGCGAATCAGCCAGGGCTGTTGCTATACGTCTTCACGTACCACTGCTTGAACTGCGAGTAGGTCGGATAGTAGCCGTACTTGTGGTAGAACCAGTCGCGATAGGCGTCCTGGCGACGGTCGACTTGCTGCTGTTCGATACGCTTGGCGCGGAGTTTGTGGTTGTAGTTGACGACCAGCGGAATGGCTGCCGCCGCGGTGCCGAGGATGATCAAGTTGCGCGTGCTGGCCGCCCCGTTGGCAAGCGCCGGTGCCGCAATCCCACCCGCGAGCGTCGCCGCCAAGGCGGCTGCGAAGACTCGTTGCTTCATCGATGTTTCCTCCCGGCTTCGTTCCGCGCGGAGAGGCACGCGCCGCTACGCCGCGAATCCCGCCCAGCGTGGATATCGAAGCCCTCATTCGAGCTATCCCGGATTTTCCGATTCCCGGGATCCTTTTCCGTGACATTACCCCGTTACTGAAAGATGCGCAAGGCTTTCGGCGAGCGATCGACCTCTTTGTCGAACGCTTCCGTAGCGCGCAGATCGACTACGTCGTCGCCATCGAGTCGCGTGGCTACATCTTCGGAGCGCCGCTGGCCTACGCACTTGGAGCCGGTTTCGTGCCGGTCCGCAAGCCCGGCAAACTACCCTGCGACCGGTTGACGGAGTCGTATGCGTTGGAATACGGTACCAACGCGCTCGAAATCCACGCCGATGCGATCGGGCCCGGGCAGCGCGTGGTGGTCGTCGACGACCTGCTCGCCACCGGCGGGACCGCCGGTGCAACCGGGCGCCTGCTGGAACGCCTCGGAGCCGACGTGGTGGCGTATGCGTTTCTGGTCGAGCTGGAGGCGCTGCACGGACGCGCCGCACTCGGCACGGGGGAGGTCGTCAGCTTTGTTCGCTACTAAGCACCGCCCGGTGCGCGCGCTCGCGCTCGCGGCGCTCGCACTCGCGCTGCCGGCCATCGCGCAGGCGCGGCCGCATCCGACGCCGACCCCCATCCCAACGCCGACGCCGGTCGCCGATCCGGCCGTCACCAAGGTCGCGCGCCAGCAGTTTTTGGCCTGGCAAATCGGCACCATCGATCGCTCGCTCTACGCCGCGCAGTTGGTGCCGAAGCTGACCGATGCCAAGATCAAAGACGTTTCGGCGCACGTCGCGCCGCTCGGTGCGCTGCAGCACGTGGTCTACCTCGGGCCGTTCGTCGGGCAGGGCTTCCCGCCGGGCGCCCACGGCTATATCTACAAGATGATCTGCACCAACGGGACGCTCTACCAGTGGATGATCCTGGACGCGAGCGGCAAGATCGCGACCATCTTCTTCCGCGACACGATGACGGTCGAAACGCTGACCCGCCCTGCGCCCGCGGCGACGCGCTCGCCTTAGCGCCTTCGCGCATGGCGCGCCGGGCCCGAATATGGCACAATAGCCCGACACGGCCATGACCATCGCTGAGCTGACCGAACGGGTGGCGCGCTACGATCCCGACCTCGACGGGGCCTGGCTGCGGCGCGTGTACGAGCTGGCCGATGCGGCGCACGAGGGTCAGCGCCGGGCCTCGGGCGAGTCCTATATCGAGCATCCGCTGGCGGTCGCAGGGATTTTGGCCGACCTCGAGATGGACCGGCAGACGATCGCCGCCGCGTTGCTGCACGACGTGGTCGAAGATACCAGCATCACCAGCGACCAGGTGACCGCGCAGTTTGGTGAGGAGATCGCTCGCTTGGTCGAGGGCGTAACCAAGCTCACGCGCATTCCCTATCAGTCCAAGGAGGACGCGCAGGTAGAGAACCTGCGCAAGATGTTCCTGGCGATGGCCAAGGACATCCGCGTCATCATCATCAAGCTGGCCGATCGTCTCCACAACATGCGCACGCTTGGGAGCCTGCCGCCGGCCAAACAGCAGGCGATCGCCCGCGAGACGGCCGACATCTACGCGCCGATCGCGCATCGGCTCGGCATTTGGAAGATCAAGTGGGAGATCGAGGACGAGTGCCTGCGTTATCTCGATCCCGAAGCCTTCCAAGAGATCGTCGAGCGCGTCGCCAAGACGCGCCGCGAACGCGAGGCCGACGTGCACGCCGCGATCGAACGGCTGCGCGGCGAGTTCAAGGAACTTAAGCTCAACGCCGAGATTCAGGGGCGTCCCAAGCACTTCTACTCGATTTACGCCAAGATCAAGAAAGGGCGCGACTTTTCGACGATCTACGACTTGACCGCGATTCGCATCATCGTCGACTCCGTGAAAGACTGCTACGCCGCGCTCGGCGCGGTGCATGCGATGTGGACGCCGCTGCCGGGGCGATTCAAAGACTATATCGCGATGCCCAAGCCCAACATGTATCAGTCGCTCCACACCACCGTGATCGGGCCGACCGGCGAACCGCTCGAAATCCAAATCCGCACCTGGGAGATGCACCGCACCGGCGAGTACGGCATCGCGGCGCATTGGCGCTACAAAGAGGGTGGCAAGGCCGATCAGTTCGAGAACAAGCTTTCGTGGCTGCGCGCATTGCTGGAGTGGCAGAAAGACATGCGCGATTCGCGCGTGTTCATGGAAAACCTCAAGCTCGATCTCTTTGATTCGCAAGTGTTCGTCTTTTCACCGCGCGGCGACGTGTACTCGATGCCGGCCGGCGGAACGCCGCTCGATTTTGCCTACGGCGTGCACACCGACGTCGGCAATCACTGCGTCGGAGCCAAAGTCAACGGCCGTATCGTACCGCTCGATTACCAGATGCAAAACGGCGACATTTGCGAAATCTTAGTCAATAAATCGAGCGGCCGGCCGTCACTCGACTGGCTGTCGATCGTGACCACGTCGAGCGCCAAGCACAAGATCAAGCAGTGGTTCCGCAAGGAGCGGCGCGAGGAGAACGTGCTGGCCGGGCAGGAAGCTCTCGAAGGCGAGCTGGCCCGACTGAACGTGCGCTTCGACAGCGCGCGCGGCGAGGTGATCGATCGCATCGCCGGACGCCTGAACTACGGCTCGCCGGCCGACCTCTATGCGGCGATCGGCTTCGGCGACGCGTCGGCGCAAACGGTCGCCAAGCGGCTGCGCGACGAGCTCAAGAGCGATAACGTCGTCGATCTCACCAAAGTCGGCCGCAAGCCGGTCGCGCGCAAGACGGTACGCAAGGCCAGCGGCGTGCGCATCGCCGGTGTCGACGACGTGTTGGTGCGGGTCTCCAAGTGTTGTTCGCCCGTGCCGGGCGATCCGATCATCGGTTACGTGACGATCGGCCGCGGTGTGAGCGTGCATCGCGCCGACTGCCCGAACGTCGCCTACATGAGCGCGACGCCGGAACGCATCCTGCAGGCGCAGTGGATCGACGATGCCGACGCGACGCACGCGGTCGATGTGGAGGTCGAAGCCGAGGACCGCGCGCAACTTCTGCAAGACATCATGGGCGTGTTTGCCGAGTTGAAGACCCAGGTAACGTCGGTCTCGGCGCGCGTTCGTCGAGACGGTTTTGCGGTGACCAGTCTCAACGTGCAAATTCGCGATCTCGACCATCTACACAAGCTCTTGACGAAGCTGCAGACGTTGAAAAACGTACGCCGCGTCTATCGCGTTACTAAACGCGAGCGCGCGACGCCGTAGTTGGGATTATGACGCTCGCGCACGCTGCGATCACCGTCGTGGCGGCATTTTTTGCGGGCGCGATGAACAGCGTCGCCGGCGGCGGGAGTTTTCTTTCGTTTCCGGCGCTGATTTTTGCCGGCGTTCCGCCGATCTGGGCCAACGCTACCAACAACGGCGCGATGTGGGTCGGCACGTTGGGCAGCGCACGCGGCTACCGTGAAGAAATCCGCGAGCATCGCGCCGTATTGCTGCCGGTGGTCACGGTGAGCGTGGTCGGTTCCTTGATCGGAGCGCTGCTGCTCTTGCGCACGCCGGGCGCGCTGTTCGAACGTCTCATCCCGTGGCTCTTGCTCTTTGCGACGCTCGTCTTTGCGTTCAGCCCGCGCCTGGTTCGGCGCGACGCGCCGCCCCGCCACGCGCCGTGGCAACTGGGCGTGCAGTTCGGCGTCTCGATCTACGGTGGCTACTTCGGCGCCGGCATGGGGATTTTGATGCTGGCGGTGCTTGCTTTTTCCGGCCTCCCCACCTTCAACGCGCAAAACGCCGTCAAGAACGTGCTGGGCGTGACCATCAACGGCGTCGCGATGTTGCCGTTCGTGCTGGCGCGGATCGTCGACTGGCGCTTTCTCGTGCCGATGGCGGTGGCCGCCATGCTGGGCGGCTACTTTGGCGCCCGGCTTTTTCGCCGCTTCCCCCCGCGGCTGGCCCGCGCCGTGGTGATTGCGATCGGGGTTGCGATGACGCTGGTATTCTTCACGCGCACGTGGCACTAAGCGCGCGTTAGTCGATCGCGCCGAGCGGGACCTCGAGCAACTCGCCGGCTTTGACGGGCGGGCCGGCGACGTCGCGGTGGAAGCCGCCCATCCGCGGCTCGACGTTGCGGGCCACCCAGAGGTAGATCGTCGGCACGACGATCAGCGAGAGCATCGTCGAGACCAGCAGTCCGCCGATCACGACCGTCCCGAGCGGCGCCTGCGTTTGGCTGCCGGCCTCGATACCGAGCGCGATCGGCGTCATGCCGCCGATCGTGGCCAGCGTCGTCATCAGGATCGGGCGCAGTCGCATCGATGCCGCGTGCACGACTGCCTCGCGCGCGTCCATTCCTCGCCCACGCAACTGATTGGTGAACTCGACCACCAGGATCGCATTCTTGACTACGATGCCGACCAGCATCAGCACGCCGATGAAGGCCGTCAACCCAAAGGCCATCGGCGTGACCGCATGGCCGACGACGAGGCCGAAGAACCCGGTCGCGAGGTTGCGTACGACGATCGCCAGTACGACGCCGGCGCCCGCCAGCGGAACCGAGAGCATGATCACCAGCGGATGCAAGATCGACTCGAACTGCGATGCCAGCAGCATGTACACGAGGACGATTGCCAGCAGCACGATCAGCCCGAGACTCGAGAAGGTTTGGCCCTGTTGCAGCACCTGCGGGCCGAACGCCCAGTGGTAGCCGGGCGGCAGGACCAAGGCGTTCATGACCTTGGTCGACGCAGCGACGGCCTCGCCGAGCGGGACGTTCAAACCGGCGTAGATGTCGATTTCGCGTTGCTTGTTCTGTCGCGTGATCTCCGAGGGGCCGGTCCCGAACGTGATGTTCGCCAGTTCGGCGAGCGGCATCGTTTGCAAGGTGTAGGCATCGTTGGGGCCGCCCGACCCGCTCGTCTGCACCGATCCGTTGACGGAAGCCGTCCCCGAGGCCGAAGTCTTCACCAGCATGCCGCTGGGAATCGTCGAGATCGGGATCGCAAGGTTTTCGATGGCCTGGAGGCTACGGCGTTGGTCGGGTGGGAGCTGCACTTCGATCGGATACTGCGTGCCGTTGAGCTGCATGTAGGAGGCGATTTCGCCGGCCGTCGCGATCGCGATGTTTTGCGAGATGGCGGTCGTGCTGATACCCAACTGCGCCGCCAGCGTGCGCTTGACGTTGACGTCGATCTCGGGCTGCGCGTTGGTAATCCCGGGCTGCGGCGGTTGGAGTCCGCGGACGCCTTCCTGGAGTTTCGGGATGGCCTGATACTCGGCGATGTTGTAGAGCGTGGTGACGTTCGGGCCGAAGATTTGGATGTCGAGGGCGTCCTGGCCGCGCGAGATCACGTTCTGCACGATGTCGATCGTGCGGCCGTAGACGCGCAAGCCGGGTATCGGGGGACCGTAGCGCCGGCGCAGCACGGCCGCCTGGGCGGGCGCCAGGCGCCCGCCGAAACCGCCTTGGCCGGTGAGCGCGCGCGTCCAGTCCATCACGAATGCCTGGGCGGCGTCGCCCTGCACGTTGGGTTTGAGCGTGACCGAGAGGTTGGCTTGGTTGGTGATGGTGGTGCCGCTGACCGGACCGGTGGTGCCGATCTGGGCGCCGACGTTGGCAACGCGCGGATCCTTCAGCATCCGATTCTCGACCTCGCGCGACATGGCGTTGGTGACGCTCAGCGCCGTGCCGGTCGGCTCATGGAGGAAGAAGCGCGCGTAACGCGAGTTCGATGCCGGAAACATCTCGGTTTTGACGGCCCCGAACTTGACCGCGATCAGCGTCGCCGCCACGACCGCAAGCGCGACCAGGGCGATGGTCTTTGGGCGGTCGATCGCCCAGGTGAGGCGGTGCGTGTACCAGTTGGCGAACCGCTCGTAGCGCCGGTCGAAACCGCGGCTGAAACGGTGGTACAGCGAGCCGTTGCCGGAGCCGTTGTGCGGCGCGGCGTTATGCACCGATTCGCCGTCGTGGCGGCCGCGCAGCAGCACCGACGACAGCATCGGGACTTGCGTGAGCGCGACCACGAGTGAGATGCCGACGGCGACCATCACCATGACCGCAAACGGCGTAAAGATCAGCCCCTGGAGCCCTGGGATGAGGACCAGCGGAATGAAAACGGTGATGACCGTGATCGACGAGGCCAGCACGGCGGTGAAGATTTCGGCGGTGGCGCTCTCGGCGGCGTGCAGCGGCGACTGTCCGCGCGCCATGTGGCGATGGATGTTTTCGATCACCACGATTGCGTCGTCGACGATCAATCCTACGGCGAGTGCCAACCCTCCGAGCGTCATGACGTTGAGCGAGTATCCAAAGACGTACGCTGCAAAGAGCGTCCCCAAGACCGATACGGGAAGCGAAACCGCAACGATCACCGTCGAGCGCCAGGAGTGTAGAAAGAAGAAGATGACGACGACCGCGAGGACTGCGCCCAGGATCGCGGTGTGTTCGAGTGCGCTTACCGCTTGAAGGATGAACCCGCGCTGACCAAAGACCACCGAAATGTGCATGCCGGGGTAGCGCTTCTCGACTTGCGCGATTTTGCGGTAGATACCGACGGCGGCTTGAACGATATTCGCGTTCGGCTCGGCGTTGATCGACATGCCGACGGCCGGCTGCCCGTTCAGCCGTTGGAAGGAGCGCTGCTCCAGATACGAGTCGCGAACCTGCGCGATTTGATCGAGCCGGATCGGCGAGTCGTTTTTGGTGGTGATGATGATGTTGCCGACTTCGCGCGCCGACTGGAGCAACGCGCTCGCGCGCACGAGGTACTCGTTGCGCCCGACCTGCACGATGCCGGCCGGAAGGTTGACGTTCTCCTGCGAGATGCGCTGCATGATCTGCGAGAGACTGATCCCATCGGCATCGATGATCTTGGCATTCGGCTCGACCATGATGGCGCGTTCCTGGTCGTTGTTGATCGTCACCGCAGCAACGCCGTCGATCGCCGAGAACTCATCGGAGAGCACGTTGGTGTAGAGGTCGCCAAGCGCGCGTAACGTCATGTTGGGGTCGGTGATGAAGGCGCGTACCACCGGCAGCGAGTTGGAGTCGAACTTGGTGATGACCGGTTGCTGGAGGTTCGGATCGTTGGGGAGCGTGCCCCAAATGCGCGACACCTGCTCTTGGACGTCGACAGCGGCAGTATCGACGTCGGTTCCGAAGTAGAACTGCGCGGTGACGCGCGAGCTTCCCTCGGAGCTACTCGAATCGATTTCTTCGATGCCGTTGACGCGGCTGACCGCATTTTCGATCGGCCGCGTAATCAGCGTCTCCATCTGCTGCGGTCCGACGTTGGGGTAGGTGACCTCGACGCTGACGACCGGTGGGGAGAAGGCGGGCAGCAGCGAGACCGCCAGGCGGGGAATGGCAAAGAAGCCCAGCACCACGATCGCGAGGGCGATCATGGTCACGGCGACGCGACGGTGGACGGCGAATTTCGCGATCGACAACGGCTGGCGGGAAGCTCCTCCGGGCCCCTTTTCGGCGGTTCCTTCGTAGAGTTCCCACACACGCTAGGGAGGGATGCTTCGAACGGGCTGAGAGTTGGCCGCGGCCGGGTTTTTCGCACCCCGTCTCCCGTCCTTGCCGCTGGGCGAAAGGGTGTGATAGACTGCGGGGGCTCCCGGCGCCTGCGCCGAGCCAACCACCTGCCCGCCGGTTGCGGTGGGCCGCCCGCTTGGCGGGCGTCCGTAGATGGGGAAGAGATGACCGAATACGAAGTGACCTACATCCTGCGTCCCTCGCTCGAAGAGGCCGACGTCGACGCTCGCGCGACCGCGATCGCCGAAATCATTTCGGCGCAGGGCGGCGAGATCGTTGCGACCGAGAAGCTCGGCAAGAAGCGCCTGGCGTACGAGATCGACGACGTGCGCGAGGGTAACTACGTGGTGATGCAGTTCAAGAGCAGCGCCGCCGCCTCAAAAGAACTCGAGCGCCAGCTCAAGCTGCACGAGGACGTGCTGCGTGGACTCGTCGTGCGGCTGGACTCGCGGATGCTCGCCCATATGAAGGCGCTCGCCGAGGCCGCGCCGCCGCCACCGGCTCACGTCTGAGGCCCCGCATATCTCCCATAGCGCAATGAAAGTGAGTTAGCGATGGCAGGTTCGTACAACCGGGTTATTTTGGTCGGTAACTTGACCCGCGATCCCGAGATCCGCTACGTGTCGTCGGGAAAAGGCGTGACCAAGTTCACCCTCGCCGTGAACAATCCGCGGAACAAGGAAGAGACGACCTTCGTCGACATCGTCGCTTGGGACCGGCTCGGCGAAACGTGCAACACGTATCTCAAGAAAGGCCAGAGCGCGCTCGTCGAGGGCCGGCTCGTCATTCGTTCCTACGACGACAAGGACGGCAACAAGCGCAAAGCCACCGAGGTGGTGATCGACAACATGCAGATGCTCAGCTCTCGCGGCGAAGGCGGCGGTGGCGGCAATAGCGACGGTGGCTACAGCGCGCCGCGCTCGGCGCCGGCCGGAGCGCCGACCGGCGGCAACGGCTCCGACGACTTCGACGACGAAATTCCGTTCTAATGACCGCCGGCATTTCAGAGTAAATGCCTACTTTCCCAGTAATTCCCCCGAATTCGGCTAATTGCCGGGAGACAGCATACGTTTTGTCTCGTAAAAGCGTGGAACCCGGCGCAATTAAGGCGAGGCTTACGGATCGCAATTGGACCATACACGATCTCGCGAACCTGCCCGACCGCATGCGTGGCGGACTAGCGGCTTAGAGATGGCGAAAGTAAACTATCGCGAACACCGCGAGCACCGCGCAACCTTGTAGAGCCAAAACCTGTAGCGCTGACTTCGGCTTTTTAGGAAGCCACGAAATCGCGAAGAAGGCAATGATCAGCAACTGCGCTGGCACCAGTATCTGGAACAAGTGTGCGACACTGCCTTCATCAGGCTGACGAACAAGCGTGCCCTGAAGAAATCTGACGAGGAAGACGGCCAAGAATCCAGCGGAAATGGCCAAGGACAGGAAGGCGCTAGGTCGTTTTAACAAAGAAAGCATGACGCTCTTACTTTGTATCGCAACGTCAATTGAGCCGCAAGTCTGTGCGCCCCGAACCAAAAGGGACCACTACCCCGTCAATAACGGAGACTAGCATTTATTGCTATTCTATGCTATAATCAAGCCGTGAACGTTTCCCTCACCCCTGAGTTCGACAGGTTCGTCCAAAAAGAAATCGAGAGCGGCCGCTTCGCTTCCGCTAGCGAGGTCATTCGGGCAGGATTGCGCTTACTTAGCGATCAGGAACAAGAGCGGGAGTCCCGTCGCGAAGCCGTGCGAGCATGGATTCGGGAGTCCCTTGACGATCCACGCCCCAGCCTGTCGGAAGACGAAGTCGTCGCTCGTGTCGAGGCGCGATTATCCAAACTCGCAATTGGCGCGGTGAAGTAGCGTTCCGCTTTGGCCTACCACCTGAAACCGCTCGCGGCCGAGGACCTCGACCGCATTCATCGACTACTCGGTCGAGCATTTTCCGGCGCAGGCCGCGCGGACGTCGCAAGAACTGCTCGATGCGTTCAAACGCCTCGGGGATAACCCGACGCATGGTAACCCGCGGGACGATCTCTTTCCAGGCTGCAGAGCCTGGATGGTCCGTGTCTTCGTTATCATCTATCGGGAGGCAGAAGATGGCATTGAGATCGTGCGCATCGCCCACGGCCGGCAACTGCTCGAAGCCCTCATTCTCGCAGAGGATTGACGACTAGGCGACCTTGCGACGATTCCCATAGCTGCCTGGCCGGCGAGCCGCTTACAGGAGACGAGCCGCCGGTCCGCTCCCGTAACAATGGAGTGGCCTCGATTGCGTAGACACGAGGTTTATGCCGCGTGACGGCTCTCGAACTGCTCGGGGCTGACGTCTCCCAGCGTCGAATGTCGTCGTTCGCGATTGCACCAGATCGAGCTGAACGCGACGCTTCTGTTGGCGTCGCAGGCGTCCCGCCGCGCCCCTTCGCCGGGCCCGGCTCCAGGCGCTGCCGGCTGCGCCTTCGGCGGATGCGACGGGCGACGCAGGTCGGTTTACCGGATGGATAAAGGCGCGACCTACGGATTGTGCAACGGTAGGGGCATCACGCCGTAGCTGACGATGGAGGAACGATGGCGACCGACCTGCGCGAATTCCTAGCCCTGCCGTACGGGGAACTCGAAGAGTTGAATTTGGCCGCGAAGGCGCAGCGTAAGGCGCGCGTTCCGGCCGAAACGGTCCAGGCCGAGCGGCTCAAATACCTTGCCGGCGAGTCGCGCATCAAGGCGGTGACGGTGCTCTTCAGCGATCTGGAGGGCCGCCTACACATGCTCGACTACGACAAGAAGTTCTTGCTGCGGTCCTACGACAACCTGACCTTCGACGGCTCGTCGATTCGCGGCTTTACGGCTCAGCGTGAGAGCGACTTGCGCCTGTTCCTCGACTGGAGCGCGTTCTACTGGGCGCCCAGCGACGTCTTCGGTGCCGGAAAAGTGTTGGTTTTCGCCGACGTTATCGACAAAGACGGCTCGCCGTTCGCCGCCGACATTCGCGGCGCGCTCAAGCAACTCTCGAACGACTACTACGCGCGCGAAGGCTTCACGCTCAACGCCGCCAACGAGATCGAAGGCTTTCTCTTCCAGGGGCTCGATGCCGAACGGCGCTACCATGAAACCGGGAAGTTTGAATACGTCAACACCGGCGGCTACTACTACTCGCTTCCCGGCGATCCGCTGCGCACGTTCATCGACACGGTCGCCGAAGTGCAACGCGCGATGGGCTTTCAAAACGAGAAAGACCACCCCGAGGTCGCACCGTCGCAGTTCGAAATCAACTATGGCTACGGCGAGGTGGTGGCCGCCGCCGACCAAATCCAGCTCTATAAGCTCATTTGCCGCCAAGTTGCGACGCGGCTCGGCATGACGGCCAGCTTTCTACCCAAGCCGGTCGTCGGCGTCAACGGCAGCGGCATGCACACGAACGTGTCGGTGAGCCGCGGCGACGAGAATTTGTTCTGGGACCCCAACGGCGAGGAGCGGGTTAGCACGTTTGCGTGGCAGTTCATCGACCGCATCCTCACCGCCGGCAACGACCTCTGCCTCGCCTTCAATGCGAGCGTCAACTCCTATCGGCGGCTCGATCCGCACTTCGAGGCGCCCAACCAGATCAAGGCATCGGCCGTCGACCGCGGTTCGATGATTCGCATTCCGATCGGCAACGAGCGCAGCGCGCGCGTCGAAGTCCGCTCGGTCGCCCCCGATGCCAATCCGTACCTCGCGCTGCTGGGCGTATTCAAAACCGGTCTCGAAGGCGCGATCAGCGAGATCGGAAATCTGCGCCAGGCCGAGCGCTATCTGCCCGACAACATCTACACCGCCATCGAAGGCTTTCGCGCCTCGGAGTGGATGTCGGCCATGCTCGGCGACGACGTCAAAGCGCGCTACGCCGACCTCAAGCAGGCGAGCGCCGATCGCTGCCCGCGCCTGCTCGGCACGTTCGTCAAACCGCAAGAAGTTCAGTATCACCACGAAGTCTACAACCAGTTTCTCTGGAACCTCTTCTAGCCGAACCTCCACGGTCGGCGCGCCGGTGTCGTGAAGTTCTCGGCGCCGGCGCAATCCAAAGGCCGGCTTGCCTCGTTTTGCAGAGTGTCGTGCAGCCAGCGGCGCCGCTCGCTGCGCAGACCAACTCGCAATCCTTGCAAACGAGGTAATCCTAAATGCGAGACCATTTCGTCCGCATCGCCGCCGGACTGGGGGCGGCGCTCGTGCTGACCGCCGGCGTAGCCATGGCGCAACACCGCGCGATGCCGAGCGCGGCGCACGTGTCGAGCTTTCGCGCGCCGGTCGCCGACGTGGCGCCCAACGTCAAACTGGGGCCGAACCAGACACTTGCCTACGGCGCCAACAAGCTGCTGCTCCTGAACTATCGCATGCAGTTCATGTGCGTCGTCCAACCGTTCGACGATCGTAACTACACCAACCTCATCGCGGCGCGCTCGCCGGCGCAGTTCAACTTCCCGCAGTGCCAAGTCGGAGCGCCCTCCAAGATCGATCCGACTGGCGAACAGCTTCCGGCCAATCCGCTAACGCCGCCGAAGATGTCGGACCCGCTCTGGGTGATCGTGCCGTTCTTCGAGACCAATCCGAACTCACCGGCCTTCACGCCGCAGCTCGGCGCCACCCTAAAGTCGCTCTTCGGTTTCGTCCCCGACGGCTTCAAGCCGAATCCGGGCGTCCCGGTGCAGTGCCCGGCTCCCGGCGAAATGCCCGGGCAGTGCACGATGCACCCGATTCAGGTCGATCTCGGTCCGGTGCTGGCCGCGCTCAAGCTGATTCCGCCGCACAAGGTGGTCAACGTGCCGCTGCCCGACCATAGCCACATCGTGAGCAATATCGCGATCAACCAGAAGCCGGAATGGTGGCAAGTGATCGTCGTCCTCGTGACCAATCCGAAAGCCTGGCCGAACGCGGCCGGAACCACGGGCATCACGTCGCTTGCCAAGCTGCGCGCTGCGCAAAAGGCCGGCATGGCGTATCCCGACGTTCCGACCAACTTCTTCCTGTTCTTCGGATCGAAGGTCATCGCCAACCTCAAGTAGCACGCCGACGGGCGTATCACGGCGGGGGCACCGGCGTAGCGAGGCGAAGGCCGTCGCAATGTCCGGTGCCTTTGCGCTTCCCCGCGACGCCGTCTTGCTCGCATTCGAAGGGCCCGATCGCTACGCATCCGTCGGCGGATTGGGGACGCGCGAGACCGAGCTGGCTGCGGCGTTGGCCGCAGCCGGCGTCCGCACGACGCTGATCTTCGTCGGCGATCCGGCACTGCCGCCGGTCGAGCGCGCGAGTTCGGAGTTGACGTATCGGCGCTGGTGTCAGTGGATCTCGGCCTACCATCCGGGTGGCGTCTACGACGGCGAATACGGGAAAGTTGCCGACTACACGCGCAGCGTTCCCGAGTTCGTTGCCGACGCGATCGTCGCACCGGCTGCGCACGCCGGCGCCCGCGTTGCGGTGCTCGCCGAAGACTGGCAGACCGCCGGCGCCACGATCGCGCTCGATCGAACCCTGCGCGCGCGTGGGACCCGCGATGCGGCAACCCTGCTGTGGAACGCCAACAACACCTATGGTTTCGACGCCATCGATTGGCCGGCGCTTCGTGCCGCGGCGCACGTCACGACCGTAAGCCGATACATGAAGTTCGAACTCGCGCAGCGCGGGATCGAGGCGCTGGTGATTCCCAACGGCATTCCGGATCGCATCGTCGGCGGTCCGCCCGACGAGTTGGTCCGCGCGGTTGCGACCGCGCTGGAAGCCCGCCCGCTCTACATCAAAGTGGGGCGCTTCGATGAGGACAAGCGCTGGCGTTGTGCCGTCGAGGGGTTCGCTCGAATCCGTGCGACGCATCCGCAGGCCAAACTGATCGTACGC
Source organism: Vulcanimicrobiota bacterium (assembly GCA_027459845.1). Classification (GTDB taxonomy): domain Bacteria; phylum Vulcanimicrobiota; class Vulcanimicrobiia; order Vulcanimicrobiales; family Vulcanimicrobiaceae; genus DAIDGS01. Next base: position 21,583 of record DAIDGS010000028.1, on the reverse strand, counting down.
GGTGGTCGCGAGGGCTACGGCGACAGCGTTCGCGCGCGTGCCCGCGAGCTCGGGTTGCGCGTGGTCGAGGTGCGCGGCGAATCGCGCGAGTCCGAGCCGCTGGTGGCGGCGCTGGCGGCGGCGCTGCCCGAGGGCGACCTGCTCGACGTGCGCAGCTACGTGCCCGAAGAACTGCTCTTCGCGCTCTATCACCTTGCCGATGCCGTGCTGGCGAACAGCGGCAAGGAACCGTTTGGGCTCGTCGGGCTCGAAGCGATGGCGGCCGGTGGCGTCGCCGTGGTAGGCGCGACCGGCGAAGACTACGCCGAGCCGCTCTCCAACGCCGTCGTCTGCGACACCGACGACCCGCGCGAACTTGCAACCTACCTCGAGGGGCTGCTCCGCGATCCGCAGGCGGCACGGCGCCTCCGCGCAGCCGGCGAGGCGACCGCCGAACGCTATCGCTGGTCGAGCGTCATCGACATGCTGGCCGCGCGTTTAGCCTACGCCGACGCGCGCTAGGTGCGCACCAAGCCTTCGATCCGTTCGACCAGCCAGTCGACGTGCGCGCGCGCCGCGTCGTCGGAGCCGCCCTCGGCGTAGACGTTCAAAATCGGATCGCTCGCGTCGGGAAGGGCCAGCGCCCAACCGCCGTCGCGCGCAATCCGGATGCCGTCGGTAAGTTCCACGTTCTCGCCGTGCGTCTCGTCGAGCAACCGGCGCATGATCGCCCCTTTGCGTTCCCATGGGCAATGCACGCGCCGCGCCGCCAAGTGCAGCGGGGGCAGCTCGTCGACGATCGCACCGAGCGTCCGCTGCTCCTGCGCGATCAGTTCCATGATCTTCGCTGCGGCGTAGAGCGAGTCGAAGACCGGCTGAAACTCCGGGAAGATCAGCTCGTAGCCCGATCCGCCGGCAAACGCCAGCGCGGTCCCCTCCCGCTCCGCCAGTTCCATGAGCGAGCGGCGGTCGCTGCGGGTGCGTATCACGGTTGCACCATTGGCGGCCGCGACCGTGTCGATCGCGTCCGGGGCCATGATCGGCACCGCGATGCGCGCGTGAGGAACGCGGCGCGCGATCAGCTCGGTGACGAGCGCCAGCAAACGTGGCCCTTCGATGACGCGACCGCGATCGTCGATGAGGGTGAGCGACTCGCCGTGCTGATCCAGCAGGATCCCGATGTCGGCACGCAGCGAGGTGACCACGTTGCCGAGCTGTTCGAGGTGCCGCGTACGGTTTTCGCGGAACGCGAGCACCTTGGCATTGTCGAAATAGGCGTTGAGCGCGATCATGTCGACGCCGAGGTTGCTCAGAATGCGCGGAAGGATCTGCGAGGCGTTTCCAAAGGCGTAATCGACGACCGCGCGCATCCCTGCGGTTGCAATCGCATGTGCTCCGAGGGCAATCAAGAAGCCATTCGTGTAGGCTTCCAGCGTTCGCTCGGGAAAGTCGAGCCTTCCAACGCTTTCCATCGGCGTGCGCCGAAAATCCTCGCGGAAGAAAAGGTTCTCGATTTTGCGTTCGAGATTCTTGTCGATGTTGACGCCGTGCGGGTCGTAGAACTCGATGAGGAACTGTCCGGCATCGTGCGGTGAGATGCCGGTATGGACCCCGGCATCACCCGAGGAACGCGCGGTGTAGCGCGACATCGGCGTAGGCATCTCGCGCAAGTCCTGCACGTGAATGCCCACGCTCAAGAGTCCTGCGATGATGCAGCGATTGGTCATGCGCGAGGCCGGGTGAGCGTCGCGGCTGGTCATCACCCGCTGGCCCGGTTTGAGCGTCGAGCCAAGCGCTTGACCGAGCTTGAGCGCGAACTCCGGGGTGATTTCGATGTTGGCGAGTCCCGAAACGCCGCTATCGCCAAACAGCGATCCGGGCCACTTCATGCCGTAGATGAGCGACATCGAGACGATCGCACCGGAGGCGACCGACTTGTCGGGCCAGAGCTTGATGTTGGCCGGAACGGTCGCACCGCTTCCCAGCGTGCTGCGTCGTCCGATGACCGCGCCCTCGGCAATCGAAACGCGGTCCTTCACGATCGCACGGTCGGCCAGCGTACAGCCGACCAGCGACGAGCCTTCGCCGACGTACACGTCTTCCCACGTCACCGTCCGGTGCAGCCGTGCGTCGGCGCCGACGATCGATGAGTCGCCGATCGCGCACAACTCCTCGATGACGGCACCCCGTTCGATCGTCACGTCGCGCCCCAGGACGACCGGACCTTGAATGCGCGCGTCGGGATGGACGCGCGTGTTCTCGCCGGCCCAAATGCGTTCGCCGATCGCGCGCCCGGGAATCTCGACGCGCACCGCGCCGGAGAGCGCGTCGTAGTTCGCCTGCTGATACTGCTGCAGGTTGCCGATGTCGCTCCAATAGTTGGACATCACGAAGCCGTAGAGCGGCTTGCCGTCGCGAAGCATGAAGGGGAAGAGATCGCGCGAAAAGTCGTACGCGCGGCCACCCTCCATGTAGTCGAAGACCTCTGGCTCGAGAACGTAAATCCCGGTGTTAATCGTGTCGGAAAACACTTCGCCCCAGGACGGTTTCTCCAAGAAGCGGGTGACGCGGCCGCTTTCGTCGGTGACGACGACGCCGAACTCGAGCGGGTTGGCGACACGCTGCAGCGCCAGCGTGCCTTTCGCCCCGCTGCGCTCGTGAAACGCGATCAGCGCCGTGAGATCGAGATCGGTCAGTGCGTCGCCCGACACGATGGCGAAGCGCTCGTCCCTGAGGTATGGCTCGGCGAGCTTCACCGCGCCGGCCGTTCCCAGCGGCGTGTCTTCGACCACGTACTGCATCTGGACGCCGAACTCCGAGCCGTCGCCGAAGTAGTTTTCGATCTCGTCGGCCAGATAGTGCAGCGTTGCTACGATCTCGGTGATGCCGTGGCGCCGCAGCAAATCGACGATGTGGTGCATCACCGGCTTGTTGGCGATTGGCGCGAGCGGCTTGGGGCGGCTGGAGGTCAGGGGGCGCAGCCGCGATCCTTCACCGCCGGCCATCACTACGGCTTTCACGTGGCTACCTCCCGAGCGCCGAAGAGGCGCCGCAGAGCGTCGAGGCTTGCTTCAAACTCCGAGGATTCGAGATCGTAGCGCCGCTTCCGGCACCAGTTGGGATGTTCGTCGACCGTTCCGGGAAGATTGATCGCGTCGACCTCGCCGAACAGGTCGACCAACTGCACCATAGCCAGTCGCGCTGGGGTCTGCGCGAGAAAGCGGTGCATCCCCTCGATTGCCAGCGCGGCTTCGTCGGTTCCGCTACGGCGCGCGTCGTCGCGCAAGCGGGCTGCCTGTCGCTCGTCGAGGGCACCGGCGCCGTGCAGCGCGTCGATCAGTTTGAAGCGCGCCTCGAAGCGCTCGTCACCGGCCGCCCGCGCGGCATCGTCGTCGGGATAGAGGCGCAAGCGTACGCGCACCGCAATGTCGTCGCCTTGCCACCATCCGGCGATCGGCGCGAGGTCGTGACTGGCGACGCTCGCGGCGGCGAGTTGGGGATAGTGCTCGGGCGCGATGAACCCGCCGTCTTCGGAGCTGCGTTCGAAGAAGGTCAAGCGAGTCGAGAGTACGCCGGCGTCGTGCATGCGGCGACGCAACTCGTCGGGGACCGTTCCCAGGTCCTCGCCGATCGCGGCGCAGCGGTTACGATGCGATTCTAGCGCCACGATGGCCAGCATCGCATCGAGATCGTAGCGCACGTACGCGCCGTCGGCGGGCGTGCGTCCGCGTGGGATCCAAAAGCAGCGCATCAAGCCGATCGCATGGTCGATCCGCAGGTAGCCGGCGTGCCGCATGTTTGCGCGCAGCAACTCCGCGAACGGACGGTATGCCGCCTTGCGCAGTGCCAGCGGCGAGAACGGCGGCAATCCCCAGTTCTGGCCGAGGGCGTTGAGCGGGTCGGGCGGTGCCCCGAGTGCGGCTCCGGCGACGATGGTCGCCTGATCGCTCCACGCGTCGGCGCCGTCCAGGTCGCAGCCGACCGCCAAATCGAGGTAGAGTTTGGTGCGCTCGCCACCGGCGCGCACCGCCGCTGCCAACTGCTCGTCGGCCACAAACTGCAGGTAGCGGAAGAAGTCGACGCGCTCGGGACGTTCGCGCGCGAAGGCTTCAACCTGCGGGCTCTCGGGCGATCGGTACGCCTCAGGCCAGGCGCGCCACCCGTGCGCGAACGGGTCGACCGCGCGCATTGCCTCGGCGATCGCCTCGAACCGGGCGAGCCGCTCGAGCGAAGCGCCGCCGCGCGCGACGAAGCGCGCGAACGCGGCAGTGCGTCCGCCCGCCGCCGTCTCGCGACCGCGCTGGAAGACTTCGTAGAGCGCTTCGAGCGCGGCGCGCTTGGCGCGCGCCACCTCGGCGTACTCCACCGTAGGAACCGCACGCAGCGTGGGAAGGTCGCGCCGGAGCGCGTCGCGCCGGTCGCCATCGAGCTGCGCGAACTCCGGAGTCGCCTCGGGATCGATCGCCAGCCAGTTGAGCCAGTAACGACTTGACGGGCTGTACGGGCTCGCGGCGGTCGGCTCGTGCGGCCGGAGTTCGTGCAGTGGCGTGACGCCGAGGGCGTCGCCGCCGGCCGCCGCAATCCGCGCGGCCAAGGTCGCGAGATCGCTGAAGTCGCCGATGCCCCAGTTGCGCTGCGAGCGGACGCCGAAGAGTGCGACGGCCAGTCCCCAATGCCGGCGATGCGGGTCCTGCTCCGGCCAGTACGCCCGCTCCGGAGCGACCATGATCGTCGCTTCCCGGCGCGTCTGCCGAAGCTCCATGGTGAGGCGGTGATAGCCGGCGGGAAGGGCGTCGAGGTCGAGGCGCGCGGCGCCGCTGCGCGCCGTACCGTGGCGCTGGCTTCCGTCGTCGCAACGCACCGACCAGCGCGACGTGCTGCCGGGATTCGGTGGGAGAGGAACGTGGATTGGCGCGCCGACGCGGCCGACGATGAGCGGCGCAAGATTGCGCGTTCGTTCGGCGGTCAGTTCGGCCGCGGCGGCTTCGGCTTGGGCGTCGTCGACCTCGAAGCCCATCGCGGCCAGAAGCTCGCGCTTGGTCCCCTCGCCGACGAGGCGCTCGCGTCCCCAGTAGTCGACGTAGCGCGACTCGATTCCGGCGAGCGCAGCGAGCCGGTCGAGCGGCCGGGTCACGCCTTGTCGCTCCCCCGAAACAGCGCGAAGGCACGACCGACGAGCGTATAACGCGCGTCGGCGGGATACCGCCAGATCAACTCCGAGCGCTCGTTGCCGGCCGTATCGAAGACCGGTTCCCAGCCTTCGATATGGGCCGCGCGCGGCAGCGCGAACTCCACGTCGAACTCGTGGGCATTGAGCAGCATTAAAAAGCTGGCATCGACTTCCGGGAACCCGTGCAAGCCGATGAATCGATCGCCGGTGTCGCCACCCAGCAGTGCAGCAAACGCGCGACGGCCGGCGTCGTGCCAGTCGTGCTGCTGCATTTCGCGGCCCTCGGGAACGAACCACGTGATGTCCTTGAGCTCGGATCCGGCCGGTGCCTCACCCTTGAAGAAGCGCGGGCGACGAAAGACCGGATGCGCGCGGCGCAGCGCGATCAAATCGCGTACGAATCCAAGCTGAGCGCGGGTCGCGTCGTCGTCGAGGGTGCTCCAGTCCATCCAGCTCAGTTCGTTGTCTTGGCAGTAGGCATTATTGTTGCCCCGCTGCGTGCGCCCGAGTTCGTCGCCGGCCAGCAACATCGGTAGGCCCTGGGCGAGCAGCAGCGTCGCCAAAAAGTTGCGCTTTTGGCGCACCCGAAGCGCGATGATATCCGGATCGTCGCTGGGGCCTTCGGCACCGCAGTTCCAGCTCAGGTTGGCATCGGTGCCGTCGCTGCCGCCTTCCAAGTTGTCGGCGTTGTGCTTGTGATCGTACGAGACGAGATCGGTCAGCGTAAAGCCGTCGTGCGCGGTAATGAAGTTGACGCTCGCGCGCGGCCGGCGTCCGCGTCGGTCGAAGATGTCGCTCGAGCCGGTAAGCCGCGTGGCGATCTCCCCAATGGTCGCGTCGGAGCCGCGCCAGAAGCGCCGAACCCCATCGCGAAAGGCATCGTTCCATTCCGACCAGCCGACCGGAAATCCACCGACGCGATACCCTCCCTCGCCCAGGTCCCACGGCTCGGCGATGAGCTTGACGCGCGAAAGCACCGGATCTTGTGCGATCGACACCAAGAACGTGCTGTTGACGTTGAACGAGCCTTCGCGCCGTGCCAGCGTCGCCGCCAGGTCGAAGCGGAAACCGTCGACGTGCATTTCGTGCACCCAGTAGCGCAGTGAATCGGTGACCATCTTCAAGACGTGCGCGTTGTCGAGATTGAGCGTGTTGCCGCAGCCGGTGTAGTCGACGTAGTATCGCGGGTCGTCGGCGGCGAGCCGGTAGTACGACTTGTTGTCGATGCCGCGAAAGCTCAAGGTCGGTCCGAGCTGGTTGCCCTCGGCCGTATGGTTGAAAACGACGTCCAGGATGACTTCGATTCCGGCTTCGTGCAGTCGCGACACCGTGGTCTTGAACTCGCCGAGGTCGGGGCGCGAAAGATAGCGCGGCATCGGCGCGAAGAACGAGATCGGGCTGTAGCCCCAGTAGTTGCGCAGCCCCTTCTCGACGAGATAGCGATCGTCCACGAAGTGCCCGATGGGGAGCAGCTCGATTGCGGTGATCCCGAGCGAACTCAAGTACTGGATCACGCTGGGCGAGCCGAGCCCCGCAAAGGTTCCGCGTAGCTCGGGACGCACCGCCGGATGGCGCATCGTAAAGCCGCGCACGTGCGTCTCGTAGACGATCGAGTCGTGCCATCGCGTGTGCAGTAGCTCGTCGTCGTCCCAGGTAAACGAACGGTCGACGACCATGCATTTAGGCATCCCGGCCGCATTATCGCGCCGGTCGAACGAGAGGTCGTCGCGCGTGCTCCCGATCCGGTAACCGAAGTGGGCGTCGCTCCACTGCAACGCTCCTACCACCATCGCCGCGTAGGGATCGAGTAGCAGCTTATGATGGTTGAAACGGTGTCCGTTGGCGGGATCGTACGGCCCGTAGACGCGATAACCGTAGAGCATTCCGGGCCGTGCGTCGGGTAGGTAGCCGTGCCAGATCGAATCGGTATACTCGGGGAGTGCGATGCGCTCGATCTCGCGGCGGCCACGCGGGTCGAAGAGGCACAACTCCACCTTCTCGGCGTGCTCGGAGAACAGCGCAAAGTTGACGCCGGTCCCGTCCCACGTGGCGCCGAGCGGGTATGGGCGCCCGGGAAGCACGTCGGCTCGCTTGACCTGTAGCATGAATGTCGAGAGGTTCGCCTAAGCGGTCGGTGATTCCAGCCGAAAGAGGATCGCTGCCAGCGGTGGAAGCGTGACGACCAGCGAGTGCATGCGACCGTGTGCCGGAACGGCCGCGCTTACGACGACTCCGTGATTGCCGACGTTGCTGCCGCCATAGTAGGCGGAATCGGTGTTGATCGCTTCGTGGTACCTTCCGGGCTGCGAAACGCCGATGCGGTACTCGTAGCGTGGGACCGGCGTGGCATTGACGATTGCCACGACGGGCGGTGCGGCGCCGTCGCCGAAGCGTTCGAACGCAAAGATGCAGCCTGCGGCGTCCTGGTAGTCGATCCAGGCGAAGCCATCGGCCCGCGCGTCGCGCTGATGCAGCGCCGCTTCGGCGCGATAGAGACGGTTGCAGTCACCGACCAAACGTCCGACCCCGGCGTGGTACGGATCGTCCAGTAGCCTCCACTCGAGTTCGGCGTCGTGATTCCACTCCTGCGTGACCGCGAACTCGTCGCCCATGAAGAGCAGCTTCTTGCCCGGATGCGCGCACATGAGGCCGTAGAGCATGCGCAGGTTGGCAAAGCGCTGCCAGCGATCTCCCGGCATCTTTTCGAGCAGCGCGCGCTTTCCGTGAACGACTTCGTCGTGCGAGAGCGGCAAGACGTAGTTTTCGCTGAAGGCGTAGACCAGACCGAAGGTGATATCGCTTTGATGAAACGACCGATAAATGGGATCGCGTGCGAAGTAACGCAGCGTGTCGTGCATCCAGCCCATATTCCACTTGTAACCGAAGCCGAGTCCGCCGCTGCTGGTCGGCATGGTGACCATCGGCCAGGCGGTCGACTCTTCGGCGATGGTGACGACGCCGGCGCACCGGCCGTAGAGTGTTTCGTTGAGACGCCGCAGGAAGGCCACCGCGTCGAGATTCTCGTTGCCGCCGTAGGCGTTGGGAATCCATTCTCCCGGTTTACGGCTGTAGTCGAGGTACAGCATCGACGCCACGGCGTCGACCCGTAATGCATCGACGTGAAACGTCTCAACCCAGTGCAGTGCGCTCGCGAGCAACACGTTGCCGACTTCGCGGCGTCCAAAGTTGTAGATGAGGGTGTTCCAGTCGGGATGATAGCCCTGGCGCGGATCGGCGTGCTCGTAGAGGTGCGTGCCGTCGAAGTTCGCGAGGCCATGGGCGTCGTTGGGGAAGTGCCCGGGAACCCAGTCGAGGATGACGCCGATGCCCAGCGCGTGGGCACGATCGACGAAGGCGCGAAAGTCGTCCGGCGTGCCGTAGCGGCTGGTCGGCGCGAAAAGTCCGGTCGGCTGGTATCCCCACGAGCCGTCGAACGGATGCTCGGAGATCGGAAGCAGTTCGACGTGCGTAAAACCGTGCTCGCGCACGTATGGCAAAAGGGTGTCGGCCAGTTCGCGATAGCCGTAGCTCCGGCCGTCGGGATGGCGTCGCCAGGATCCCAGGTGCACCTCGTATGCGGATATCGGCGCGTTGCGTTGCTGCCGTGCCTCGCGCTCGCGCAGCCAGGGGGCGTCGTTCCACACGAAGGTGCTCGCCGTCCAGACGATCGAGGCGGTGTGCGGCGGCACTTCGGCATAGGCGGCAAACGGATCGGCCTTGAGCGGGAGCTCCCGCCCGTCGGGGCCTTCAAAGGCATACTTGTAGCGCGCGCCGTCGTTCACGCCGGCGACGAAGGTCTCCCAAACGCCGCACTCGATGCGCTTGCGCATGGGGTTGCGTCGCACATCCCAATCGTTGAAGTCGCCGACGACCGCGGCGCGGCGCGCGTTGGGCGCCCAGACCGCGAATGCGATGCCGTCGATCCCGTCGATCGTGCGGCGGTGCGCGCCGAGCACCTCCCAGAGCCGCAGATGCGTTCCTTCGGCGATCAGGTGCAGATCAAGCGCGCCCAGAAGCTCCGCTGCGGTACCCATGCGACTCAACGTGGAGCCGTGGCGCTCTGCAGCGCGCTCCACGCCCGTAGCACTTCGGCGACCGACCAGGCCTGCGCGATGGCGCCGCGCGGCGTAAACGGCTCGCTTCCGTCGGCGATCTCGCCGACCGTCCCCAAACCTGCATCGTCGAGTGCGCTCGCGAATGGATCGAGCAGGCTCAGCGCGGCTTGGCGGTCGCCGTAGACGCGGAAGTGCGCGAGCGCGTAACTGGCGATCAGCCACGGCCAGACGGTCCCCTGGTGATAGGCGCCGTCGCGCTGCGCCTGATCGCCGCCGTAGCTGGGCGCAAACGCCGGATCGGTGGGGTCGAGCGTTCGCAGTCCGTAGGACGTGACCAGCGGCGCGCACGCGGCGACCACGTCGCGCTGGCGCGCGGCGTCGAGCGGTGAGTGGGCGAGCGCGACCGCGAAGAGCTGATTCGGGCGTAGCGCCGGGTCGTCGCCGCTCGGGCCGTCGACGACGTCGAAGCAGCATCCCCGTTCCGCATTCCAAAACCGCGCGAAGCCGTCGCGGGTGCGCGCGCTCAATGCGCTAACGCGTGCGGGATCGTCGCCGATGCGCGCGGCCAGCCGTTGCATCCGTTCCAGCGCGTTGTACCACAGGGCCGAGATTTCGATCGGCTTGCCGTAGCGCGGCGTGATCACGCGCGCTCCGACTCTGGCGTCCATCCAGGTGAGCGCAAGGCCGGGATCGCCGGCAACGACCAGGCCGTCGGCGGCGACGTGAATCCCGTAGCGCGTGCCGTTGACGTAGGCATCCACGACCTGCGTCAGCGCCGGCCACAGCGCGCGCAGCGTCGCGTCGTCGCCGGTGGCGTCCACGTACGCGGCGGCGGCTTCGATGAACCAGAGCGGGGCGTCGACGCTGTTATACTGCGGCGGGCTCCCGTCGTCCGGAAAAACGTTGGGGATCATGCCGCCGTCGACGAACGATGCAAAGGTTCGGAGGATCGACGCAGCGATGCGCGATTTGCCGCAGGCCAGGGTGAGCCCCGGTAACGCGATCATGGTATCGCGACCCCAATCGCCGAACCAGTGGTACCCCGCAATCACCGAGCGCGCCTTCGGGTTGTCCCGGATTGGGCGGCGCACGCGAAAGGCGTCGGCAGCCAGCGCACAGCGCGCGATCCACGCCGGCGCCGCGACCTCCGGCGGCAGGGTCGCGCGAAAGGTCTCGACGAGTTGCGCTTCGCGCCGGCACTTGCGCGACCAGGCCGCGGTTGCGTCGAGCGCGTCGGGTGCGGCGTCCGCGGCGACCACGGTGACGGCTGCACCCGGCGCGAGCGACACGTCGAACCGGACGATTGCAGCGTTGTCGTCGAACGGGTCGAGGCCGCGGCGCGCTTCCTCGGCCAGCGCGAAATCCCGATACCACAGGTTTTCGATCGTCGCCGTACCGGCGTCGGCGACGATCCAGTACGGATGCGCGCCCTCGTAGGCATCGACGCGCGCGCCGCCGGCGACCTCTTGGACGCCGAGCTGCCAGGTGCCGGCATGCGTGTTGCCGTGAAAACCGCGATAGTTTCCGAAGACGCGCAGCGTCAGCGAGACCGCCTGCGTCGCGCGGGTGAGGCTATAGGTCACGTAAGTACGGTTGCGGTTGCGCTCCATCCAGATGCGCTTCTCGAGCAGCGCCTCGGCGAGCGCGTACCTCCAAACCGGCGAGGTGCCATCGAGATGGAAGTCGACCAGGTGTAGGAAGCCGGTCGGCGCCACGTAGTCACTCCTCCATCGATTGGCGCCCAACTTGTAGGTCGTTCCGCGGTAGGTGGCCGACTCGTCGATCTTGGTGACCAGTAAGGTCCGTTCGACCGGCGGCCGTAGCGCGGCGACGAGCAGCCCGTGATAGCGCCGCGTCAGCGTCCCCGCAACCGTTCCCGACGCATAGCTGCCCAGTCCGTTCGTCACGAGCCACTCGCGGCGCTCGGCCGCGGAGAGATCGTCGCCGACGGCGCGCCCGAAGCGCACCGGGACGACCGCCGATGCTGCGTCCTTCACGATGCGTCGTCAAACGGATGTTTGTTTTGACCGCCGTACTCGGCGCACTGCTGAATCAGCTTGGCGACCAACGCCGTCCATCCGGTTTGATGGCTCGCACCCAAGCCGGCACCGTCGTCGCCGTTGAAGTACTCGTAGAATGGGATGTAATCGCGCCACAGCGGGTTGTTCTGAAAGGTAGCGTTGTTGCCGAAGACGGTGCGCCGACCGTCGCGGTCGCGCGTGAACAGTTCGATCAGGCGGTGCGAGAGCTCGGTGGCGACGTCCCACAGGTTCAAGCGGTTACCCGAACCGGTCGGAAACTCGACCGTGAATGCGTCGCCGAAAAAATAGTGGAACTTCTGGAGCGCTTCGATGAGCAGGTAGTTGATCGGAAACCAGACGGGCCCGCGCCAGTTCGAGTTTCCGCCGAACGTCCCGGTGGTCGACTCGGCCGGCTCGTAGTCGATGGCGCGCGTTTCGCCATCGATCTGTAGCGAGTACGGATGCTCGAGGTGGTAGCGCGAGAGCGAGCGGATACCGTTGGGGCTCAGGAACTCGGCTTCGTCGAGCATGCGGTGCAGAAGCTTGCGTAGCCGGTCGCCGTCGACGATGGCCATAAGCCGGCGATCGTCGACGGCGCCCTCGTTCATTTTGGCGACTTTGGCGAGCAGATCGGGCCGGTTGCGCGCGTACCAGGCGAGCCGGCGCATGAACTCGGGCAGCTGCGCAAGGCTGGCGGCGTCGAGCGTCTCGACGGCGATGATCGGGATCAGTCCCACCAGCGAGCGTACGCGTAGCGCGATCGGCTCGCGCCCGGGCAGCGTGAGGTAGTCGTAATAGAAGCCGTCGCGTTCGTCCCAGAGGCCGTGCTCGTCGCCACCCATGCGGTTCATCGCGTCGGCAATCAGCAGAAAGTGATCGAAGAACTTGGCGGCGATGTCCTCGTAGGCGGGCAGCGTTTGCGCGAGTTCGAGCGCGATCGCCATGAGGTTAAGCGCGTAGACGCCCATCCAACTCGTCCCGTCGGATTGATCGATGCGTCCGCCGCCGGGTAGTGGTTTATCGCGATTGAAAACCCCGATGTTGTCGAGCCCGAGAAAGCCGCCTTGAAAGACGTTACGGCCGTCGGCGTCTTTGCGATTCACCCACCAGGTGAAGTTAAGCAATAGTTTTTGAAAGACGCGCTCGAGGAAGAGTAAGTCGTAGTTTCCGGTGCGCTTGCCTTCGATGCGGTAGACGCGTAGCGCCGCCCAGGCGTGCACCGGCGGATTCACGTCGCCGAACGACCACTCGTAAGCCGGGATCTGACCGTTGGGATGCATGTACCACTCGCGGGTCAGCAGCATGAGTTGGTGCTTTGCGAAGTCGGGATCGATCATCGCGAGCGGAATGCAGTGAAAGCAGAGGTCCCAGGAAGCAAACCACGGGTACTCCCAGGTGTCGGGCATCGAGAGGACGTTGTCCGCGTAGAGATGCGTCCAGTCGGCGTTGCGCCCGTTCCAGCGCTGCGATGGCGGCGGTGGCATCGCCGGGTCGCCCTCCAGCCAGCGCAGGACCGGATAGCCGTAATACTGCTTGCTCCACAGCAGCCCGGCGAAGGCCGCGCGTTGGATGGCGCGCCCGTCGGCGTCGGTCGCGAAGGTGTTGAGTTCCGCATAGAACTCGTCGGCCTCGGCACGGCGCTGCTCGAAGCAGGCGTCGAACTCGTCGAACGGCCGCGCGACGTCGGCGGAGCTGAGGCGCACGCGCAGGACGCGCGTTTCGCCGGGCGCGAGATCGAGCCGGTAGACGGCGGCGGCTTTGGTGCCGGTCTGCGCCGGATTGACCGCTGCCGGATCGGCATCGACGATATAGGTGTGAAATCCGTCCTTGACGTACGGCGACGGATTGGGCGCATCGAAGAGCCGCCGATAGTTGGTCTCGTTTTCGGTAAAGATCACCTCGCCGGGCTCGTCGCAGTAAAAGACGAAGTTGCCGAGTTCCGCGTGCTCGGCGCGCACCACGGCGAGGCCGTCCTCGGCGTGTGTGCGGTCGTAACGCAGCACCGGTTTCGGCGTCCCGGCGCGCCACGACCAGGTGTTGCGAAACCATAGCGTGGGGAGCACGACGATCGAGACCGGGTCGGGGCCGCGGTTGACCACCGAGTAGCGCGCCAGGATGTCGTCGGGGCCGGCCTTGGCATATTCGACGATCAGATCGCAGAAGCGATCGTCGTCGAAGACGCCGGTGTCGATCAGTTCGTACTCGGGATCCAGACGTGACCGTGCGGCGTTCCCGTCGAGGAGTTGCTGGTACGGATAGGCGGCATGCGGATAGCGGTAGAGCATCTTCATGTACGCATGCGACGGGAGGTTGTCGAGGAAGAAGTAGTACTCTTTGACGTCCTCGCCGTGGTTGCCCTGATTGCCGGTCAGTCCGAAGGCGCGTTCCTTGAGGATCGGATCGCGGCCGTTCCAGAGCGCGGGGGCCAGGCAGAGGCGCTGTTTGTTGTCGCTGATGCCGCCGATGCCGTCCTCGCCCCACCGATAGGCGCGCGAGCGGGCGTGATCGTGTGGAAAGTATTCCCAGGCCGTGCCGTAGGGGCTGTAGTCCTCGCGCACCGTGCCCCACTGCCGCTCGCTCAGGTACGGGCCCCAGCGGCGCCAGAGCGCCTTGCGGTCGTGCTCGGTCTCGATGCGCTCGCGCTCGGAGCTCATGCGGCCAGGTTTGCGCGCCAAAGCGAGGCCTGCCTCTTGCGAACGTACGTTCGCTGCTTGTAAGATGGTGGCACGACGGGGAAAGGCATGGTAGGATGAGCGCTGCCTCAACCGGCCGGTGGCCGGGAGGGGCATATCCGGCAGCGTGCCGGTGGTGGCGCCGCTTCGGGGTCACCTGGCTAGGGTCGTACGCCACGCTCGGCGATACGGCCGCCACCCACCTAGTCGAAAGGATTGCATCATGGCTGCTCGAGCGAAGACCAAGCGCGCCGCCAAGGACCGGCGGGTCAAGCGCAAACCCTGTAACTTTTGTATCGACAAGGCGGTCGACGTGAGCTATCGCGACGTCAATCGCCTGCGCAAATACGTCTCCGAGCGCGGCAAGATCGTACCGCGTCGCATCTCGGGGAACTGCGCCAAGCACCAGCGCATGTTGACGGTCGCGATCAAACGCGCGCGCGTCATCGCCTTCCTCCCGTTCGTTTCGGAATAAGGTATCGATCGTGAAAGTCGTTTTGCTGAGCGACGTTGCGTCGCTGGGGAAGAAGGGTGACGTCGTCGAGGTCGCCGAGGGATACGCTCGCAACTTCTTGGTGCCGCGCAAGTTTGCAACCGAGGCCAGCAAAGGCGCGCTGGCGGTGCTGGGCGACCAGCGCAAGGCGCAGGAGCGGCGCGACGCACAGCAGCTTGCCGACGCGCGCGACTTGGCGTCGCGCCTCGAAGCTTCCAAGCTCGCGGTGAAGGCAAAGGCCGGCGGCAACGGCAAGCTCTTCGGCGCCGTGACCAATGCCGACGTCGCCGACGCGATCCATGACTCGCTTTCCGTCTCGATCGACAAGCACAAGATCGAGATCAAGAACCAAATCAAAGCGCTCGGATCGTATCCGGTCGAGATCAAGCTGCATAAGAACGTCGTCGCCAAGACGACGGTCGATGTCGTCGCCGCCTGAAAATCGCCTTCGGCGCAAGTTCGGTGTTGAAGACGAACTGAGCCGCTATGTCTCCGCGCTGTACGATATGCTCGCGGGGGTTCTCGGCCACGACAAGGTGGTACTGCGCGCGGGCAAGGTAAACGCGCTCAAAATGATGCGCTCGCAAGCGCTTCCCGATCGCCTCTGCGCGCTGCAGCGCCTGGTGTTCGAGGATCCGACCGTCGAGCGGGCGAGCACGCGCGCGCAACAGCGCAAGGCGATCGGCGAAATCGAAGAGGCGATGGCCGATCTGCTGGCTGCGCGCAACGCCGAGGATGCGATCGAGCGCCGCGTCAACGAGAAGATGTCGGAGCGCCATCAGGAGTACCTGACCGACCTCAAGCTCGAAGCGCTCCGCGAGAGCGGCGGCCCCGAAACGCCGGCAACCCGTGCCAAGCTCGAAGTGCTCAACGCGCTTTCCGCGCGTAGCCTTTCGGCCTCGGCGCTCCAGCGGCTACGGCCGCAGACGTTTCGCGACGTGGTCGGACAGGAGGCTGCGATCAAGGCGCTACTGGCCAAGATCAGCTCGCCCTATCCGCAACACGTGCTGCTCTACGGTCCGCCGGGCGTCGGAAAGACGACCGTCGCGCGCCTCGCCTTGGAAGTCGCCAAGACGCGGCCCTACACGCCGTTTGCCAAGGATGCTCCGTTCGTCGAGGCGAGTGGGACGACGATGCGCTGGGATCCGCGCGAAACGATCAACCCGCTGCTGGGAAGCGTGCACGATCCGATCTATCAGGGCGGCCGGCGCGAACTGGCCGAAGCCGGCGTCCCCGAACCCAAGCTCGGGTTAGTGACCAAGGCGCACGGCGGCGTGCTTTTCATCGACGAAATCGGCGAGATGAACCCTGCGCTGCAAGGGCGCCTGCTCAAAGTGCTCGAGGACAAGCGCGTGACGTTCGAGTCGTCGTATTTCGACGAGAGCGCACCCAACGTGCCGGAGTACGTCAAGCGCCTCTTCCGCGAGGGCGCGCCGGCCGACTTCATTCTGATCGGGGCGACGACGCGCGATCCCGAGGACATCGATCCTGCCATTCGGTCGCGCTGCGCCGAGGTATTCTTCGCTCCGCTGACCGCCGCCCAGATCGTGTCGGTGGTGCAGGGTGCGATCAAGCGCCTGGGTGCGAAGGCGGCGCGCGGCGTTCCTCAACTGATCGCATCGTACACGATCGAAGGCCGTAAGGCCGTCCAGATCGTCGCCGATGCGTTTGGGCAAGCACTCTACCGGTTGCATCCGAAGAAGGGTGAGGACGCCGTCAAGAACCCCACCATTCTGGAGGACGACGTCGCGGCAGTAGTGCGCACCAGCCGCTTGGTGCAACACACTCCGGTCAAAGGGCGCGCGACGCGCGAAGTGGGCAAAGCCTACGGCTTGGGCGTTCTGCACTACCTCGGCAGCCTGATCGAGATCGAAGCCGTCGCCTTTACCGCAACGGCGTCCGGTAAGGGAACCATCCGCTTCAACGATACCGCCGGCTCGATGGCCAAGGATTCGGTGTTCAACGCCGCCAGCGTGCTGCGTGCCGTCGCGGGGATCGATATCGCCAACTACGACCTGCACATCAATGTCGTCGGCGGGGGAAACATCGACGGGCCATCGGCCGGGTTAGCGATCTTTCTCGCGCTCTACTCGGCGATCGCGAAAGCCCCCTTGCCGCAGGACGTCGCGATTACCGGCGAGCTCTCGATCGCCGGCAAGGTGCGCGGCGTCGGCGGCATCGTGGAAAAGCTCTACGCCGCGCGGCAGGCCGGCATGCGTCGCGTGCTCGTGCCGAAAGAGAACGCGCGCGATGCCGGAGCGTCGATCGGCGGGATCGACGTCGTTCCGGTCGCGAGCGTCGATTATGCACTGAAAGCCCTCGGTATGCACAAGCGCTCCACAAGGCGCTCCACAGCGGCGCGCCGCAAATCGACGCGACGCTCATGAGTGCACACCCGCTCCCGCAGACGATCGACCGTATCCCGCCGCACAATCTCGAAGCCGAGATGGCGCTGATCGGATCGATTCTGGTCGACCGCGAGATCATGTCGGCGGTCGGCGAGATCGTCAAGCCGGCCGACTTCTACGCGCACGTTCACGAAACGATCTTCGGGGTGTTGACCGATCTCTTCGAACGCGGCGAGCCCCTGGACAAGATCTCGATCGCCGAGGAACTGCGCCGCCGCGACGCGCTCGAACGCGTCGGCGGCCTATCGTATCTCAATGCGTTGATGGACACGGTGCAGACTGCCGGATCGGCACGTTACTACGCGACGATCGTTCGCGAGAAATCCGTGCTGCGCGGCCTGATCCACGCCGGCACCCAGATCACGCAGCTCGGCTACGAGGGCGAAGAGGACGTTGCCGCGGCCTTGGATCGCTCCGAACAGGTCGTCTACGCGATCGGCGAGCAGCAAGGCAGTAGCGACTTCATGTTGGTCAAAGGCCTGATGAAGGACGCCTTCGATCACATCGACCGGCTCTATCACATGCGCGGCGAGCAGACCGGCTTGCCCTCCGGCTTTCGCGATATCGACGCCATGACGACCGGCTTTCAGCCGGGAAACTTTGTCATCGTGGCGGCTCGGCCGGGAATGGGCAAGACGTCGTTCGCGCTCAACATGGCGGTCTCGGCGGCGCAGGCCGTCCACGAGCCGGTCGCCTTCTTCTCGCTCGAGATGTCGAACAACGAGTTGGTGCAGCGTTTGATCTGCTCGGAGGCGCGCATCTCGATGAACGCGATGCGTCGCGGTCAAATCGAGCAAAACCAGTGGGAAGACATCTCGCGCGCCATGAGCCGGCTCAACGAGCTACCGATTTACCTCGACGATACCGGCGCGCTTACCGTGAGCGACCTGCGCAGCCGTTGCCGGCGCTTGAAGTCGAAGCACGGGCTGGCGGCGATCTTCGTCGACTACCTGCAGTTGGTGCGCCCCGGCACCCTGGCGCGCAACGCCAATCGCAACGAGGAGCTCTCCGATATCTGCCGGATGCTCAAGGTTACCGCCAAGGATTTCGAGGTGCCGATCGTCGCGCTGGCGCAGCTCAATCGTGGCGTCGAGTTGCGGGCCGAAAAGCGACCGATGCTGGCCGACTTGCGCGATTCGGGCTCGATCGAACAGGAGGCCGACGTGGTGGCTTTCCTCTACCGGGACGGCTACTACAACCCCGAAAGTACGCCCGATCCCGACTTGACCGAGTTCATCATCGCCAAACACCGCAACGGCCCGACCGGGATGGCAAAGCTCCACTTCAAAAAAGAGTTCACGCTTTTTCTCCCCTACGCAGACGGATCGCGCTACCCGGGGCCCTAGCGATCGGCCTACGCGCGAAGCTCGCCGAAGAACTCGGTTGCGGTGTCGCGCAGCACGTCGAGGATGCGCCCGAAGTTCGGCCGCACTTCGAGCCCGTCGTTGACGCAAAGTTCGACGGTGAAAAGTACGTCGCGCTCCTCTTCCCAAATTGCCGACTTGACGAACTTCTTGCGCACGTTGAGCGTGTTTGCGATTTCAAGTGCGCGTTCGAAATCGGCATCGGTCGGAAGCGCCCATCCCGAACCGATCATCACGAAGTTCGGGTCGTCGCGGTAGCCGACCACGAAGTAGC
The DNA here is from genome assembly GCA_027459845.1 of Vulcanimicrobiota bacterium. GTDB lineage: Bacteria > Vulcanimicrobiota > Vulcanimicrobiia > Vulcanimicrobiales > Vulcanimicrobiaceae > DAIDGS01. The sequence continues at coordinate 3,147 of DAIDGS010000028.1, read as the reverse complement.
GATCGCCCTCGCTCTTGAACGTAATTCGCAGCGCTTCATCGTCGTCGTCGCGCGCGAAGAGCAAGCCCTCGTCTTCGATCGCAGCTTCGATCGGAGCCAGGTAATCTTCGGAGTCGTTCACCGCTGCCCGCGAAGAAACTGCCGGATGAACTTATCGGCGGCGGCCTTGCTTTCGCTGCGATCGACCATGCGTTCGACCGCCGTGTTGCCGGCATCGCGCAGGCGTCCGATGATCTGCCAGAAGTGCTCGGTGAAACCTTCGACATCTCCGGCATAATCGAGCGTTGCAACGAAAATCGTTCCGTCGTGCGCGAGCGAAAATCGGGTCCCGGGGTACTCGCGCGCGATGTCGTCGAGGGCGTCGCTTGGACCGCTGCGATCGCGCACCCAGTCGGGAACTTCGTAGGCCGTCGAGATGCTGAAGTGCGCGGCGTCGATCTCGGCGACGGTAACGGAAAACATCTGCCCGCGTGCGCGGAAGACCACCTCGGCGAGTGCCTCGGACCCGTCGGCGACCGAGACTTCGACGCGGTGCCCTTCGCTTTGGATAAAGGCTGCTAGGGTATCGCGGATTCGACTGAGCGGCACTAGCGCAGGACCTCGTGATCGCCGGGCGAGCCGATGCTCTGTGCGAGGTACGAACGCGAAAGCGTGACGTACTCGCCGGCCGCGAGGGAGACCCAGAGCGCAGCCTGACCCTCGAGCGCTTTCTTGACCGTGGCCGGTGCCCCGGCGGCGAGTACCTGGGACGGGATTGCGGCGCCCTGCGCGACCACGCTGCCCGCCGCGACGAGCGTGCCGGCGCCGACGCTGCAGCCGTTGAGCAGGGTTGCGTTGCTGCCGATCAGGGCGCCGTTGCCGACGTTGCAGTCCTCGGCGATGGCGCCGTGTCCGACGGTGACGTCCTCGCCGAGCAGCGTCGCGCCGCCTTCGGTCACGTGCAGGACGGCATTATCCTGAACCGAGGTACGCGCGCCGACGCGGATCGGACCGTTATCGCCCCGGAGCACCGCGCCGAACCAGATGCTGGCCTCGGCCCCGACCTCGACGTCGCCGATCAGCACGGCCGTCGGGGCGACGAAGGCGGAGGGGTGGATGCTTGGGCGCTTGCCGCGGTACTCGACGATCATGCTCCGATGCTTCGGAGCGCGCGCCGTCGAACCTCGGTGCGGCATGCACCGCCATCGTACCCCACTACGCGGCGTCCGCGCGGTCCCGCGGCCCCAACCCGAAAACCCCGCGTACTCGGCCGTCAACTACGTCTATGCCGGGCGTGAAGGGCACATCCACGAAGTCGTCGAGATTGGGGGGCGTGAGCTCGCGAAGGTCGGCTTTGACGATCGCAAGATCGTCTACTACTACCTCGAGGATTTGGAACTCGACCGGCGGGCCAAGCGCGGCACGTTTCACGACGATCCGGAGTAACGCGTGAGACGGCGGCGCTGGTACCGGGCGCTTCTGCTTGCCCCGGTGCTGGCGGGCATCTATCCGCCGCTTTACAACCGTGCGACACCGGCGCTCGCCGGGCTGCCGTTCTTCTACTGGTACCTGTTGGGCTGGACGCTCGCCTGCGGTGCGTTATGCGGGCTCGTCGTGGCACTCGATCGGCGCGCGCGTGAGCGCTAGCGTCGTCCTGCTGCTCGCGCTCGGAGCGGTGGCGATCCTGGGGTTTTGGGCCGCGCGTTGGGGACGCGGAGATCTCGCCGGCATCGAGGAGTGGGCGCTGGGAGGACGGCGCTTCGGAACGGTGGTGGCGTGGTTTCTCATCGGCGGCGACGTCTACACCGCGTATACGCTGATTGCGGTTCCGGCGCTTGCGTACAGCACCGGCGCATACGCGTTCTTCACGCTGCCGTACACGCTGGTGATCTACCCGCTCGCGCTGGTCATACTCGGCCCGTTCTGGAGCCTGGCCCGCGAGCGCGGCTACGTGACGGTCGCGGACTTCGTGCGCGATCGCACCAACAACCGCGCGCTGGAGCTTGTCGTGGCGCTGACCGGGGTACTCGCCGTGTTGCCGTACATCGCGCTGCAGGTGGTCGGTATGAAGGTCGTCTTCCTGCAACTCGGTGGTGCGCTGGCGCGCCACGACGGTGCGCCGGCCATGGCGGCGGCGTTCCTATTGCTCGCCGCGTACACCTACACGTCGGGCTTGCGCGCGCCGGCGCTGATCGCGTTTGTGAAGGATGGTTTGATTTACGTGACCGTGATCGCGGCGGTTGTGCTGGTGACCCAGCGTCTCGGCGGGTGGGGCGCCATCATGGCATCGGTCGGACATGCCTTCGCGCAGCGCACACGCCCGGCATCGGTGCTGCTGCGCCCCGGCGATCAATTTGCGTTCATCACGGCCGCAGCCGGCTCCGCGCTCGCGCTCTTCCTTTATCCGCATGCGATCACGTCGCTGCTCTCGGCACGCAGCCGTGGCGTCGTCGAACGCAACATGGCATTGCTGCCGATCTATACCGTGTTGCTCGGCTTGATCGCGCTCCTCGGTTATGCCGCCGTCGCACTCGGCATTCACGTTACCGATGCGGCGGCCGTCATCCCGGCACTGTTCGGGCGTATCTTCCCCGGCTGGTTCGCCGGACTCGGGTACGCAGCGATTGTGATCGGCGCGCTGGTCCCCGCCGCGATCATGGCGATCGGCGGCGCAAACCTTTGCGCCTCGAACGTTTTCGCCCAGTTCTCGGCGGAGCGACGGCACGGCGACTCGCGCGTCGCCAAGCGCACTGCGGTCGCAATCTGCGCGTTTGCACTGCTCTTCGTTCTCGACATCGCGCCGCGCGATGCGATCGACTTTCAGTTCCTCGGGGGAACCTGGATTTTGCAGACCCTACCCGCGTTCGTGCTCTCGCTCTATCGCCCGCAGACCGATCCACGCGCGCTCCTAGCCGGCTGGTCGGTCGGTATGGCATGCGGTACGGCGATGGCCTTTGGTTCCGGCTTTGCGAACTACGCGCTCCACCTTTTCGGCCGGACGTTCATCGGGTTCGTGCCGTTCTATGCGCTCGTAGCGAACCTGCTCGCATTGCTGTTGGCTGGCGCGGTGCTGCGTGTCTTTCCCCCGACCACGGGCCGGGACGCGACCGCTGAGGCATGAGCCCGCGACCTTTGTCGGTGACCTGCGGTCGCCGAGGATATCGGCGT
>DAIDGS010000027.1 GCA_027459845.1 Vulcanimicrobiota bacterium | reverse complement strand
AATGCATAGCGGGAGCGCCAAGAGTTGCGCGATCAACATGCCCAGAATCGGGATCGCGTAGGCAACCGCCGAGACCAGCCCGAGAATCAGCCAGAACTTGAAGCCGAAGATGAGGCTGATCAAGCCGATCGCGATGCCGGTAATCGCGCTCACGATCACCTGCCCCGAAATGTAACTGCCGAAGAGTTGCGTCACTTCGGCCGCCAGATTGCGCGCGGTCTCGCGCCGGTCGGGCGGAAACATCGCCGCGAACCCTTCGCCGATCTGGCGATCGTTGAGTAGGAAGAATATCGAGAGAATGATCGCCGAGAACGCGACGAAGAACGCTGCGACGGTGTTGACGGCGATCGAGCCGATCGACGAGATCGTTCCGCCGAGAATGCCGGTGAGCTGATGCGAGCCGAAGGTGTTGAAATCGAGCCCGCTGGGCAGCGTCAACTGCGGAAAGCGCGCTTGGATCGAACCCTCGACCCCGGCAAACCAGTTCTGCGTGGCGGCGACGTAACCGGGGATGTTCGCCACCAGCACCTGGGTTTGGTCGATCGTCAACGGCACGATGAAGACCATCCCGATCACGATGAGCAGAATCAGCGCGACGAACACCACCGCGATCGCGAGCGGCTTGGGCATGCGCCGCTCCAGACGCCCCGAGATCGGGCGCACGCCGAACGCGATGAACGCAGCGATCAAGAAGATCGAGATCGTGCGCGGGATGTGGGCGACGATCCACCATGCGATCAGCACGGCCGCCAGCGCCGCGGCAATCCACCCGATACGCCGCCATACGACCGGCGTCATAGCGCCTTACAGAGCAGGCGGCGCTCGGTCGCGTAGCCGCGTGCCGCGTAGAGTTCGCGCGCGCAGTGGTTCTCTTCGGTTACCATCAACGTCATGTGCGGCAGCCCCCGGCGTCGTGCTTCGTCCTCGGCGGCTTCGAGCAATGCCGTCCCGACACCGCTGCGCCGGTTGGATGGATCGACCGCCATGTAGGCGACGAAGCCTTGCGGCAACCCGGTCACCTCGTCCGGGAGCCCGTCGAGCATCAGCACGAAGCCGCAGCGACGGCCGTCGGCTTCGGCGACCAGCAGCACGTGCGACTGCGCTTCGACGGTTTCGAAGAGCCGGTCGACCGCGCGCAACAGCGCCTTTTCGGGGACCGGGCGCAGCGGCGAGAGGCTCACGGCGGCGGTTGCGCGGGCCAGCGCGAGGACAAAATCGCGATCGTCCGGACTGCCGGGGCGCACCGTCACGCGCGCCGTGACCCCGGATCGGAGATCGGAACTCCGTCCGCGCACTGCGGACACTCGGCCGGATCGTACGAGACGATCGGGAGATCCAGCAGCGCGTGGGTTGGGACGCCAAAGTCGGCCGAACCACGCACCACGATCGCGCCGACTCCGGCGATCCCGGCACCGCTCGCGCGAACGACCTCCATCACCTCACGCACCGAGAGCCCGGTGGTGACGACGTCCTCGACGATCAGCACGCGGTCGTCGGGGTCGAGCGCAAATCCGCGACGGAGCGCCGCCGCGCCGTCGACCTTCTCCACGAAGATGGCCCGCAGCCCGAGCTGGCGCGCCACCTCGTAGCCCAGCACGATGCCGCCGACCGCGGCGCTCACCACGATGCTCGGCCGCGCGACCCGAAATGCATCCGCGATCGCGCGCGCCACCGGCTCCACCACCTTGGGCTCCTCGAGGATGCGAAACTTCTGAATGAAGCGGTCGCTGTGCCGCCCCGAGCTCAAGCGAAAGTGGCCGTCGAGCAGCGCGCCGCGCTCGGTCAGGGCTTTGGCGAGATCGAAACCGCTCATACGGCGACGCCGCGCATCTCGTCGAGGATCGCGCGTGCGGCCGCCAGCGGATCGGGAGCTTCGGTAATCGGCCGTCCCACGACCAGGTAGTCGGCGCCCGCGGCGACCGCATCGGCCGGCGTCGTCACCCGCTTCTGATCGCCGTGCGCTTCGCCGCGCGGGCGAATGCCGGGCGTGAGCGCCAAGAAATCCTCGCCGAAGAAGTGCTTGAGGTCGCGCGCCTCGTGCGCGCTGCAGACCACGCCGGCACATCCGGCGTCGCGCGCCAGCGCCGCCAAGCGCGTCACGTTCTCACCGGTGCCACCGCGCAGCCCCAACTCGTTGAGGTCCTCGGGCGCAATGCTGGTCAGAAGCGTCACCGCGAAGACCAGCGGCGCGGTGGTGCCGAGCTCGGCGGCACGCGCCTGGGCCGCCTCCACGGCCGCCCGCATCATCTCGTGGCCGCCCTGCGCATGCACGGTCACGATGTGCGCGTTCGGCCGCACCAACGCGCGCATGGCTGCCGCGACCGTACGCGGGATATCGTGCAGCTTGGCGTCCAGGAACGTGCGCACGTCGCGCGCCGCACACGCGGCGAGGATGCGCTCGCCGTACCCAAAGAGTGCCTCCAGGCCGATCTTGAAGATCGGGTCCAACTCGTAGAGCGCGTCGATCAACGCCTCGGCCCGTTCGGGTTGCGGAACGTCGAGCGCGACGATCAGCCGTGACATCAGCCTTGGTCTCCTTCGTATTCCTGACGGTTTGCGAATCCGCGATTGGCGCGTCCTACGATCGCCCCGATCCGCGTGAGGTTGCGTCGCTGGAGATACTCGCTCAAGCCCGCCACGATACGCTCGGGCGTGCGTGGGTCGGTGAAGTTTGCGGTCCCGATCGAGATCGCGCTGGCCCCCGCGAGGAAGAACTCGAGCGCATCGGTGACGGTTTCGATGCCGCCTTGCCCGACGATCGGGATGCGCACCGCACGCGCGACTTCGTAGACGGCCAGCACCGCGATCGGGCGAATCGCCGCACCCGAGAGCCCGCCGGTGACGTTGCCGAGCCGCGGGCGCCACGCCTCGACGTCGATCGCCATGCCGCGCACGGTGTTGATCACCGCCAGCGCGTCGGCTCCGGCCGCCTCGGCCTCGCGCGCCACTGCCGCGATGTCGGTCACGTTCGGCGAGAGTTTGACGATGAGGGTCTTGTCGGTCGTCGCGCGCGCCGCACGCACCACCTTAGCCGTGAGGGCCGGGTCGCAGGCGAACGTCTCGCCTTCGCTCGCGACGTTCGGACACGAGATATTGAGTTCGATGGCGTCGATTTCGGCGCGCGCCGCCAAGCGCTCGCAAACGTACGCATAGTCGTCGATCGAGAATCCGGCCACGCTGCCGACCATCGCGCACGGACGATCGGCATACTTCGCAACGTCGTGCTCCAGATACCACGCGATGCCGGGGTTCTGCAGGCCGATCGCATTGAGCATTCCGGCCGGCGTATGCACCAAGCGCGGCGTCGGATTGCCCAGGCGCGGCTGGCGCGTCACGCTCTTGAGCACGACCGCCCCGATGCGCGCCAGATCGACGAACGGCGCGTACTCGATTCCCGAGCCGTAGCAGCCGCTGCCCATCAACGTCGGATAGGCCAAGTGCAACCGGCCGAGTTGCACGCTGAGGTCCGGCGTGACGCGCGTTACCATCGCAGATCGTGCGCCCAAAACACCGGGCCCTCCGTACAGACGCGCGCGTTGACGACGTCGCTGCCGCCGAGCGCGGCCGGCGGAAAGCTCGGGGCTTGCGCGCTGGTCGCGGCGATCGGCACGACGCATCCCCAACAGCCGCCGACGCCGCACGCAAACGTCTCCTCGAGCGAGAGCTGCGCCGGAACGCGCCGTTCGGCGGCGACCTTGGCGACCGCGCGCAGCATCGGCGTCGGCCCACATGCGAGGATGAGATCCGGGGCATGCGGCGCGCGTGCCAGCGCCTCGTGAACGTACCCGTGATGTCCGCGGCTGCCGTCGTCGGTCGCCGCCAGCAGTTCGCAGCCTTCGGTCACAAAGCGCTCGGCATCGACCAGCAGCGCGGCATTGCGCGCACCGTAGTAGAGTTGCACGCGTGCGCCGGCGCGCAGCAGCGCTTGTGCGGGAAGCAAAACCGACGCGATCCCGACGCCGCCGGCGACGATGGCGACGTCGCGAACTCCGCCCGAGAGATCGAAGCCGACGCCAAGCGGACCCATCACCGTCAGCGCGTCGCCGGGACGCAACTCCGCCAGTGCACGCGTGCGTTTGCCGGTCACGAAAAAGAGGATGCTGGCGCGCGTTCCCTGCGCTTCGTAGATGCCCAGCGCCGTCGCGCAGACCTCGCCGCCGGGAGGAATCGCCATCAGATACTGGCCGGGACGGGTTGCAGCCACCAGTTCCGGTGCGTCGAAGCCCAGGACGATGATACCCGCCGCCAGTTCGCGGCGATCGACGACGGTTGTCGCATGCACGCGGGCGGTCGATTCGAGTAACGGCATCGAGACGCGCTTTTCTCCAAAACTTTAACAAAATCCGCGAATTCGACCTGAACCGTCTTGCGACATCAGCCGTTATACGGTATAGAGACTAAGAAATACGGAAAGGAGGCTCCGCAGATGGCTGGTCTGATCGTCTTTAAATCTCTCGCCGACGCGCTTCGCGCCGGATACCAAGTCTACGACCGTACTGCGGACGGGTATCTCGTCCGCACGCGAACCTCCGCCGGCTGGGCAATGGCAGTCGTATCCTGCCGCTAGCGTCTTCATCCTTT
>DAIDGS010000026.1 GCA_027459845.1 Vulcanimicrobiota bacterium | reverse complement strand
GATCCCGGCCGGACAGTCGATCAACACGTAGTCGGCCTGCGTCGCCGCCGACTCGACGATCGCGGCAAACTGCGCCTCGGTAATGGCGTCCTTATCGCGCGTCTGCGCGGCCGGAAGGACGGCCAGCGACTCGAAGCGCTTGTCCTTGATGAGCGCCTGGCGAAGCTGCGCGCGGCCCTCGGCCACCTCGACGAGATCGAAGACGATCCGCTTCTCCAAGCCGAGCGCCAGGTCGAGATTGCGCAAGCCGATGTCGGCGTCGATCAGGATGACGCGCTTGCCCGCCTTGGCGAGCGTCGCACCCAAATTGGCGGTGGTCGTGGTCTTGCCCACGCCGCCCTTGCCGGAGGTAACGACGATGCGCCGCGCGGTCACGACGGCACCGCTCCGCGCGCCTCGGCTGCGCCGAGCGGCACGACCGCGATCCGCCCGTCGCGCACCAACGCCACCTCGGCCCCGCCGGCCGGGCGCGGGGCATCGTCGCTCGCGATGAAGGCTGCAATCCGCACCTGGGTCGCGTCCAGGTCGAGCGCGTAGACGCGCGCCGCCTCGTCGCCCTGCGCGCCGGCGTGCGCCACCCCGCCGAGCCGCCCGAAGACCACGATGTCGCCGGCCGCCACCAACTCGGCCCCGGGGTTGACGTCGCCGACGACCACGATGGCCCCCAGGCTATACAGCGCCTGACCGCCGCGCAGCGTCCCGACGTGATAGAGCGTCTGCGGCGCGTTCGCGACCGCCTGCAGCGTGGGCGGCGGCGGGGCGGGTACGGCGGCCGCCGCGCGCGGGGCGATCCGGCGGACGCTGCTCTGCCCGTTGCGCCGGCGCGCGGCGATGTCGGCGCGCGCACCCGCGAAATCGGCCACCAGCGACTGCGCCTGCTCGGAGAGGGTCGGTCGCGCGGGGGTGCGCAGCGCCCGGCGCCGCTCCAACTCCGGCTCGACGCGGCGCTCGAGCGCGCTCATGGCGATCCCGGCGGCGCTCAACAGGGCGGCCAAGCGCTCGCGCTGGACCGGCGTCGGATCGGCCTGGCGATAGACGACCCGGGCGGTGGTACCGCGGTAAAAGCCGTCGCGCTCGGCCAACCGAGCCTGAAGCTCGTCCAGTGCCGCGTCCACCTCGCCCCCCTCCAGGGCAATCTCCAACCCAAGTCCCTTCCCCCGAATCAGCGTCACGCCGTTCTCCAGCACCGGCCAAGGAGTGATTGTGGCGCCCGATTCACACCCACTGGGAGCTTCCCCCGCCGGCATCCACACCCCACTCGCAAGTTCTTCCGTTTATCCACATCTAATACACAGCCAGGGAGGCTAACGTCGAGAACCGCGAACTCGTTTCGCGGGAAAGGCCGCCGCAACTTCCGGGTGCCCCCGACGGTAAGTAAGGAAAATCACGTCTATGATGCGTCGCTTCGTTCCGATCCTGACCATTCTCGCACTGCTGGTCGCCGCGATACCGGTTCCCGCCGGCGCGGTCTCGACGCAACAGGAAGTCGAAATGGGACAGCAGGAGGATCAGCAAATCGTCGAGAGCAGCGTGATCGAGACCGATCCGTTGCTCAACGCCTACGTGCAAGGCATCGCCGGAAACCTTTGGAATCAGGTCGCACGCAAAGACGTACCTTACTCCATCAAGATCATCCACGATACCTCGGTGAACTCGTTTGCGACGCTGGGAGGCTTCGTGTACCTCGACGAGGGGCTGATCGATTTCGTGCAGTCGGACGACGAACTGGCGGGAGTGATCGGGCACGAAACCGGGCACATCGAGCGGCGCCACGTTCTGACCATGAACTCGAAGGCCGAGATCCTGAACATCCTCTTCGGGATCGCCTCGATGTTCTCGCCGTTGATCTATAACTTCGGCGGTTTGGCAGAAGCCGGCATCATGGCGAAGATCTCGCGCGAGGACGAAATCCAAGCCGACCGCTACGGCTTGCAGTTGATGTCGCGCGCCGGGTACGATCCCGAATCGATGGTGACCATGATGTCGCACTTGACCGTGCTCGCCGACGCCAAGAGCGATCTGGTCACCAAGTACCTCCAGGATCACCCCGATCCGAAGGCGCGCGTCGCGCATCTCTTGGGTTACCCGGAGCTCAATCCCAAGGATCTGACAACCGACGAGTTGCTCGTGCGCGCGCTCAGCGACGAGGAGCGCGCGCGCTACGAATTTGCCTCGACCCGCTTCGAGAAGATCCTCCAGCGCGATCCCAACAACGCCGAGGCGTTGCTCGGACTCGGACAAGCCGACTTGGCCCTCGGCCTCACCAGCAAGAGCGAACAGACGCTGGCCGAAGCCGCGCAAGAGGGAACGCCGGAGACGCGGCTGGCGGCCGATCAGGGCATTGCCGCGCTCCGCCAGATGGAGGTCGAGCGGGTTAACCTCACGGCGCCGAATCTCTCGAAACTGCAGACCGCGATGACCGCCGCGCACGCCTCGCAAGCGCAGGCCGCGGCGCAGATCGAGGCACGCGCCGAACAGGGGCGCGATCAGATCAAATCGGTCAACGATCGCATTCAAGCGCTCCAATACGAGCTGCCGAACTTCGGGAACATCAACGTGCGCCGCGGCTCGCGTATCGAAGCGGTGGTCAAGAACATGACCTTGATAGCCCGCTCGCTCAATAGCGCGATCATGGACGCCGGAACGCCGATCGACGGCGTCGGATCGCTCGAAACCAACAAGCGCAGCGGGCTGCTCAAGGAGGGCGCCGACATCTATCGCGAGATGCAACGGCCGTTGCGCATGACGCCGATCCCATCCGACTCGGTCGCGCTGCTGCCATCCTATCCGGCCATGCTCAACGAGCTCTCGCTGGCCGACTCGGACATGCTGCGCTCGGTCGACGCGGCGCGCGCCTCACTGGTGATGCTGGATCAGTCGATCGGCGACCTCGACGGGTTGCTCAAGCAGCTCGATCAGGTTCAGCTCGACTTCAACGGCGACATCAACCCCGGCGACTACGACATGCTCGCGCCGACCCTGCAAAAGGTCAGCACCGAGTTCAATCAAGCCGCCGTCGCGGCGTCCGAGGGCGCGCAACTCTATAACATGGCGCGTTCGCGTCAGCTTTCGGCCCGCATCACGCTGCTCGGCGTCGGCACGTCGCCGGAACGTTACAAGACGCTGCAATATGCTCTCAAGCAGCGCTTCGGCTCGACCGGAATCGACTACCGCACGATGCTGCGCGACGGGTTGACGCCGGGCGACGTGACGGCAGCGACGATCCTGGCCGCCGACATCAAGAGCACGCCGGAGGCGGTCATCGCCAAAGCCAAGAGTACCGGCACCAGCATCATCGACGTGGCCAACGCCGACGGCATGCACGCCTGGCCGCTCGAGATCTTCATGGGTTTGACGTATCTCGACTACACCGACAACCCGGCCAAAGAACTGCACCCGCTAAGCTAGCTAGGAGCGCACGCCGTGGCCGCTACCGCCCGCGATCTCTTCAAAATCGTCCGCAAAGGCATCGACGTTCGGGGCATCGATGCGCACGTTCGCAAGCCGTTCCGTTTCCTGCTGGCCGGCGACCCCGATCTGGTCGCCGAGTTGCGCGCGTTGCTGCTCGCGGGGCACCCCGGTGACGCAATCCCGTTCGACGCCGCCGCAACGCTCGAGACGGTTTCACCGAGCGCGCCGTTGCTGGGCGCCACCGGCGACGTCCGGGCCGCGCTGTTTCTGACGCGCCCCGGCGGCGACACCGCCGTCGCCGCTGCGCTGGCGACCCTCAAGATACCGGTGCTGACGATCGTCGTCGATCCCGGTGCCCCGCCCAGCGGCGCGTCCGAAGCGCCCAAGGGAGGCACGGTCGCCACGTACACCGTCGCGGATCTCTCGCGCGGCGCACTGCGTCCGCGCATCTTTCCGCACTTGGTGGAGTGTGCGCGCGGCGTCGAAATCGCGGTCGGCCGCCGGCTGCCGGTGCTGCGCGAGACGGTCGCGGTGCGTCTCACCCGCCATGCCGCCGGCAACGCGTTGAAGGTCGCCTTGGCAAGCGCCGTCGTCGATCACGTGCCCGTGGTTGGGCTGGTGCTGGGCGCGTTTGCATCGGCCGGCGACATGGTCGCGATCACCGGCATTCAAGTCATGCTCATGCTGCACATCGAGGCCGCCTACGGCCGCGATCCCGACGCCCGCGGCGTCTGGCAGTTGCTGCCGGTGATCGGCGGTGGATTCGGCTGGCGCACGCTGGCGCGCGAGTTGGTCGGCTTCGTGCCGGTCGCCGGAATCCCGATCAAAGGGGCGATCGCGTACGCCGGGACGATCGTCGTCGGCGAGGGCGTGACGTTCTACTTCGAGCACGGCCGCCATATGACCAAAGATCACGCCGCGCACATCTACGAACGCACCAAAGCCGATGCGGCGCGCCTCGCCCGCGACGCGATCGCGAAGTTGCGCTTTCGATAGGGATCGGCGGCTTGGCGCTTGCGCCGGGCAGGAGGCATGGGGAAGGGCTGCCAAGGCTTCAGCGGGAGATTTACGCGTGAAGTATTTGACTCGCTTCGGACTCTTTGCCGCCGTCTTCGCGATGCAGGTCGCGTGGTGCACTGCCTCCGCCCCGGCGGCGCTCGAAATGGCCGCCGGGCTGCGCACGGTCGTCCCCAATGCCCCGGTCTCCGAGTGCAGCACGAAAGCCCAAGCCGCCCTCAACGCGCACCTGCAGAACGCCTTCGAGACCGCGCCGGGCGTGGGCATTTGGCTCGCTTACGGTCCGTACGACGCCGCCGGGCATGCATCCGCCGCCGCGGCCATTCATTGCTTTCCGGTCGATACGGGTTACGTCGTCACGTTCACGTGCTCGGTCGAAATCCCACCCAGCCTCTTCAGTGCCGCGCAGCTCTGCACCGCGATCTGGACCAGTTTTTCCGGGAAAACCGCCACCCCACTCGCCACCCCGACGCCGATTCCAACCGGCTGCAGCACGACCAACTTGGTCGGCAAGTGGAAGCTCGATGGGAGCAGTAGCGTCTTCGACTTCGATCCCAACGGCGGCTTCACCGACGACCAGGGCGTTTCGGGGAACTGGGCGCTCAACGGCACCAAGGCGACCCTGATCTACTACGGGACCGAAACGGCGACGCTCTCGGCCGACGGCAAGCACCTCAGCGGCGCCCCACGCAGCTTTACTCGGGAATGCTAGAGCGGCCGTTCGCGCGCGTGTGACGCCACGGGCGCCCACGCGCGGCGGCGGTCATCGACCCGACGCGTAATCGACCTCGGTCATCATCCCGTCCATCATGTGGACCTCGTTGTGGCAGTGCAGCAACCAGCGTCCGGGCGGCGAGTCGGCGGTAAAGCGCCAGGTCATGGTTCCGCCCTCGGCCCGCACCAGCGACGTGTCCTTGGCCAGCGGCGCCGCCAGCGTCTTACCGTCGACTTCCAGGATATCGAAGATGTGGCCGTGCAGATGCATCGGGTGATCCATGTCGGTGACGTTTTTGAAGCGCACGGTCACCACGTCGCCACGGGCGACGTCGATGCGCGGCGTGTGGGGATAGACGGCTGCGTTGATCGTCCACCGCGGTGAGTCGTACTTGCCGCCGCCCAGCGTGAAGTCGTAGACGTGCGGACCGGCCGCCGCGGGTGAGGCCGGCCCGACCACCCCGCCGAGTTTGGCGTAGGTGAGGTAGTCCACGCCCGTCAGGCTCTGCGGACTCCCGAGCGGCGCGGCGTTCTCCATGCCTTCGGTATGCACGACCACCGCCTGCTCGAAGGCGAGTGGATCGCTGGAGAGCCCTTGGAGGAGCCACGAGCCGGGCCGTGTGACTTCAAACCATGCATCGTAGCGCTCGGCAACGCCGACGCGCAGCGCGTCGACGGCAACCGGGCGCGCGAGCGGATTCCCATCGGCATGCGTCACGGTCAAGCGATGACCGGCCAAGCGAATGTAACGCGTCTGGGTGAAGTTGGCGTTGAGGATACGCAGGCGAACGGTCTGGCCGACTTTCACGACCAGCGGCTTGGTGGCCGGATAGGCGGCGCCGTTGATGCAGTGGGCGAGGTAGGCGACTTCGTCACCCATCCGATCGTTGGGCGGCATGTCGCGCAGTTCGGGCGAGCCGAGCGGATCGACCATCGGTGCCGCACTGTCGCCCGCAAGCGCCTGCTTGAGGCTCGTCAGCTTCGGGACGTCGTGAAAGACCAGCGCAAACTCGGCGTCGGCCCGCGTCTCCTTGGGATCGTCGACCACGAACATTCCGAAGAGGCCGCGCATGTAGCCGGGTCCGACGTGGTCGTGATACCAGCGCGTGCCGGCTGGAGCGGGATCGAACTCGTAGAGAAACTCGCCGCCCGGCGGCACCGGCGGTTGGGTGACGTTGGGTACGCCGTCCATCGCATTCGGAAGGATCATTCCGTGCCAGTGTATCGTCGCCGGATACGGGCTTCGGTTCACAAAGCGCGCGCGCAACCGCTGCCCACGGACGACCCGCAGCAGCGGACCGGGAATCGTGCCGTTGAATGCAACGCCCGCAAACGTCATGCCCGCAACCGGCGCAAACGGTAGCGCGCGCGCCGTCAGCGTTATGTCGAGGGTATCCGCAGCCAGCGCCCGGCGCGCGAGCGCCGGCAACGCCGCGACGGTCATCACCCCCGCACTCGACCGTAGGAAGCACGCGCGCCGCATCACGCACCCACCGTCAACGGAACGTCGAGCGTCTTCCCGTCGTACTCGACATGAACTTCCCACGGACCGCCCATCGTGAAGCGTACGACCCCATGAAAGAGGTGCGGATCGCGTGCACTTGGGGTGAGGACGATGGTGTCGCTGTGCATCTTGGTGTTTCCCATCTGCATGATCGGCAATGCGGTGACGTGCGCCGGCGGCGCACCGGGGAAGCGGACCTCGATCGTCGCGGTCGACGTCGGCACGGCCGGAACGAAGCTGACCTGCGGGCGGGTGGCGTTCCCCATCCCGCCGTCGAGGGTCGAGAGGAACGCGACGATATCCGCGATTTGCGCATCGGTGAACCCAAAGTTCGGCATCGGCGGCGTCGGCGACTTGATGTGCATCGCGATGGCGGCTGGATCGAGTTGATGTTCGATGCCGAAGAGCTTTGGACCGATCGCTCCCTCGAAGGTGGCACCGTGGCAACCGGTACACCCGTTCGCCTCGACCAGCTTGGCCCCGGCGTTGGCGTCGCCGCTTGGCGCGTAGGCGGCCCCGCCGGTCAGCGGCGCGACGCCGTGAAGCGGCACGCCGACCGGCACGACGCCGACGCCAAAGGCATTATCGTTGCCCGGTTGGTGCCAAATGAAACGCCGCCCCGCTTCGTACGGACCGGCATACGCGATTTGAAAGCCGATCTGAGGGCGCTGCTGCGGACCGACCTGCAACTGTCCGATCAGGGCGAGGTTGGGCTGCAGGTTATGCGCGAGGTCGAGCACGTACTGGCGGTTCAGCGTGTCGCTGCTCGCAACGTCGTAGCGCACCAACACGTGATTGCGCCAACCGATGTCACGCTCCGCCTCGAAGAAATAGCCGTTGAGGGCTACGTTGAACTCATCCGGTCCGGGGCGCGCGTCGAAGCCGTGGTAATACATGCTCTGAAAGTGCCAGCGATCGGTTTGATAGCCGAGATACAGCCCCTCGCGCGTGAACGGGTCTTCACCGTCAAACAGGTTGGCGGAGCCGAAGTGCACCGGAGCCTGCCCCTGGATGCCCACCAAGCCGATCGAGAACGGGGTCGCCATTCCCCCGTAGGAGATGTTGGCGTCGAGCGCCCGCGGATTGCGCGTCGAGTTGTAATCGAGGGCGTCACCGAGTGGGCCGCTTCCGGTGAGGTACGAGAAGTTATACATGAACTCGTTCGACATGCCGTTGAAGGCGACGCCCCAGCGCGCGTCGTTTGGATTGAAATCGTTCTGGCCGGTCGTCTGCGTTGCCAGTAGGTAGTTTCCAAGCGTCCAGGCGTGCGCCGGCATGAACGGAAACGGTGTATGGAACTTTCCGACCTGCAGCGAGTTCGTGCCGTGGAGCAGGCCGTTCCAGGATGCCCACAGCTGTTCGGTATCGCCGATCTGCCCGCTGTCGATGACGTGTTGCTCGAGGTAGTAGGTAAAGTTCCGACCCAGAAATCCGCCGCTCAAAAGGGAGAGGTCGGAGACCGTGGTTGAGCCCGGCTGTTGGTGATTGGCGAGATACGACGTAATGTACAGCCGCACGGCGATCGGCAACGCTTGATCCTGTAGGTGCTGCTGCAGGATCTGAAAGTTGGTCATCATCACCATCATCCCATACCGGGTCATGCCGGGAAAGGTCGTATGGCACAGTTCGCACGACACACCCTGGCCGTTGGCAAAGACCGGGACCGCGTCCGCGCGAGCCGTCCAAAGGCCGAATACGAGCAACGCTATCCCGAGCGCACGCGCGCTCGCGGCCGAGAAATGACGCACGGCTGACTACCTCCGCAAAAAGAGCGACGTCGAAAAAAAGGGGTATCTTCGACTACGCGTGCGGAGGTGGTCGCTGAAAGCGCGCCGGGCCGGCCGATGCGGCCAGCGCGAGCACGGTCGTGTGCGCCCAGCGCGTGCGCACGTACCTGGACGCCGAGAAACGCCGCTCGACGTGGCACAGCGGTACGCACCGGCCGGTCGCGCACAGCGCGAGGAAGCGGGCAAAGCTCGCCAGCAAACAGGCTGCCATCAGGGCCACGACGATCTGAACGCCGAAGCCGGCCGGATCGATGCGGGTTCCTTCGAGCCACTCGACCGTCAAGAAGAGCGCGCTCTGCGCGACCGCCAGCCGCAGCCACAACGCCACCACCGAGCTCTCCGAGGACGTCGCGGTCGCGCGCTCGCTCAGCAGGACGTTGGCCAGCAGCGCCGCCGCGCACCCGGCGAGAAGCGCCAATCCGATCTCGAGTGCCGGCGCGACCCAACCGTGACGACCGTCGGCCAAGCTGCGACCCATCCATGCATACGCAAGCGCGTGACCGGCAATCGTCGCCGGAATCACGGCCGCCGGCCACAGCGGAAGCCGCCCTCTCATCGCGACCAGGTTTCGGCCCGCGCCGCACTCTCCCCGCCCAGCGCCCGCTTCCTTAGAGGCGTTCGAGCAACGCCTCGTCGTCGAGCCGCTGGAGATCGGCCGGAACGCGGGCTCGAATCCGACCGGCCAGGCGCGCCGCGATGCTGCGCCGGCTTTCGAGCGCAAGCCGATCGCGGCGGTCGAGAAAGCGCTTGACCACCGCGCGCTCCTCGCCGCTCAGAAAGCGCGTTCCGGCGTAGACCGGCTCGGCACGACGGCGCACCACCTCCAGCGGCACCGCGAGCGCCGTATCGCGCACGACGATCGTTCCGGCGGCGATGTCGCCCAAGCGCTTATTCTCGGGCGAAGCGATGGTGCTCACCGCCGAGGCGGCATAGTATCCGAGTGCGAACTCGCCGACGCGGATCAGGTTGCGAATGAGTGCCGCACCGAAGTCGAGTGGATAGCCGCCGTCGCGGAGCACGCGGATTCCAAGCGCACGCTTTCCGGGCGTTTGTCCGTTCCAAAGACTCTCGAAGACGATGAAGTAGGCGAAGAATACCGCGAAGATCAGCGCGATCACAATCGCGATCCCAAGCGCGGT
>DAIDGS010000025.1 GCA_027459845.1 Vulcanimicrobiota bacterium | reverse complement strand
GTAGGCGTCGTACGCGGCGAACGCCTTGGCCGCTGCGACGTCGAACCGCTTGGCGTAGTCGAGTTGCGAGGCGGTCGGCTGCAACTGCGGTCCGCCGAAGCCGGTAAACGGCACCGATTCGCGCAGCGAGCCGGGTCGTTCGATCGAGTCCTCGTCGTTCTTGTAGTTGGCCGTGAAGCCCGCGAAGATCGGCTGCCACTTCGCCCGCGCCGCGGCGATACGTGCCGCGAGCGCGCTGCCGGCCTTGGCGCCCTTAGCCGCTGCGGCGAGCGACGACTTGACGGCGTCGAGATTGTTGAGCGCGGTGTCGATCTGCCCGTACACCTGCGCGTACTTCTTCGCAAAGGCGTACCCGGCCGCATACTGCGCGGCGGTGTAATCGTCGCGCGGATCGGGCTTGACGATCAGCGGCTGCGAGTAGCTCTTGCCGTCGAGCGTCAGGCGCACGGTATACGTGCCCGGAACCACCATCGGGCCGAAGCGCGGACCGCGATACTGCTTGCGCGCGGCGCCCATCCACTTGGCCGGCGGGTCCTCGTGGAAGCCCCACACCAAGCGATTGATTCCCACTTTATTGGAGACGCGCGGGATCTTTTTCTTCTTGACCGTGCGCGTGCCTTGGATGGTACGAATCACCGTGCCGCTCGCGTCGAGGATTTGCAGCGTCGGCGGCGCCTTGGCGACCGACTTCTGGTAGTAGTCGACGATCGCACCGCGCGGCGGGTTGGTGCCTGCAAAGCGCGTATACGTGCCAAGGTCGTTGGAGTGGTAGTGGTACTCGTAGGCGACGCGTGGCGCGAAGAGCATGCGTCCGGCGCGCTCGGCCGCGCCGAGCTGCTGGATCGACGCGACGTCGTCGAGGATCCACACGTCACGCCCATGCGTCCCGATCACGAGGTCGTCGAAGGTAGGTTGCATGCGAATATCGCGCACCGAGACGTACGGGAGATTGATCCGGAAGTTCTGCCAATGCGCGCCGCCGTCGAACGAAATCCACAGGCCGTTTTCGGTGCCGGCATAGACGATGGCCGGATTCTTGATGTCCGGCCGGATCGTCCGCACGTACTGATCGGGCGGCAATCCGGTGACGATCTTGGTCCAGGTTTTGCCGTAATCGTGGGTCACGAACGCGTAGGGCGCGTCGTCGCCCATGCGATGATTGTCCGCACTCACGTACGCCGTCCCCGCAACCAACGGCGAGGGCGCGACGGTTTCGATGCGCGCGTAGGTCGGCGCGCCGGGCGGCGTGACGTTACTCCAGTGGGCGCCACCGTCGCGCGTGAGTTGCACCAAGCCGTCGTCGGTGCCGACCCAAATCTCGCCCGTTCCGAGCTGCGAGCCTTCGATGTCGAGGATCGTATCGGAGTACTCCGCGCCGGAGACGTCGTGCGCCAGCGGGCCGCCGGTGGGAAGTTGATGCGATTTAATGTTGCGCGTGAGATCGGGGCTGATCGGCGTCCAGGTTTGACCGCGGTCGTCGGTTTGAAAGACGACGTTGCCGCCGTACCAAGCCAGATGCGGGTTCCAGGGCGCAAACGCAATCGGCGAATCCCAGTTGAAGCGGTACTTGGCCTTACTCAGATCGAACGGCCCGAGAAAGCTCCCCGGGAAAGCCGTGTATGGCTCGATGAAGCGCGTCGCTTGGTTGTTGCGGTCGAAGATCGTCACCAGACCATCTTCGAGATCGGCCCAAATGTAGCGGGGGTCGGCCGGATCGGGCACCGCCCACATGCCGTCGCCGCCCACCACGTTGAGCCAGTGGCGGCTCAGAATTCCCTCGCCGTCGAGCGAGTTCTCGGGCCCGCAGAAGGCGCTGTTGTCCTGCAGTGCGGCGCACACCGTGTACGGGTTCTCGTCGGAGACGGCGACGTGATACACCTCGCCGATCGTGAGATTGCGCGAAAACGACCAATGCTTCAGATCGGTCGTGAGCGCGTAGCCGCCATCCTCACCGACGATCACGCGCTTGGGATTGAGCGGATCGATCCAGATCGCGTGATAGTCGACGTGCACGCTCTTGGCGATCGCCTTGAACTTCTTGCCGCCGTCGGTACTCTGCGAGAGCATCTCCGAAACGGCATAGACGTGATTGGGGTTCTTCGGATCGACGGCGATGTGGGTGAAGTAGAACGGCCGCTGATCGACCAGCGTGTTGTCGCTGACCATCTTCCAGTGCGCCCCGGCGTCGTCGCTGCGCCATAGGATGCCGCCCTTGGCTTCGATCAGCGCGTACACGCGACTCGGCCTCGACGGCGCGACCGCCAGGCCGATACGCCCGGTATAGCCGGTCGGTAAGCCGTTGCCGACCAGCTTCTTCCAGGTGCGGCCGCCGTCGGTCGACTTGTAGATGCCGTCGTCCGGGCCGCCGCTGGTAAAGTTCCACGGCACGCGGCGGAACTGCCACATGCCGGCATAGACGACGCTGGGATTCTGCGGATTCATCGCGATGTCGCTGGCGCCGCTGGACGGTCCCAGATACAGCGACTTCTTCCAGGTCGTGCCGCCGTTAAAGGTCACGTAGACGCCGCGGTGCACCGAATCGGCAAACGGATTCCCGAACGCCCCGACCACGACGTGGGCCGAGTTCTTGGGATCGACGGCGATCCGCGAGATGCTCCACACGCCGGCCAAACCGACGCGCTTCCAGGTTTTGCCGCCGTCGACGCTCTTGTAGAGCCCGTTGCCGTAGCTCACGTCGTTGCGCGGATTGGCCTCGCCGGTCCCGGCCCACACGACGTTCTGATTGGTGGGGTCGATCGCCACCGCACCGATCGCCGAGACGCCGACCTTCGTGAAGACGTCGCGCCAGGTCGCACCGCCGTCGGCACTCTTCCACACGCCGCCGCCGGCCGCACCGACGTAATAGAGCTGATCGTTCTGCGGCGTCCCCGAAACCGCGGCGATCCGGCCGCCGCCGACCGCCGGCCCGATCGAACGCCATTTCAGGTTGCTAAAGGGCGGACCCGCTTTGACGGGCGCGGCCTTCTTGGCCGCGGGTGCGGTCGTTGCCGGCTTCGCCGCCGTCGGTGCGGCCAGCGCGCCGATCGGTGCCAGCATAGCCGCGGCCAACGCCGCGGCGACGAGACGAGCGTTCATGTCAGTGCATCTCCGCAACGGTGGGAAGCGGTTTCATGTTGGCTGCCTTGAGGGCGGCGTTGACGCCGGGCAGTACGCCGGTGACGAACGCGTTGAAGCGCGTCTTGGCGGCGGCCAGTTCGGCGGTCGTGCGGGCGACGTAGTCGAGCACCGGCTGCGTCACCAGACCCTGCGCCGAGTAGTAGGCCGTCTCGATATCCTCGCGCAGCGCCCCCTGGCGTTCGATGCTGTCTTCGTCGTTATGGTAGTTGGCCGTGAGGCTATTGAAGAGCGTGGTGCGCGCGCTTTGCGCGTTGCCGATCGCCGTGCTCAGCGCCGCGTTCTTGGCTTTGGCGGCGGCCGCCGCGTCGGCGCTCAACGCCTTGTCGACGTCGTCGAGACGATCGAGCATCAGATCGACTTGCGAGAACTGATCCTGCACCCGTCGCGAGAGCTCGTAGGTTTGCTCGTACTCGGCCTGCGTGAACTGCGAGCGCGGGTCGGGCTTCACGATGAACGGCTGCACGAAGACCTTGGAGCCGAGGGTCAAGCGTGCCGAGTAGGTGCCCGGCGGTACGCCCGGACCTTCATTCGGTCCCTGATAGCGCTTGCGCGCGGCGCCGTACCACTTGACCGGCCCGTCGATTTGGAAATCCCATACGAACTGGTTGATGCCGGCCTTATTGGGCACGCGCGGCAGTTCTTTCTTGCCGACCTTGTGCGTACCGTCGATGGTCCGAATCGCGCGACCGTAGCGGTCGAGAATCTCGAGCTTCGGCGCGGTCTTGGCCGGCGTGCGCTGGTAGTAGCTCAGCACCACGCCGTAGGGCGGATTGGCGGCCGCGTAGTTGGTGTAGGTGCCTTCGTCGTTGGAGTGCAGGCTCCACTCGTAGGCGGTGTGCGGCGCGAAGAATGCCGCACCTTTGGCCATCGCCGAGCCGAGGTTCTGAATCGGACGCATATCGTCCATCACGTACACGGCGCGGCCGTGGGTTGCGATCACCAGCGAGTCGGTCCTGGGCTGCATGCGAATGTCGTGCACCGAGACGGCCGGAATGCCGTTGTTGAACTTCTTCCAGGTGGCACCGCCGTCGAACGAGATGTCGATGCCCTCCTCGAGCCCCAGGTAGACGATGTTCGGATTGTGGATGTCGGGACGGATCGCGCGCACCCACTGATCGGCCGGCAATCCGTTCGTGATCTTGGTCCAGTGCCGTCCGAAGTCGTGCGTCACCCATGCGTACGGTGCGTTGTCGCCGAGGTAGTGGCCGTCGCAGATCGTGTACGCCGTTCCGTCGGAGATCGTCGAGGGCGCGACGGTTGCAAAGCGCCCGTACTTGGGCGCACCCGGCGGCGTGACGTTCGTCCAGTGCTTCCCGTCGTCGCGCGTCATCTGCACGAGTCCGTCGTCGGTACCGACCCAAATCTCACCCTTCGCGAGCGTCGAGCCCTCGATGTCGAGGATGGTATCGCTATACTCGGCGCCCGAAACGTCGTTGGTGATCGGGCCGCCCGACGGCTGCTGGTGCGCCTTGTCGTTGCGCGTGAGATCGGGGCTGATGACGCTCCAGTGCCGGCCGCGATCGGTCGACTGAAAGATCACGTCGCCGCCGTACCACGCGACGTGCGGGTTCCACGGGGCGAACGCGATCGGCGACTCCCAGTTGAAGCGGTACTTGCTGCTCGCCAAGTCGAACGATTCTTTGGAGGTCTGCAGGTATGGTTGGGCCGACCAGGTGTCTTGCGTGACCCGGTTATAGACCTGCAGCGCGCCGTCTTCGGAGTCGGACCAGATCCAGTTGGCGTCGTCCGGCTCGGGAATCGCCCACTCACCGTCGCCGCCGGCACTCACGATCCAGTTTTTGTTCTGAATGCCCGATGGGTCGAGGGAGTTCGATGGCCCGCACCACGCGTTGTTGTCTTGCAGACCGGCGCAGACGGTGAACGGATTGTCGTTCCCCAACCCTACGCGATAGACTTGCGCGATCGGAAGGTTCGCCGAGAAGAACCAGTTGGCGCCGCCGTCGACCGTAAGCGCGTAGCCGCCGTCCTCGCCGACGATGATGCGCGAGGGATCGTTCGGCGCGATCCAAATGGCATGGTAGTCGACGTGGACGGCGTTGGCGATTGCCTTGAAATGCTTGCCGCCGTCGGTGCTCATGGAGAGCATCTCCGAGACGCCGTACACCTTGTTGGGATTCTTCGGATCGACCGCGATGTGGGTGAAGTAGAATGGTCGCTGATCGACGAGAGTGTTGTCGCTGACCATCTTCCAGTGCGCGCCGGCGTCGTCGCTGCGCCACAGGATGCCCTTGGTCGACTCGATCAGCGCGTAGACGCGGTTGCCGTTGCTCGGCGCAACCGCCAAGCCGATCCGTCCGACCTTTCCGGAGGGAAGCCCGTGCCCGTGCAGCTTGGTCCAGGTGTTGCCGCCGTCGGTGGATTTATAGATGCCGTCGGCGTTGCCGCCGCTGGTGAACGTCCACGGGCGCCGCTGGAACTTCCAAATCCCGGCGTAGACGACATTGGGATTCTGCGTGCTCGCCGCCAGGTCCGAGCCACCGCTTTCAGGGCCGACGTAGAGCGTGTGCTTCCACGTCTTACCGCCGTCGTTGGTGACGTAGATGCCGCGGTGGGTCGAGTCGGCGAATACGTCGCCGAGGGCGGCGACGATCACGTGGTTGGGATCGTTCGGATCGATCAGGATTCGCGCGATGTACTTGGTGGCCGCCAAGCCCATCTTCTTCCAGGTCTTGCCGCCATCGGTGGTCTTGTAGATCCCGTCGCCGTAACTCACGTCGTTGCGCGGATTGGTCTCGCCCGTGCCGACCCAGACCGTCTTCTGATTGGTGGGATCGATGGCGACGGCGCCGATCGAACCGACGTCCTGCTTGCCCCACACCGAGGTCCACGTCTGGCCGCCGTTGGACGATTTCCAAACCCCACCGCCGGCCGCGCCGAGGTAGTAGAGATTCGGGTTGGCCGCCGTTCCGGCGACCGCCGCAACGCGACCGCCGCCGGCGGCCGGACCGATCTCGCGCCAATGCACCTGCGTGTAGGGTGGCGGCGGCGTCGGCGACGGCGTTGGGCTCGCCTTTGCGGACTGCGCGGCCGGCGCGGCGGTTTGCGCAACCGACGGCGCGGTCGCTTGCGCAAGCGCTGGGGCGGTCGAAACGAGCAGCGCCAAAGCGGCGGCTGCGACGGGCAGACGTAGCGTCACGGTAAATCCTCCGAGCGCAAGCCTCCCATGCGCGAAGCCCGCGCTCCTGCGCGCGGGCCGCGCGAACCGCTCAAAGAAGCATCAAATCAGGGAGCCGTCCGCGCGTGCGCGCGATAGCGCGGCACGTTGACGTGGATCGCGTACCACTGCGACCACGCGATCATCCCGCACATGATGATAAAAAAGGCGGCGATTCCGATGCCCCAGGCGCGGCGCGCGCGGGGCGACATGCTCGAGCGGCTCACCGAGCGGGAGTTCGCCGGACCGCCGCCCTTCCCTCAGCAGGGCCTCGCGGCGGACGCGCGAACCCGCCTGCCTCAGATGCGACAGTACCTCGTCATGCTGGTGGCGGCGGCCGCGTTTGGCTTTTCGATCGGATGGGTTCCGGCGCGTGCGGCGGAACGCATCGTTCCGGCTACCCGGCGGGCCGTGGCCGCCTACGCGCGCGTCCTACAGCACGCCAACCCGGCAATGCCGAACTGGCAGAGCACGTCGCTTGCCCGCCGCGTGCTCAACAACGCCGCCCGCTGGCGGATCGATCCCAACATCCTGGTCGCGATCGTCACCGTCGAGTCGAGCTGGCACACCCACGCCGTGTCGAGTGCCGGTGCGGTGGGCTTGGGTCAGTTGATGCCGGGCACCGCCGCCGCACTCGGCGTCAACCCGAACGACCCGGCCCAGAACCTGGCCGGCGCGGCGAAGTATCTCAGCGACCTGGTGCGCAAGTTCAAGCACCATCCCAACCACTACGAGTTGGCCTTTGCCGCCTACAACGCCGGTCCGAAGGCGGTCAGCGAGTACGGCGGCATTCCGCCGTACTACGAAACCCAGCATTACGTGGTGAAGGTGCTGCGCGCGTGGGAGCGGCTGCAGCGCACGATTCACGTCGCCGCATTGCTGCGCCCGGTCATCCCGCGCGGCATCGACGTCGACTACTGGCTCGACGCCGAAACCCACTAACGCGCGGCGTTCACCGTCGCGAGAATCGCATCGACCGCGCGGTCTAAATCGTGCGGTCCGGCGATTTGAAGCGCCATCGATCCGGCGTTCTGCGCTGCGGCGACGTCGCTGGCGCGATCGCCCACCATCACCGCGCAGCGCGGGTCGACGCCGAGCGCGCGGCAGGCATCGAAGATCAGCTTCGGCTGGGGCTTGCGGCAGGCACAGTCTTCCTCGGGTGCGTGCGGGCAGACGAAGAACCCGCCGAACGGCCCGAGCAGGTCGTCGACGCGACGATTGACGCGCTCGACCTGTGCAAGCGTGATGTAGCCGCGACCGACGCCGCTCTGATTGCTCACCACCGCGAGCGGCAACCCGGCCGCGCGCAAACGGTCGAGCAGCGCACGACCGTTCGGCGCCGGCGCCACGCGGTCGGGATCGCCGTTGAACGGAACGTCGACGATCAGCGTTTCGTCACGATCGAAGAGTACCGCGCACGGCCGCCGCGGGAGCGGCTCGAGCACTACGGCGCGACCGGCACGTAGACGTCGGCCCCGGCGGCCACGAACTCGCGCGACTTTTCTTCCATGCCGCGCTCGGCAAACTCGCGCACCTCTTGCGTGATCTTCATCGAGCAGAAATGCGGGCCGCACATCGAGCAGAAGTGCGCCACCTTGGCCCCGGCTGCCGGCAGCGTTTCGTCGTGAAACTCGCGCGCCGTCTCCGGATCGAGCGAGAGTTCGAACTGATCCTCCCAGCGAAACTCGAAGCGCGCCTTCGAGAGCGCGTCGTCCCAGTGACGCGCGCGCGGATGCCCTTTGGCCAGGTCGGCGGCATGCGCGGCAATCTTGTACGCGATCACCCCGTCCTTGACGTCCTTTTTGTTTGGGAGTCCGAGGTGCTCCTTAGGCGTCACGTAACACAGCATCGCGGTGCCGAACCAGCCGATCATGGCCGCGCCGATGGCGCTGGTGATGTGATCGTATCCCGGCGCGACGTCGGTCACCAGCGGCCCTAGGGTGTAGAACGGCGCCTCGCGGCAGAGCGCGAGCTGTTTATCCATGTTCTCTTTGATCAGGTGCATCGGCACGTGGCCGGGCCCTTCGATCATCGTCTGCACGTCGTGCTTCCAGGCGACCTCGGTGAGTTCGCCGAGCGTCTCCAACTCGCCGAACTGGGCCGCATCGTTGGCGTCGGCGGTGCATCCCGGGCGCAACCCGTCGCCGAGCGAAAAGGCGACGTCGTACTGCTTCATGATTTCGCAGATATCTTCGAAGTGCTCGTAGAGGAAGTTCTCGCGGTGGTGCGCCAGACACCACTTGGCCATGATCGACCCGCCGCGCGAGACGATCCCGGTGACGCGCCCCGCGGTCAGCGGCACGTAGCGCAGCAGCACCCCGGCATGAATGGTAAAGTAGTCGACGCCCTGTTCGGCCTGTTCGATCAGCGTGTCGCGAAAGAGTTCCCAGGTCAGCTCTTCGGCCTTGCCACCCACTTTTTCGAGCGCCTGGTAGATCGGCACCGTGCCGATCGGAACCGGCGCGTTGCGCAGGATCCACTCGCGCGTCTCATGGATGTTCTTGCCGGTCGAGAGGTCCATCACCGTGTCGGCGCCCCAGCGCGTCGCCCAGGTCATCTTCTCGACTTCGTCTTCGATGGTCGAGGCGACGGCCGAGTTGCCGATGTTGGCATTGATCTTCACCAAAAAGTTGCGCCCGATGATCATCGGCTCGCTCTCGGGGTGATTGACGTTGCTGGGGATGATCGCGCGGCCGCGCGCGACTTCGGCACGCACGAACTCCGGATCGAGCCCCTCACGCAACGCAACGAACTCCATCTCCGCCGTCACCTCGCCACGGCGCGCGTAGTGCATCTGCGTCACGTTCGCACCGGCTTTGGCACGGCGCGGCCGGCCGGCGCCGGTGAAACGGAGGGCCGCGAGTTCCGGCATCGCGTCGCGACCGCGCCGGTAGAGCGAACTCGGCTGCGCCAGTTCTTCGGTATCGCCGCGCGCCGCGATCCACGGCGCACGGAGCGCCGGGAGGCCACGGCGCACATCGGCGACGTAGCTCGCATCGGTGTACGGGCCGCTCGTATCGTAGAGCGTGTGCGTGGTTCCGTCGGTCAGTGCGATCTGACGCGCGGGAACCCGGATCGACGGCTGCGAGCCCTGAGTGTAAACCTTCATCGAATCTCTCCCTCCGCCGGCATTACCCGGATCAGGTTGGCGGTCGGCGAGAAATCCTCGCCCTCTCAGCCTGCGCGCTGCAAGCTCCCGCTACGGGTTAGGTACGACGCAACCCCGGCCGCCCCCGTTCGTTCGGGCTGACGCTCATGCGCCGCCGCAATACGCAGACGCCTGGTACGTCACGCTGACGTTCGCGGCGACGCTGCGCCCGCTTGCGTCGGTGACGGTGACGACCGCGGAGGCCGTGCCCGTCGCGGGTGGATTGACGGTCGCACGGATCTCGTGATCGAAGCCGCTCGGCGAGGACGAGATGCTGACGACCGACGTGTTGCTGCTGATTACGGTGAACGGTCCGCTATCTCGGCTGGGTTCTTCGGCGATTCCGAGGGTCAGGGCGCATGAGTTGCGGACCGACACCTGCACGTTCGTGCTGGGCAGCAGCGACCAGGTGGGCGTGAGCAGCACGCGGTACGCACTCACGCCGGCAGCCGTCCCGCAGAGCCCCCACGGGTTGCCGCTGCCGTCGAAGGCACCCGCGCACGTGCCCTGGAGCACCGAGTCGGGGAACGGGAGTGCGAGCGCGCTCGCCGTACCGAGAACGGCGAACTGGAGGCCGCTGTCGGCTTGGTAACCGCCAAGTGGCGAGAGGATCCCGCCGCTCGACGAAAGCGTAGTCGGCGGGTTGGGCTGGAGCGGCGCGGTGGTCGCCTGCGCGATAATTCCGCCGTTGTCGATCGTGTCGAGCGCCGTTTGGCCCGCGGCGCCGATTGCCGCGTAGTTCTGAGTACCGATGCGACCCAGCCCCACCACGGCACTCGCGCTCACCGGGGTCGTCACCGGGATGGGCGAGACGGCCGGCGTCGGCGGCGTCGTCGGTGCGGCACCCGGAAAGGCCTCGAAGAGATTGGCACTATATTCGTCGCCGAACCACGCACCCGATAGGCCGGTGAGCGCAACCGCCGAGGCGGGATAGAAGCTCGCTCCGCCCGCCGGCGTCACTTCGGTCGCCGCCAACGTCCCCAACGCGCAGGGGGCGATCAATCGTGCCTGACCGATACCGACTTCGTTTGCAGTAGTGTACGCTCCGATCGCCGCCCAGAGATTCTGCTCGGCGTCTTCGGTCATCGATGCCGCCGTCGCGTAGGTGAGGGACGGCACGAACGCGCCGTAGGAAATTTTCAAGGCTGGGGTTGCGCTGACGCTCGTGAAGCAGTCGAGCTCGTTGCTCGAGTCGGCGACCCACAGGTCGCCGTCGCTATCCGCGAAAATGCCCGATCCGAGGTTCGTGAGCGGGAGTGAGACCGTCGCCTGCGTGGCGCCGGCGGCCGGCGATGCCGGATCGAACTCGCCGATGACGCCGCTACCGCTTGAATAACCGCTCGTCGCAAACGCCATCTTTCCGGAGGTCGCAACGTAGGTGAGACCGAGTGGTATCGGGCTGGCCGCGCTGAAGACGAGCGGGTACTCGACGGCGTTGCTGGCGAGGCCGACGTCGAGAACGTCTTCACTTGGTCCGGCGCTGCCGGCGGGGCGACGCGGTGCACCCGGCGCGCGCATCGGGCGTAGCGCCCGGCTGCGATGGCGCAACGTCACGATGCGAATCGTCGGCCCGCTCGCAAGGATTGCAAACTCGCTGTTCGTCACGATGCCGTTGTTGGCATCCGCCGTGCCGTCGTAGGTTGCGGTGACCGCCAGATCGTCGGGATTGTCGATCGTCACGCTGTTGCCCGAACCGGCGGCGTTGCTCAGCGTCACGCCGCTACCGGCCGGCGAGACGGTCAGCGTCACCGGCTGATCGTACGGAATCGGCGTCGCATGCGCGTCGTACTGCGCCAGGATCTCATAGTTCTGCGCATCGTACGGGATGACGGTGAACGGTGCGCTGGTCGCGACGCCGGCCGGAAGCGCGGCATCCTGACCGTACGCATCGGTCGTCGGAACCGAGCCATTGAAAAACATCTCGACGTGGTCGACCACGCCCTCGAGCGTAAAGCCGAGCGCGTCGCCCGGCGACGGCATCGGAATCGCGGTCGGCGTGACGTACTGCGAGAGCGGCGAGCCGGTCGGGCTCGGCTGCGCGTAGGCGGCA
>DAIDGS010000024.1 GCA_027459845.1 Vulcanimicrobiota bacterium | reverse complement strand
CAGCCGATGGGGATTGCGGTCGCACCCAGCGGGGCGATCGCGGTGGCCGATACCGGTAATCGCCGCATCCGGCTGATCGGGCCGTTCGATCGCACCTCGTACGAAGCCGACGTTCACCTCCCGACCGCTCCCAATCCGCATGTCTATCGGATCGCGATCGTCGGCGATTCGTACGTGTGGGACGGCGTCAGCGCACAGGAGTCGCTGGGCGGCGTGGTCCGCGCGCGGCTGTGCGCACGCCTCGCGCGCCATCCCTGCAACGTCGAGATCATCCCGGTGCGCTTCGACGGCGCGCTCTTTACCGACACTGCCTCGGAGGTCGATCAGTTTTTGAGCGACGGTCTGGTCAACGAGGTGGTGTTGATGGCGACCTCGTTCAGTTTCGCGCCACGCGACGGCGATCCGGCGCGGCGGATCGCGGCGATGGCTGCAACGCTGCGCGCGCTGCGCGCGAAGACCCGCGCAAGCCATACGCGACTGGTCGTGGCGCTCTTCCCCGACGCCTTCGACATGCCGGACGAGACGACGTTCGGCAAGCTGGTGAACGGGCCAAACTACGATCCCGGCACCGCGCTACGCCACTACCGGGCGACGTTGGCGCAGGTGCGATCTTCGGGCGTCGACGCGATCGATCTATGGCCCGCGTTTTTCGCCAACGACGCACGCCCCGAGTACCGGACGCTGTTCGGGGCGTTCGACGATCACTTCACCGTGCACGGCAACGCGCTCTTCGGCGACGCGGTCGCGGCCGATGCGATCCGACACGGCTTCGGCGCGCGGCCGTGAACGTGTCGACGCGCGCCGGGATCTGCGTCGCGCTGGCACTGGGTGCGATCGTCGGCGCGAGCCGCGGCGCATCGGCGATTGCACTGCAGAAGCTGACCAGCGAGCCGACCGTGACCACCTTCGCCGGATCCGGGCGTCCCGGGATCGCCGACGGTCCGGCCGCGCAAGCCGAGTTCATGGGGCCGGAGGGCATCGCCTACGACAAGTACGGCGACCTGTACGTCGCCGATACGCCCGCGCAGCGCATCCGGATGGTCGATCCGCACGGAAACGTGACGACGGTTGCGGGGTCGGGCGCGGTGACGCTGTTCGGTGCCGGCGTCGGGGGTGGCTACCGCAACGGGCCGGCCTTGCAGGCGCAGTTCAACGCGCCGACCGGCGTTGCGGTCGGCCCCAAGGGAACCATCTACGTCGCCGACCTGCGCAATCGGTGCATCCGCGAGATCCGTAACGGCGTCGTCTCGACGCTCGCCGGCGATCCGAGCAAGGACGGCGACGTCGACGGGCCCATCGCGGTCGCGACGTTCAGCAGCCCGCGCGGTGTTGCCGTCGATGCGCAGGGGCGCGTATGGGTGGCCGACGGCGCGGGCGGCGTGCGCGAGATTGCACGCGGTCGCGTCTCGACGCTGGCGCTCTCCGCAACCGCCGGGGCGCGCAACGTATCCGTGCAGATCACCCCGACGACCGAGACGCTCTTCGTCACGACGCCGCACGCGGTGGTCCCGGTCGACCTGAAGACGCTCAGGCAACTCGATCTCTTCGCCACCGGCTCGCTGCCGGCGTACGAGAGCCCCTCGCACGAACTCGCCCGCGAGGGCGCCGAGTTCGTCGGTCCGGCCTCGGCCGCGGCCGGCCTGGGGCTGCACAGCTTGGTCTACACCGACGACCTCTTCTCCAGCGTGCATCTGGCGATCGGATCGTACACGCGGATTCTGGGCCGCCAGCCGTTGCTGCGCGCCGGTGCGGTCGGCGGCGGATTCGCCGACGGGTCGATTGCGCGGGCGGAGTTCAAGCAGCCGATGGGGATCGCGGTCGCGCCGGACGGCGCAATCGCGGTTGCCGACACCGGCAACCGGCGCATCCGTCTCATTTCGCCCTTCGATCGCACGATCGCGGCCAACGACCCCTTGGTGATTCCCGACGTGCCCTATAAAGGGGTCTATCGGGTGGCCATCGTCGGCGATTCCTACGTGTGGGACGACGTTTCGCGTGCGCGCTCGATCGGACAAATCGTCTGGAACGGGCTGTGCGCGGCGCGGCGCGCCCGCCATCAC
>DAIDGS010000023.1 GCA_027459845.1 Vulcanimicrobiota bacterium | reverse complement strand
ATTGCGGCTTCGAGGCGCTGCGGCGCAAGCGCCCTGGCAAGCCGGCGAGTTGCCCGCGCTGCAACAAGCGGCGATTCGACCCTCGCTTCCCGCTCACGATCTACGAAATCGTCGAAACCCGCGCCGTCGGCACGACGCTGGAACGTGCCGCCCAGCACGGCCGCTGATCGCGGGTCCGACCCGCGCCGCCCGCGCGAGCGGCAAGAACGGTGAGGGGTGATGAGTGCAAAACGCATATATGGACGAAACGCACCGGTTGACATCTCGCTCGGGGGGGGTAATCTTTAGGGCGTAGCCCGCACATACGGGCTGCTTGGAATCAGTCGTCTTTTCGAGGTTGTGGGCATTTTGGAGCATCGCGGTCGTACCGCATCTGGTCGCCTTTGTGCATCCATGGCAACGTCGGTTCTCTTTGCCTGGGCGGCGCAGGTATGGGGCGAGTCGTCGGTAGGCCGCCGCCCGTGTCTCGCGCGATCATCCGCTCCATCTGGCAGAACGGCTCCAATGTCGGTTGGTTATACCTCGGGAGCAATGGCGTGAGGTACATCCAGCTCAACTTCTCGACTCAAGCAGGTGTGAGTCTCGGGGTTACCCTTTTCGGGATTGTCGGAGTAAGCGTCGCATCGGGTACCTACAGCAACATTGGGCCGTGGAACGGCTCGCTTCCGACCGGGGGCGGCGTTCAGCGGTGCGAGAGCGGAGGAGCGCAGCTTGCGTAGCGCGTGGCTTCTCGCTCTGACTCTCGCGATGGGCGCGCATGGTCCGCTCACAGCACCTGGCCCTTCAGCGACGCCTTTCCAAACGGTTTGCGGTGTGGGAGTTCCCCCTTTGGATATGGCGATATTCTTCCGACCGGAACGCCGAATACCACGACCTGGGTTGTTCGAATCGATCAACTGCTCGATCGCAGCAGCGTGGTCGTGGGCCTCGTCTACGTCATGAGTAACGGAGCGAGGTTGTTGCAGACCGCCTTCGGTTCGCCCCGCGTTCTGAATAAGCAACTGCACACGTTCCCCTATCGCGTGATGCCGCTTCCGTCAGTGCCTTCCTCCAGGCTTAAAGATGATGACGTGCCCCAAGAGACTCTTGACGATGCCGAGCCCGCGACAACGCAAAGCTGGGGCATTTCCGGATTCCAACGAATCCGGGCGCTGGGGTCGGTGGACGGCTGGGATCTAGGCGTGGTTCATAGGCGTCGGTATATCATTGCGTTCCGTGGCGGCAAGGTGACAGGCGACCTCCGATGCCGGAAGAGACGATTGTACATTTCCCCCGGTTGCCGGTTTGCTTAGTGGTTAAAGCATGAAGGCGCTCGCGACGACCTGGCTGAAGCTGACAATGACATGAACGTTCTCATCATTGGTGGAGGAATTTTTTTAGGACGACACATCACTGATGCGCTTCTTTCTGCAGGTCATAGAATCACGCATTTTAATCGCGCCCTCAGCGCACCGCCACGTGCAGATGTTGAGATAGTGAAGGGCGACCGCTCACGTGATCTCGAACTTCTCGACGGTCGAACCTGGGATGCCGTTATCGACACCTGTGCATACGTTCCAAACGACGTAAGGCGTTCTACCAGGTTATTGAAGGAACGCGCTGCGCGGTATCTTCTTATCTCCACTCTCTCCGTATATGATCACGCGCACATTGAGGACGGCACGCCGATCGACGAGTCCGCGGCCACGGTCGTGCTCGCACCTACCGCAGACGAAACGGTCATGACACCTGAAACTTACGGGGGGCTCAAGGTGCGATGCGAGAATGTCGTAGTCAACGCGTTCGGTGCGGACGCGACAATCCTCCGATGCGGCATCATGGTCGGGCCTCACGATGAGACCGACCGATTCACATACTGGGTGGCGCGGTGCGCACGCGGTGGTCGCATGTTGGCGCCGGGTGACCCCAATGAGCCCATGCAGTTCATAGACGTTCGTGACTTTGCGGCGTTCGTCGTTCGCGTTGTTGAGGGTCGCAAATCAGGCATCCTTAACGTGGCGGGCCTGCCCGGGGCCGCGACGTTCGGCAAGCTCTTCGAGCACGCTTGCCGAGCAGCAGCCACACGACCGGAGATCGTTTGGCTCGATCGTGAGGCGATTGCGCGTACCGACCTCGAGCAGTGGAGAGAACTCCCGCTCTGGATCGAAGACGCTGCGTTCATGCGTAAGTTCAACGAACTCATCGTCGACCGTGCTCTGAGTGCAGGGTTAACACTTCGGCCGCTCGACGACACGATTCTCGACACGCTGGCATGGGCGCGAACCCTGCCTAGCGGTTATCAGATGAAACATGGGATGACACCCGCGCGAGAAGTCGAAGCACTTCGCCTAGCAGGTTGCTGAAAGACCTCGTGCAGAGGGGGAGAAAGCCGTTGGCAGTAGGTATTTTGGGCGTGGGACGTGTCTCAGAGCCGCCTCCCCAGCAGCAGGACGAACAGAATCAGACATGCTGGCCGCAGTCCGGAGCCGCGTGGGGATAGGGCGGTGCGCATGATCGCAGCTACCGCGCTGCTTGCTGCGCTGGCAGCTATCTCGGCTCACCCACTGGCGGCTAGCGCGACCGGCGTCGTCTGTAATCTATCTTCCCCCGGCGTACGCCGCCTCGGCGACTATCTCGGCGAAGTTCAGGTCGCCGGTCATAAGCGCGCTGCCTGGGCGAAGGACGCGCTCGCGATCGTATCGCGAAAGACAGGGGTGGCCGTGGGGTGGCTTTATATCGACCAATACGGGTTACGGTGGACCTTGCTCACCGTAACTCCTCGAGGAGTAACGGGCCAGGATCTCGGGGATGCGCGGCTGAGTCAAGGTCTGGTAAACCCGGTTAGCGGCGCGATCAACCCAAAACTCCTCGCGCTTCGGAGATGCCATCGGATTGAATAAGCCTCGACCCAACGGCCGTCGCGCTATGCCATGCACCAACGAAAAGTCGGAGGTTGAACCTATCGTGCACAACGGTCGACGTAGGGCGCGTAACGCGAGCGAGCCCGTCCGGCGATGGGCGGCGTATGCGTTGCTGGTCCCGGTGCTTTCCCTGGTCGGCGCAGGTACGTGCCGGGCCGGCGCTACGCCGCCGTCCGTGCCTCGCACGATCATCCGCGTCACCTCGCGGCCGATCTGTCAATTTCTTCACGAGCGCGCACGGCCGGCGCTGCTCGGAATGATCGAGGACGATAAACTTATCGACGTTGCGCAACGCGGCTTTCTTAAGCTGGCTGCCGACCGGGAAGAGGGCGCGACCGCCTCCGCCGCATCCGACTTGCGCGGGATCTCCGATATCGGTCGCGCGATCGCACACAATCTCCGCCTGGTCGCGTCGGTTCTCGGCGACCAGTCCTCCGATGATGACTCGGCGACGCTGCGGCGGGCCCTGCATGCGGTCGCAAAGGATCAAATGACCGCGTTGAACCTGGTCGCAGGCATCTCCGAGTCGGCGGCCTTTGCCCATATGCAGGGCGACTTACCGCAAAACAACGTCGTCGCGATGCCGACGCCTCCACAGACCTCCAGCGATGCGGCGACCGCCTATCGAGCGAAGATTACTGCGGCTGGGATCAGCGATCCGGTCGTCCTCGATCTCCCGGCGCTATCGATGGAGGGTGGCCTCCAAACGGGATCGGTGTACGCCGTCGCGGAGCGCGCCCTCGCTGCATTGGGCAGCGCGCGGGTACGCGACGAGGCTCGCGTGACCCGGCGAATCATCCGGACGGCGCGCGGCTGCAGCTGAACGCCGGCGGGGCGAGCGGATTCGCAGCGGCGACGGCCGCGCGGTAGCGAGCTTGCGACCTTTATCGAGGCAGAATGCGGGCGCGGGGAGCGAAGATAGGCGGGCCATGACCACTGCAAACGTTTCACCAAACGGGGCCAAGACGCGCGTCGAGACCGACTCGATGGGTAAGATCGACGTCCCCGCCGACAAGTACTACGGCGCGCAGTCGGCGCGCTCGCTCATTCACTTCGACATCGGCGACGGCGTCTGGCCGCGCGACGTAATGCCGAAGCAAGTCATCAAGGCGATGGCGCAACTGAAGAAAGCCGCGGCGCTCGTCAACCACGATCTCGGGAAGCTCGATGCGGAGAAGACCGCGCTGATCGTCAAGGCCGCCGACGAAGTGATCGCCGGAAAACTCGATCCGCACTTCCCGCTGCGCGTCTGGCAGACCGGTTCGGGTACGCAGACCAACATGAACGTCAACGAAGTCATCTCGAACCGCGCGATCGAAATCGCGGGCGGCGAGATGGGTTCCAAGAAGCCCGTGCACCCCAACGATCACGTCAACATGTCGCAGTCGTCGAACGATACCTTCCCGACCGCGATGCACATGGCGGCCGCCGAGGCGATGACCGGCATGCTGCCGGCCGTGAGCGCGCTGCGCGACGCGCTGGATCGCAAAGCCAAAGCCTGGAGCGAGATCGTCAAAGTCGGACGCACCCATCTGCAGGATGCCACGCCGTTGACGCTCGGCCAGGAGTTCTCGGGCTACGTTACCCAGCTCGACCGCGCGCTGAAGGCGTGCAAGCTGGCCCTCAACGAGCTGTTTGATTTGGCGATCGGCGGCACGGCCGTCGGGACCGGCCTCAACGCGCATCCCGAGTTCGGCGAACGGGCGGCCAAGAAGCTGGCCGAGTTGACCGGGCTACCGTTCCGTTCGCACCCTAACAAGTTCACCGCGCTTGCCTCGCACGACGACTTCGTGTTCGCCTCGGGCGCGCTCAAGATGCTGGCTGCGGCGCTGATGAAGATCGCCAACGACATTCGCTGGCTGGCATCCGGTCCGCGAGCCGGCATCGGCGAACTGATCCTGCCCGAGAACGAGCCGGGCAGCTCGATCATGCCGGGTAAGGTGAATCCGACCCAGTCGGAAGCGAT
>DAIDGS010000022.1 GCA_027459845.1 Vulcanimicrobiota bacterium | reverse complement strand
ACAGATGGCGATCGCGGTGATCGGCGGGCTGGTCGCGTCGACGGGACTCACGCTGGTGATGGTGCCGGCGGTGTTCACCTGGGTC
This sequence comes from Vulcanimicrobiota bacterium, assembly GCA_027459845.1. Taxonomy (GTDB): domain Bacteria; phylum Vulcanimicrobiota; class Vulcanimicrobiia; order Vulcanimicrobiales; family Vulcanimicrobiaceae; genus DAIDGS01. Next base: position 1,555 of record DAIDGS010000022.1, on the reverse strand, counting down.
GACGACCTCGAGCGCTGGGTCGGACGCCGCGTCGCCCGGCACTTCGGCGTGCGAGCCACCGATGAGCCGGCGGCCGACGCCGCCGTCGCGGTGGCCAGCGTTGCCGCGAAGCCGCTCCCGGAGGCGCTCCGATGAACGCGCTCGCCCGCCTCGGTGAGCGGGTCACGATCGCGCTCGTGGCCGCCGCGGCCGTCGCCGGCTGCGCGGTCGGACCGGATTTTCGTGCGCCACCGCCGCCGCGGGCGACCGCGTACACCGAACACGCTCTCGCGACGGCGACGGTGCCGACCGGAGCGGGCGGGGCAGGGGTGCAGCGCTTGCAGTTCGGCGGCGATCTGCCGGGAGAATGGTGGCGCTTGTTCGGCTCGCCGGCGCTCGACCGTTTGATGCGCGACGCGATCGATCGACATCCGACACTGATCGCCCAACAGGCCGCGCTGCGCGAGGCGCGCGAGAATCTACGCGCGGGAGAGGGCGCATTCGCCCCGACGATCACGGGGACGCTCGGCGGCGAGCGCGAACGGGTGAGCGGCGCATCGATCGCGCCGGGTTTCCCGGGGTTCATCACCAACGTGTTCCAGGCCACGGTCGGCGTGTCGTACACGTTCGATGTGTTCGGCGGCCAGCGGCGCGAGCTCGAGCGCCTGCGCGCGCAGGTCGAGGAGCAGCGATTCTTGCTCGAGGGCAGCTATCTCACGCTGACCGCGAACGTCGCGTCGACCGCGGTGCAGCTCGCGTCGGTGAACGCGCAGATCCATGCGACCCGCCGGATCGTCGCGCTCGAGGGCGCGCAGCTCGCGCGGATCCGCCGCCAATATGCGATCGGCATTCGCACCGAGGCCGACGTGCTGCAACAGCGCGCGAACCTCGCGAGCGTGCGCGCGAACCTGCCGGCGCTCCTGCAACAGCGCGCCGCGGCCCAGCACGCGCTCGCGGCGCTCACCGGACGGTTGCCGCAAGCGGCGCCGCCGGTCGAGATCCGGCTGCAGGACCTCGTGTTGCCGGCCGATGTGCCGGTGAGCGTCCCATCCGCGCTCACCGCGCAGCGTCCCGATATCCGTGCGCAGCAGGCGCTGATGCACCAGGCGAGCGCGGCGGTCGGGGTCGCGACCGCGAACCTGCTCCCGTCGCTCACGTTGAACGGGGAGTTCGGCGGCCAATCGCTGCAGAGCTCGACGCTGTTCGGGCCGTCGGCGGGCGTTTGGAACGTGATGGGCGGACTCACCACGCCCTTGTTCGAAGGGGGTCGATTGCGCGCGCAGCGACGCGCGGCGATCGATGCGTACCAGCAGGCCGCGGCGCTGTACCGGGCCACGGTGTTGAATGCGTTCCAGAACGTGGCCGACTGCCTGACCGCGCTCGGCCACGATGCCGAGGCCGTCCAGGCGCAGCACGACGCGCTCGCGGCCGCGCGTGCGAGCCTCGCGCTGATCAAGCGTCAATACGATACCGGCGCGGTGAACTACGTGACGCTGCTCAGCGCCCAGCGGGCCTACCAACGCGCCCGCATCGCCGAGATCCAGGCGGTCGCCGCGCGCTACACGGACACGATCGC
>DAIDGS010000021.1 GCA_027459845.1 Vulcanimicrobiota bacterium | reverse complement strand
TCAGCGGCGAAAGCTATCGACTACGAGAACGCAAACGGGCGGGAATCACCCTGCCTGGAACCAAATCCGAACCCGAGGTGGGTCACATTTAGACGTCCGATCCGGGACCAAAGTGGGTCAGTTTTCGGCGTCCGCCAACATGCGCGGACGAAATGAATTTTATTTCGTCTACGGCAACGCGAACAATCTTCGCACCGAACCAGCCCTGTTTGCCAAATGGACCCTCTACATTGGTGCACAGAAAGGGCAATAATCATGACCTAGCGCTGGTCATTGCCAGCATAACCAAAGAGGCAGGGTTCGAAACTCGGGCTTCGCGTAGCGATCGGCGGCAGTATCGCCGGGCGTGGATGTTTGGCATCGGCGTCTACGCAGACGGCGCGCGCATCCCGCGGCACCTGATGCGGACGGCCTTGACCCTCGCCGCCACCTCGCTGGCGCAGCATCCTGTGAAGTGCCCATAGCCGGCGTTCGGCGACGATCCTCGCGAAGCTGGGCCGGAACAGGAAGACAATATCCGCCCCACTCTGGCCGAGCGGGCGTTTATCGGCAATCCAAAGATTGTTGGTGCCGGGGACGAGCGCAACGCCTTGCGGGTCGAAACCCAGGGGCTGTGCGACGAGTCCACACGCCGACCTGATTCGGTCGGCCGCAGCAACCACGTCGAGCGATTGCCGTCGTGCATAACGACCTGCCGACCAACGATTGGCCCACACTCTTTGCCGAAGCAAGGGATGCGGCGCAGGGATACACCACCGGCGTCGACGCGCGTCTCATGCAATGGCTACCGACGGGTCGTTTTACGCCCGACCGTTCCCGAGAGTCTCGCGTGACTGCGTATCTCGCCTGCGTTCGCACGATCAAACCGAGGCCGTTTAAAACTAGCCCGTCTACTCGCTAATCACATGCCGAGCGAGATCGAGACTGCGAGGCTTTCGATAGTCGCTAGCGCTTGAGCGCCTGACTCACCGGCCGCGCTCGTACGCGATCGATGCCGACGGCTGCTTGCCGTGGCCACTTCTGAAGCAGCACGTGGAAGCGGAAGGCTGCGCCGGCAACTTCGTCTCCGGTGTTACAGCGGGTCCATGAGCTGCGGCCTACGTTTGCGAGGAACGGCTTGCGGGCGGGCATTCCGGTGGTCGAACTTGCGCGGATCGGCGGCTCGAAGAAGCCGTCGCTCCTGCTGAATGTCTACGGCGATCACTGCGACAACGATACGGAGGACCTGGCCGTGAAACGCAGGGAGGCGTTGGCGTAGGCCCACTCCGTAGGCAGCGCCTGGACGACTGGGTACGGAGCTCGCGCAGCGATCCCGGGCCTTGCGAAAACGCCCGATTTTATTGTTTTTTTTTGGTGGGCGATGACGGGCTCGAACCGCCGACATCCTCCTTGTAAGGGAGGCGCTCTCCCAGCTGAGCTAATCGCCCGGGATGCGGGGGTAGTTACGCGCGCGAGCGGCGAACGCCTCGCTGGTTTTGGCCGGCGCGGGGCGGGGTATCACTCGATCCAGAGATGGCAATCCGTGCCCGCGCACTACCGCGCAACCTTTACTAGCGAGCTTCGCAACGTCGGCCTGGCGCGCCGCAGCATTGCCGGCTTTGCCAGCGTCTGCGGCTTCAGCGAGCCGGAGGTCGCCGATATCCGCCTCGCGGCCGGCGAAGCCCTCAGCAACGCCGTCGAGCACGGACGCGGCCGGCGCGTCGGGGCCTTCAGCGTCGCGTGCAGCTACGACGACGACGTCCTGACCATCGAGGTGCGCGACAGCGGCGACGGGTTCGCAGCTCCACCGGATCCCGGCACGATCGCCCCCGATCCGCGAGGGCGTGGGTTCGGGCTCTTTCTCATGCGCCGGCTGATGGACGACGTCAGCTTCACCCGCAACGGAACGACCGTTCGGCTGGTGCGCCGCCACGCCGGGGAGCGATCGGGCGGCTAGGCGCCCCGGTGTGCCGGCGCCTCGGCGAGCTTCTTCGCGAGCATCTGCAGCGCCGCGCGCAGTTGCGGGTCGTGCGCGACTTCGCCGAACTGCGCCTGCTTCGGCTCGGCCACAACCACGTTCGGCTCGAGCCCCTTCAGGTTGATGTCGCGATGCGCGGGCGTGAGATAGTGCGCGGTCGTCACCTTGATCGCCGCGCCGTCGGGCAGCGGGGTGAGCGTCTGCATCACGCCTTTACCGAACGTCTTCGTTCCCACCAGCGTCGCGACGCCGTCATCCTGTAACGCGCCGGCGGTGATCTCCGAGGCCGAGGCGGTGTAGCCGTTGACCAACACCACCACCGGCATTCCCAACGACGAGTCGTCTTGGCCGTCGATGGTCGTGTTGCGATCGCCGCGTTCTTCGACCGTGAGAATCGGCTTATCGGCGATGAACTTCGAGGTGATGTCGATGGCCGTATTGACATAGCCGCCGCCGTCGTTGCGAAGATCGAGCGCCAGCGCTTTGGCGCCTCGTGCGCGCAGGCGGTTGAGCGCGGTATCGAACTCCGACGCCGTATCGCGGCCAAAGGCCAGTACGTAGATATAGCCGACGTCGTTGGGGAGCATCTTGAAGATGACCGTCGGCGGCTGCACCTCGGCGCGCGCGATCGAGAAATCGCGCAGTGCCGTCGCGTCGCCGCGCTCGATGCCGACTTTCGCGATCGTACCGGGCGCGCCGCGCAGCATCGCGCTGACCGCGTCGATCTTTAGCCCCTTGGTAGGCTTGCCGTCGACGCTGGCGATCACGTCGCCCCCGCGCAAGCCGGCGCGATCGGCCGGCGTGTGCGGAACCACGTACGCGATGCGCGTCTCTTTGGTCTTTTCGTCCTGCTGGATGATCACGCCGATCCCGCTGATCTTCTT
>DAIDGS010000020.1 GCA_027459845.1 Vulcanimicrobiota bacterium | reverse complement strand
GCACCTCCCGTGGACGGCCGATCGACCCGCGATGGCCGCCTACGATGCGCTGGCGCGCGACGGCCGCCTCGATGCCGGCGTGCGGGGCAAAGCCGACGCCGCCGCGCAGTCGGTGCGCGATCTCGTGATGGCGCACAAGGAAAGCTCCGACTTCGCACCGTTCCATGGTGCCGACTACGCCGACGCCGCAGGGCCGACCGTGCACCTGCCGACCGCGCCCAACCAAGTCGACCCCTGGGCAAAACACGGCATCAGCGAGACCGACAACGCGTTCTACCGTGGGACCGACGGCGACGCGCTGGCGCACGTTATCGCCTAGGCGCGCGCCGCAAAACCCGCGTTGCGCGGCTAAACCTTCAGCGCCGTCGCCACCATGCGGTTCAGCAGTTCGTAGTGCGCGAGGGTCGCGTCGTCGCTGCCACCGGCGCGCAACGCCAAGGCGAGCGCGTGGTGCAGCCGCATGAGGGCCAAGCCGGCCAGCGCACGCGCGTCGGCCGGCACGGCAACGTCGTTGGTTGCGGCAATGCGGATGAGCGTGCGTGTGTAGGCGATCTGGAGATTGCGCCGCAGCAGCGCAATATGATGCGAGCGCGCGGTAACCTCGCGGAAGATGGCGCGTTGCAGCATGTTGTAGAACGTCGGCATCGTCAGCGTCGGAGAGGTAGCGAGCAGATGGTTCTCGTCGATGCGCTCCAACACCGTGGGTTCGAAGAGCTGGTCGATGGCGGCGCGCTGGGCGTGCGCGATCACCTCGACCACCGGGTAGTCGTGACGCTGAGGCGGGTTGTAGGCCCAAATCGGCAAATTGCCGTAGCCCTCCCAACCGACGTAGCCATAGCCGGCCCACTCGGAGTAACCGAGCTTGTCCAGCACCTGCGGCGCAAAAGTGAGGTCGCGATCCGAAAACAGGTAGCGCGTTACGATTCCCAGCGCGCGCGCTTGTCGCGCGAGCGGCACCGGTACGATCGGTGGTGCGGCACCCGGATCGCCGCGATGCGCGCGCGAGATGTACTGACCGCCGACGTAGTGCGTGGCGATCAGTGCGTCGTTCAAGTATCGCGCTAGCGCCCCGGCAAAGGCCTGTGTGGCGCGCTGGTAGGCGCCGCCTACGTGCGGCAGCCGCCGCGTGTCGTCGATCATCAACCAGCGCAGCATCTTCATCTGCACCATCGACCACGCCAGCGGTGTGCTGGTGAGGTCGCCTTGTTCGCTGCGCGGATCCGCGGCGTGACCGTTGCGCCACGAGACGTCTTCATCGGAGGCGTAGCGATAGCGAGGATCGGACCAGTGCGACGCCCAGCGACGCAGGGTCGGCAACTCCGCCGCGGGTGTCGTCGCGCCCGGAATGTTGGCGTACGCATAGCGCATCGCATAGTAGTCGTACGGACCGAGTACCGTCTGATAGTAGCTGCCCTGATGGTACGGCCGCGGCCAGAGATTCAGCGGCGCGTACTCCATGACGGTCGAGGCAATCCCGTACTTCGCGGTAAACGCCTAGCTCTGCAGTTCCTTAGCGGTATAGGCCATCGAACCGATGAAATTGTGCTGCATGCCGAGGTTATGACCCGTCTCGTGCATGATCTCGGCCTGAAACGAATCGTAGATGAACCACGCGGGGACGGGATCGGTATCGCGGCCATAGCGGACCGGATCGACGTAATCGCGCCACGCCTGCGCCGCAAAGCGCGCGCTGTCGGCGGAGATCAGGATTCCGGTGCGAAACTCCTCGCCGGTGCGAGGGTCGAAAAGCGTCTGCGAGTCGGCACCAAAGCTAGGCTGCTCTTCGGTGACCCAGCGCAACACGTTATAGCGGATGTCGTCGGGGTCCCAGTTCGGGTCGTTGGGTTGCGGTTTCACCTGAATGGCATCGAGAATTCCGATCTTCTCGAAGGCCCGATTCCAGCGCAGTACTGCCGCGGTGATCGCCGGCCGGTAGGCTACCGGAATCGTGTTGCTGAGATAGAACACCATCGGATGCGTTGCGCGCGACGGTTTGTTCGGGTCGGCCGGTGCAAAGTTCCAACGCACCAGGTAACGCAGATACCGACTCGGGGCTTGATCGCGCGACGGCGCAAAATCCATGTAGATATCGTCGTAGATCCCGACCCGGTCGTCGGCGTAACGCGGCCGATAGTGGTCGTGCGGAAGCTGCGCGAAGTTATAGACGATACGCATTTGGATGCTGCGCGCGTCGGGGGCGGTGTCCGGTGCCACGTGTGGCGCATCGGTCGCCCACAACTGGTTGACGTCGATGACGACGTTTTCGGGAAACGCCTTCGTCGCTCCGAAGTAGGTGCGGCTTAGGTCGAGGTGATAGGCGGATTTCGGGGTCGTCCCCAGCGATCCGTTGATGATGTGCGCCATGTCGAGCGAGTCGCGAAACAGCGGCGACGCGTCGAACACGATATGGTTGGCATCCTCGGCAACAATTTTGCCGATCCCGACCACCGACTGTGGAAAGTTGCGCCGAATGCCGATGGTCTCGGGCGGATCGTGCGGCGCGACGAACGAGGTGTTCGGCCAGACGATTGCGATCCCGTCGCCGGCACGCTCGAAGCGCATCAGCATGGCCGGAAGGTGATCGGTATTCCCCCAAACGATGAAGTCGGCGCCCATGCCGTTGCCGGGAACGATCGTTTCAAGGTAATCGGTATTGAGTTGTTGCGGCGAGAGGTCGACGTACACCTCGCCGTCCTTACGCAGAATCGTGAAGATCCCGTGCTGCACCGTCGCGCCGGCGGCAAACTGCGCGTAGGTCTCGGGCTGGGCCGCCGGCGCAGCCACGGCATGACGCGGCGGCGACGCCGCGACGATAACGGCGCCGAGCAGCGCGACGATCAGCGTACGCGCGCGCATCAGACCGTGCATCCGTGAACTTTGTTCGAATACATCGGCTGGAGGAGGTATTGCGTCCCGCCCAGCGTCACCGAAGCGAGATAGGTCTCGCAGAGGTCGGCGATCTCGTCGCCAAAGGTGTTGTTGAACCAGCCGGAGTTGGGATCGGGATCGGTAATCGACTCGAAGAGTTCGTGGCCCAAGGTCGAGGCGGTAGAGTTGGTGAGCTTGGAGGCGCCCTTGGATGCCGACGTGGAGCAGCCGTTGACGTTTTGATAGGGCTCGACCGAGTAGAGGACGTGGCCGATGTCGCTAAACGTGACGCTGGAGTGATAGGCGCAGAACGCGAAGGTCGGTCGATAGTCGGGCGAGTAGCACGACGCCGAATAGTCGAAGCACGTGTCGACGCCCTTGGGCAAGAACACGTGGTAAATGGTGCCGTATCCGGTCTGCTGCGTCGCCGCGGCAACCTGGTGAACGATCGCCAGGAGATCGTTTTCGCCGATCTCGCTGTAGTTGGGCCACTGCACGTTGCTCGATCCACCGAACGTGTACGCCGAAGGATTGGCCCCGGTGTACTGCTTGAGCAACCCGGCGAACGACGAGCCGCTCAGGTTGGTCAGAAAGCCCTGAACCTGTCCCCAGCACGCACTCGGATTCGAGCAGTTGACGTAGATATCGTACGAGGCCGCAGCGGTGACGACTTTGCCGGTGCCGCGCGCCAGATCGGCCGGGTAGACGACCGGCGTGGCGGCAAGCCGGATGCGCTTACCGCGCAGCGGCATCAGATGCACCCGCAGGTGCGAGATCGTGTACGCGTGCTGCAGCTTTGCCAGCGCCGACGGCAGCATCGGCGCCGCGCGAAACGCACCACTCCCCGAGCTCGCCGAGCACGCAGCTGCGCCCAACATCAACGTGAGTACGGCCATGAGACGAAGCGACCGCATAGTACCCTCCTGCAAGAAGACGCCTGGATGATTCCCGCAGCGTGGCGCGCTCCCTCTGGGACAAGACTCGCGCGCAGGGTGCCGAAACCCGGCTTTCAATGCGAGCGTTTTCTCTAGCCGACGGCGCCACCGAACTGCTGCTGATCCGCCACGCCGAAGCCGTGCCCGATCCTGACGCGGCGCCGGTGGAGGCCAGCTATCGCGATCTGCCGCTCAGCGCGCGCGGTCGCAAGCAAGCGCGCGCCCTGGCGGCGCGCCTGGCACGCTCGACCATCGCGACCGTCTACGCTAGCCCCTTGCGCCGAGCGGCCGAGACCGCCGCCGCCATCGCCAACGCGACCGACCGTGCCATCGCCTACGACGACCGCCTGCGCGAAGTCGAGATCGGCGGCCTCGATCGGCCGATGCATCCGGCGTCCTTCGGGGCGCACCTCGACCGCATCGCCGCGCTTGCCGTGCAGCACGGCGGCTGGTCGCAGATTCCCGGCTCCGAATCCTCGGCGTCGATTCGCGCACGCATGCGTGAAGCCATCGATGCGATCGCGGTCGAGCATCCCGGTCAGCGGATCGCAATCGTCAGCCATGCCGGCACGATCAACGCCTACATCGCCGACGTGATCGGCCTGGAATCCGACTTTTTCTTCCCGGCCGAAGCCACCTCGATCAGCGTCGTGCGCTACCGCGATGGCAATGCGCTCGCCCTCGCCCTCAACGACGTCGCACACCTGCACGGAACGCGCAACTTGCGTACCGAGCTCTAGCGCGAGGGTGCGATGCCGTTGCGCGGTTGCGCGCTGCAATCCTCGGGCGAGCATCGGCGATTGCCCGGCGCGCGCGAAATCCGCTGTGCGCGCAGCACTCTAGCGGCGTAACGGAACGCCGCTCGGATAGATCGGGCGATTGACGATCCGCTCGAGGTCTTCGGGCGACGCCGTGAGCGCCAAGGCGCAGAATCGCGCGAACGCCTCGCGGGTCGCCTCGCCCTCGGCAAATCGCTCGTTCTGCGCGAGATCGATGCGTTCGGGGACCTCACGCAAGCGCACGAAACGCCCGTCGTCGTCCTCGCCGAGCTCGATCAGTCCGCTCTCGGAGAACATGCGCAGTGCCGCCGCAATCGTCCGATCGCGAACGCGCTCCACATCGAGCTTCTCCGCAAGATCGGCGTTGCCTCCGCGCAGCGTTCCGTCGCGCGCCAGCGAACGCAGTCCGCGATAGATCGACCGCAGCGTCGCCAAAGTCGGCGCATCGAGATCGATCAAGTAGTCGTTAATGCGGCGATCGGCTTCACCGAAGAGCAGATGGATGCTGGCCGGCAAGCCGTCGCGTCCGGCTCGTCCGGCCTGCTGGTTGAACTCGGTGAAGTCGAAGTTGAGATGATAGAGCACGACGTGGCGCACGTCCGGAAGGTCGATACCCTCGCCGAACGCCGACGTGGCGACGACCACCCGCAACGCGCCGCTGCGAAAGAGCGCCTCGGTCTCGGCGCGCTCCTGCGCCGGCATCCCCGCATGGTAGAACATCACCACGTTTCCCAATGCTTTGCGTAGCCCGACGGCAACCTTGGTGACTTCGCTGCGTGAGTTGCAGTAGACGATTCCCTTTGCCTCGCCGGCAAAGAGCGCGCGCAGGTACTCACCCTTGTCGCGCGTGCCGCGCGCGTCGACCACGCTCAGGTTTTCCCGCACCGTCGGATCGATGACCCACGACGCGATGCGCAGTTGCTCGACCATGGTGGTGAAGGCCGACTGGCGTGCGGTTGCCGTCAGCGCCAGGACCTGGGGGTTTCCCAGCGCCGCAATCGTCGCGGCAAGATTCACGTACGACGGTCGATGCGTCGACTCGGCCAGGTGATGAGCTTCGTCGACCACCACGAGGCGCGGCGCGCTCGGACCGTTGAATGCCTCGCGATGGAAGCTCAAGAACTCGGGCGTCGCCAGGACCAAATCCCAGGCGCCGGTACGCAACGCCTCGAACAGCTCGCGCCGTTCCTCGGCGCCGATCGACCCGTTTGCACGAAAGATGCGCAGCCCGAGCGGATCGAGCTTGCGCAGCAGTGCATCGTGCTGATCGTTGGCCAGCGCCCGCAGCGGATAGATGGCCAGAGTCTTCCCTGCCCCAGCCAACGCTCGCGTCGCAGCCGGAAACTGAAAACAGAACGACTTCCCGCGGCCGGTACCAAGCACGGCCAGCGTGTTCTCGCCGCGCTCGACGCGTTCGAGCACGGCACGCTGCGCGTCGTGGGGTTGATGCTCGCCGATCAGCGCGTAGCGAATCCGGTCGACGTCCCCGTCCCACTCGGCGAACTCGCGCGTCTGCGCGCGCGCAGACAGCGTCGCTCCCGGATCGCGTTCGACGTAAATATTGGCACCCCGACTGCGTCGTCCGCCGCTACCGTCGGGCGCGCCACCGGTCAGCGACGCGATCCGCGCGCTGTACCGCACGCCGGCATCGATGCGCGGCGCCAGGTGGCGCGCGATGCCGCGACTCACGTATCCGATCTGCAAATGGCCGCAAAAGAGCGCGATCGCGTTGGGATCGTGCGGGTTGTCGGGCTGGCGCACCAGGGTCAGCTCGACGCCCTCACGCACCCCGGCCAGCATCTCCTGCCGACGCTCGAACGTAACGCCGGCAACTTTGGTATAAAAGCTCTCGGCCTCGCCGATCGAGGCGAAGCGATCGCGCAGATACTCGTCGCGTTTGGCGAAGGCGCGCTCGATCAAGTCGCCGGCGGGCGCACTGGGCGGAGCCTGCGGGCTCGCGGGATGATCGGCCGGGGAATGGTCGACCGGGGCACGGTCGGCCGCGAGCAGGGCCGCGAAGGCGCGCTCGAACGCGCTTTCGGACGCCGTTAGGCCGCGCGCCCGAGCGGCGGCACGCTCAGGCTTTGGGTTGAGATTCCGCCGAGGGGCCGTCGTGCTTGTGCTCCGGCTCGAAACCTTCGAGGTTGAGCGTGATCGTTTCGTGACCCTGTTCCAGCGCCAGTTCGTCCAAGCCCGAGTTTTGCGCATCGAGCGGATCGACCGCAGGCTCGAAGTCGTGCGTCGGGCTCGACTCGATCACGGCGGTGCCACCCTGTGCGTCGCGGCGACGGTAGCGTGCCGGCGCCGCCGACGCGGGATTGCGCGCGGCCTTCGCCTTGGCGCGTCGCTCGCGCCGCGCGGCGACGATCTCTTCGCGCGCGAGTCCGCTCGCGGTCTGGCCGGTCGACGATCCGTGGGCGCGCTGCGCCGAGCTGCGACCGTCCGCCAGGCCTTCGCGCCGGCGCTTGGTCGCCAGTTCCAGCTGGCGCTTGCGGAACACCAACACCAGCGGCGCCGAGTAGAAAATCGAGTGATAGCCGCCCGAACAGATCCCGACCAAAAGCGCGAATGCGAAGTCCTTTAGACTCGATCCGCCCAACGCCAGCAGCGCAACCAACGTGATGATCACGGTGGCGAGCGTGTTGAAGGAGCGCGTCATGGTCTGCTTGATCGACTCGTTCACGATGCGGTCGTAGGGCTGACCGCCCATGAGTTTGGTGTTTTCGCGAATACGATCCAGGATCACGATCGTGTCCATGACCGAGTACCCGATCACGGTCAGTACGGCGGCCAGGAAGGCATCGTCGGCGCGCTTACCGGCCAGGGCGTAGATGCCGATCATCATCAGCGCGTCGCGACCGAGCGCGATCACCGTCACGAGTCCGAAGATGTAGTTCCAGCCAAAGCGGAACGCGATGTAGAGGAACTGAATGCCGAGGGCGATGACCAGTGCCCAAAGCGCCTTGATGAGGTACTCGCGGCCGAGCGAGGGGCCGACCGCCGCGATTTGAGAAGCCGCGCGGTCGACCGGGGCGACCGTCCTAAGCGCGCTCCAAAGCGGTTGCGAATCGTTCGCAAACGCCGTCTGCGTCGAGATGACGAAGCCTTTGCCGTCGGTGCCCGCCGTCGTCACCGATTCATCGGCGAGCTTGAGCCCGGCCAGCGCGCGCTTGACCGCCGGAACGGTGGCCGGCTGCGTGAACTGCACGCTGATGCTGGTGCCGCCGGTAAACGACAACCCCAGGCGCAGCATATTCTGCGGTTTGAAGCCGCCCCCACCCTCGAAGCCGTGGTAGATCATCGCGGCGATGCCGAGCGCGATCACCAGGTACGAAATCGTTTGAACGACCTTGAACCAGCCGACGATATTCCAGTTCAGCTTGCGAAAGAGCACTGCTACGCCCCCACCTTCGCAAAGATGCCGAGGTCGTCGCGCTTGACGCCGTAGAGTTCGGGAGCCGTCAGCACGTCGTTATCGACCAGTACGTCGACGAAGAAGCGCGTGATGAAGACGGCGGTAAAGAGCGAAACCACGGTCCCCCAGAAGAGCGTGAACGCGAAGCCCTTGACCGTTCCGGTTCCGAGCATAAAGAGCACGCCCGCGCCGACGATCGTCGTGAAGTGGCTATCGAACACGGCCGAGAACGCGCGGCTAAAACCGGTGCGCACGGCCGCGCGCATCGTCTTGCCGTTCCACAGCTCCTCTTTGATGCGCTCGAAGATCAAGACGTTGGCGTCGACCGCCATGCCGATCGAGAGCACGAAGCCTGCAATTCCCGGCAGGGTCAGCGTCGCATGCGAGATCGAGAGAATCGCCATCATGATCGCGACGTAGATCGCCAGCGCCAAATCGGCGAGCAGCCCCGGCAGCCGATACATCAGCGCCATGAAGATCAGCACCAACCCGAGGCCAAGCATCGACGCTTTGAGCGACTTGATCAGGTCGATCTTTCCGAGCGTCGGGCCGATCGTTTCCTTTTCGACGATGCGGACGGTCACCGGCAACGCGCCGGCGTTCAGCTCGTTGGCGAGCGTGACCGTCTCTTCTTGCGTGAACGCACCGGTGATCTGTCCGGAGTCGAAGATCGGGCTCTGGATCGTGGCCGCCTCGATGTAGCGCCCGTCGAGGAAGATGCCCAGCAGTTTGCCGACGTTGGCGGTCGTCATCTTCCCGAACTTGGCCGGGTCCTTGGTTTGGAAGGTGACGTTCGGAGCGCCCGACTGATCGAAACCGGCCTGCGCGGCCTTGAGATCCTTCCCCGAGTAGACGATCGGCCCGCTGAGCGCAAAGGCGGTCTTCGCCAGGTACGTCTCGGCCTTGGCTTTGGTCTTCGCCGGCACGTTGGGTTGGGTGAGCAGCGCCTGATAGGCGTCGGCCTGCTGCGCGACCTGCGGCGGGACGATCTTGTAGTCGAGCACCGCTACCTCTTTGAGGACGCGCTCGGCCTGCGCCGGGTCCTTGACGTCGGGGAGCTCGACCAAGATGCGATTCGTGCCGACGTTGCTGATCGTGGGTTCGGTCACGCCCAACCCGTTGACGCGACGATCGATGACCTCGCGCGTCTCGGCCTGCACCTGACTGGTAATGACCGGTACGTCCGGCGTCGGGTAGAGTTGCAGCAGCAACCGCGATCCGCCGAGCAGATCGAGGCCGAGGTGAATCTTCTGCTGTACGGGCAGCATCGAGTAGACCGAAAAGGCCGTTACCGCGACAATCACCAGCGCCTTCAACGGCGCTTTGAATCTATTCCAGCTCACCAGCGAGTCCGAGGGGGGAGTGCAATGAAAGTGGCCCGTGGCGGTCGCCCGCCGGGCCTTACCGGGTTATCGTTCCGAGGCTATCAGGCCTGCCCGGCGGTGTCAAATTGCGCGCGAGCCGGCGGGATCGCGACGTCGAGCGCGATGACCGTTTCGGCCTGCAAGTCGAGCTCGGGCGGCAGTTCACCGTAGCCGTAGACCTCGATGCGCAGCCCGGAACGAAGCAGAAAGTCGGCCAGCAGCGGCCGCAGGGCCGCGGTGCAGACCAGCGCCGCCGACTCGCGCGCGACCCCGCTCGCGTAGGCGGCGATGTGCTCGCGCAGTGCGAGCGCGAGCGCCGGGGCCGCCGCACCCGCGCCCTCCGACCAGCAGGCAACCAAGTGCCGCTCCAGGCCCGGATCGAGCAGCGCCGGGCGCAGCGGACTCCCACGACGACGCAACAGGCTCGGAATCAGCCGGCGCCGCGCCGCTTCGGCCAGCTCCTGGGCATCGCGCGCGCCGCTCTCCAACATGGCTTCGAGCGCGCCGACCGGGTCGCGCGGCCAGGCGCCTTCGCGCAGCAGCAGCACGAACGCACGGTGGACGAGCGCGAACGGCAGCCCCTCGCCGCCGACCTCCTTCATGAGCGCCGGAACGCTGGCGCGCAGGTGCTCGAAGAGCGTCTGCAGTTCCTGACGCCCGAGCAGTTCGGCCGCGTTGACCCGGGCCACTTCGGCAACGTGGGAACCGAGCACCGAGATCGGATCGAAGACCAGCGCGCCGGCCTGGGCCGCGCGCTCCTGGAGCGCAGCCGGGAGCCAGGTAGCCGGGAGCCCGTAGACCGGTTCGCGGACCGACTCGCCGCCCAGCGAGGCCAGGCCGGCGGCATCGCCAACCGCCAACACGTGCTCCAGTTCGAGGCGTCCCTCACCCGCCAGCCGGTCGCGCACGCGAATGCCGTACGTGCGTGGCTCGCGCGTGAGATCGTCGCGCAAGCGAACGCCGGGCAGCACCAGCCCGATCTCGGAGGCCAGTGCGCGGCGCACCTCACCGATGCGATCGAGCAGCGCATCCGCGTGCGGCGGTACCAGGAGCGCGGCGAGATCGGCGCCGATGTCGATCGCGAGCGCGTCGACGCCGATCAACCCGAGCGCGAGCTCGGGGCGCCGCATTGCGGCCCGACGCGCGCGCCCTTGAGCTTCGCGTGCCTCGGCGGCGCGAGCGCGCTCGCGCCTCTGCGCGACATGTGCGAGCGCGAACGCGGCGATCCCGAGCACCGCGAAGAGCGGGCGCGGTAGCGCCGGAACGCACGCGAGCGCCAGCAACAGCCCGCCGGCGCAGCGCAGCACGTCGGGACGCGCAAAGAGCTGCGCGGCCAGGTCGGCACCCAGCGATCCGTCGCACGCCACGCGCGTGACCATCATCCCCATTGCCGTCGAGATCAAAAAAGCCGGCAGGGTGGTCACCAACGCGTTGCCGATCGAGAGCAGCGCGAAGGTGTTGAGGGCGTCGAGCGGCGGCATGCCGTCGTAGGCGACGCCGACGATCACGCCCCCCAGTACGTTGAGCCCGACGATCACCAACGCCGCAACGGCGTCGCCCTTGACGAACTTCCCGGCGCCGTCCATTGCGCCGTAGAAATCGGCCTCGCGCTGCACGTTGGCACGCTTGCGCCGCGCGCCCTCGGCGTCGAGCGTTCCCGCGTGCACGTCGGCGTCGATCGCCATTTGCTTGCCGGGCATGGCGTCCAGCGTGAAGCGCGCGGCGACCTCGGCGACGCGCTGCGACCCGCTTGCGATCACTACGAACTGAATCGTCACCAGGATGGCAAAGACGATGAACCCGACCACGAGGTTGCCGCGCACCACGAAGGCGCCGAACGCCGGAATGATCGATCCGACCGCTCCGGGCAGATTCCCTTGGGTGAGAATCAGGCGCGTCGCCGAGACGTCGAGCGACAGACGAAAGAGCGTCGCGACCAGAAGTGCCGGCGCAAACGCCGAGAACTGCAACGGCTCCTCGACGGTGACCGCCAGCAACAGGACCAGCGCCGAAGCGAAGATGTTGATTCCCAGCAGCACGTCGAGCAGTTCGGGCGGCAGCGGCACGATCAGGATGGCGACCACCGCCAGGAGCAACGTCGCGAACACGTAGACCGGCGCGCGCATCACGGGTCCGCCTCGGCGCGCTGCAGCGCAGCGACGATCTCCGCAACGGCCACGTAGTACGCGTGCGGAATCGGCCGGTCGACGACGGCGTCGCGGTAGAGCGCGCGCGCTAAGGCGACGTTCTCGATCACCGGAATGTCGCGTTCGGCCGCCGCCGTGCGCACCGCGCGCGCGACGGCGTCGGCGGCGCGGACCAGTACGACCGGCACCGGTACCGCGGGCGGACGATACGCCAGCGCAATCGCGACGTGGGTGGGGTTGGCTACCACGAATGCGGCGTATTTCATGCGCGCGAGGCCGCCGCGCAGCAACGCGCGATGCAAGCTCGCGCGCCGGCCGCGCACCGCCGGGTCGCCGTCCTGTTCCTTGAGCTCGCGCTTGCGCTCCTCGAAGCTCATGCGCAGGCGCCGCAGCCAACTGCGCCGCGCCGCCGCGACCTCGGCAACGGCGAAGGCGGCACCGACGGCGCACCCGATCCACGCGACGCGGGCTGCAGCGTGCCAGGCGACTGCGGCGACGCCGTCCGCTCCGCGCGCCGCGACGACGCCGGTCATGCACGCGCGTAGCGCCGGGAGCATCGCGGCTCCCGCGACCGCGAAGGCCAACGCCGAGCGCAGCGCATGCGCGGTGGTATCGCGCGAGACGATGCGCTTGAGTCCCTCGAACGGATGCACGCGCGCGCTTTTGAAAGCGACCGGCGTCACGCGCAATCCGCCGCCCTGCGCCGCCGTCGCGACCACCGCCGCGCCCGCGGCGGCGAGAATCGGAACCAGCGCGAGCGCGACCAGCGCGACACTTGCCACGGCATCCTCGCGGCCGGCGGCGCCCCGTTCCAACGCCGTGCGCGCAAGCGCGCTGCCGGTCGGGAGGATCGCAGCGACCGTACCGACGGCGGCCGCGAACGCGACGTTGGCCGAGAACTCGCCGGCGCGCGCGAGATCGCCCTCGCGACGGGCGCGTTCGATCCGCTGCGCGGTCGCTTCAAACGGCTTCGCGTCGTCGCTCATCGCGTTGCCGGCAGCAGCAGCAACGGGTGCGCGGCCAGCGCCAGCAGCGGCGCAAGCGCGAGCGCCGTCGCGACCAGCGCGGCGCCGAAGACCAGCGGATAGGCCAGCGTGAGACTCCCGAAGCGTGGCACGGCGCGCGCCAGCGCGCCGAGTGCAACGTGAACGACGAACGCCAGGGCGACCGCCGGCGCAGCTACCGCTGCGGCGACGGTGAGCATCGTGCGCACGGCGGCGAGGGTAAAGGCCATCCAGGCGCTGCCCAAGAGCGGCGCTTCGGGGGGAAGCACCGTGAAGGCGTGCGCGAACGTCAGCACGACAGGCCGATAGGCGCCGGCAAAGAGAAACGCGCCGGTGAAGGCGAGCGACCAGATTCGCCCGTAGCCGCTCGGTGCAACCAGCGCAACGCTGGGCGCGATGGCACGCACGCCGATGTAGTCGTCGACGATCCGGCCGCCCGCGTACGCCGCGTCGTAGACGATCGCCGCACTCATGCCCAGCGCCATACCGACTAGAAACTCGAAGCCGAACGCCGTCAGCAGCGCCAATCCGTCGAGCGGCGCAACCGCGCGCACCGCCGGCAGCACGGCGACCGTCAACACCAGCGCAAAGCCGCTGCGCAGCGTCGCCGGAACGCTCGGGTGGCCGATGGCCGGAACGCGCAGCGCAAATCCCGCGCAGCGAGCGAAGACCAGGAGCGCGGTCGTGCTCACGGCCGGCCGGTGATCGCCGGAATCGTCGCGAGCGCGTCGTGAAAGAGCCGGGCCAGGAGCGCCATCGCGAACGGTCCGAAGAGCGCGACCATCGCCCCCACGGCGACGATCTTGGGCAGCAGCGTCAGCGTCTGCTCCTGCACCTGCGTGGCCGCCTGAACGATGGCGACGACGGTGCCGACCGCCGCTGCCGCGAGCAACATCGGCAGCGCCACCACCGACGCGACCACCAGCGCTTCGCGTAGGATTCCGCCAAAGGCATCCATCGCCGCCTAGTCTGCAGGGCGGAGATGACCGCGGGATTACGAGGTTATGTCGGCGGTCGCGGCGAGCGCCGCGCTAGCGCGCCGTCGCAGCCGGCGCGGCCTGCGGGCGCCAGGCACTCGCCGCCAGCAACGCCGACACGACCGCGCGCGTCGCCGGCGATCGGTTGAGCGTGTAGAAATGGATTCCGGGCACGCCTGCCTGCAAGAGTTCGGTCGCCTGCATCGAGGCAAACGCCACACCGAGGTCCTCGACCGCCCGCGCATCGCCGGAGCGAGCTTCCATCTCGGCCATCAACTTCGGCGGGATCGTCGCACCGCACAACGCGGTGAAACGGCGGATCTGCTCGTAGTTCGTGATCGGCATCAGTCCCGGTAGGATCGGGAGTTCGATGCCGGCCGCACGCGCTCGGCGCTCGAACGCGAAGTAGGCAACGTTATCGAAGAACAACTGCGAGACCAAGAAGTCGGCGCCGGCGGTAACTTTTTCGCGCAAGTGCGCAACGTCGCTCTCGTGGGTCGAGGACTCGGGGTGCTTCTCCGGATAGCACGCCGCGCCGATGCAAAAATCGTAGTTGCGACGCAGCATCGCGATCAGCTCGGCGGCATGTTCGAATCCGCCGGCGGTCGATTGAAACCCGGCACTCCCCTTAGGCGGATCGCCGCGCAGCGCCAGCACGTTTTCGATCCCGGCGCGCGCAAGATCGTCGAAGAGCGCGCGCAGCTCGGCGCGCGTCGAGCCGACGCAGGTGACGTGCGCGACGACCGTGATCCCGGTCTGCGCGGCGATCTCCTTTGCGATCGCGAGCGTCCGCGATCGGGTCGATCCGCCCGCCCCGTAGGTG
Organism: Vulcanimicrobiota bacterium; assembly: GCA_027459845.1. GTDB lineage: Bacteria > Vulcanimicrobiota > Vulcanimicrobiia > Vulcanimicrobiales > Vulcanimicrobiaceae > DAIDGS01. The sequence goes on along the minus strand of DAIDGS010000020.1, from coordinate 29,825 downwards.
ATCGAGACGAACGCCGGGCGCAGCGGTTCCAGCGCCCGCACCGTCGCAAAGAGTGCCGCCGACCCGGCATCGTCCTTCGGCGGAAAGAACTCGAAAGAAAAGAACGGCCGCGCGGTCGCGAGCGCCTCGCTGATTCGCATCGGCGCTCCACTTACCGAAAGGTCGAGCAATCGCCTGCGCGGCGGCACGCGCCGAGCACCGCCGAAGGCGGTCACCGATCCGTCCAGTGACGCGCTTCACCAGGAACGCTTGCCGGGCAACTGATAGCGCTCTTGTTCAGGACTCATGGCTCCTGCGCAGGCGAAGCAGCGCTATGGAAGCCCTGGCGCATTTCGCTTTAGACGCCACAGGCGCGATGTATCGCTAGAAACCTTACTCGCGCTCTTCATGCGACAAAAAACCGGCGCCTACGCTAGCGCCTTCGCAAGCGCCTTCGGCTTGCGCGAGATCGCGAGGAGCAGCGTCATCGTTCCGGGCGATGGTCGCTTACGGTATTGCTCCCACTCCTGGACGCTGCGCAGCGGGAGGCGGTAGCGGCGAGCAAACTCCTCCTGCGTCAAGCCGAGACGATCGCGAAGAGCTCGCACGTCAACGTTACGGACGTATCGGAACTCTGAAAACTCGAAGTCCTCGTCTCCATCCTCTTCTTTCCATCTTTGGATCTGAGCTTCCGTTGGGCGCTTATAGCCCTTAGGCAAGTTGACTCTCTCGAGCTCAGAGAGTTTCTTCCTGACGATGGTCATGATAGATCCTGCGTTCCCTTCTAGATGCAGGTCGAGCGGAAATGATGCGCCGGATCGACCCGCGAGGCGTCCAGATCACGGTCACGATTTCGCCCTCGACAAGTCCTATCGCGACGAAGCGCGGCTCTCCGAAATCCCGTCCACGACTTTCTTGTTCGATGTAATCGCCGCGAAATAGCTGCGCGGCGAAATCGAACCCAAAGCCACGACGCTCCTCGTTCCTCGCACTCTTTGCCTCATCCCATTCAACGCCATCGCAACTGCAACCCACGTATCTTACTCCGCTACTAGCGTACTGTCAACGAAACGACGCGGCCACGCCGGCGCAGACCAACGCCCAGCCGTCGACCATGACGAAGAGCAGCAACTTCACCGGCAGCGACACGACCGGCGGCGATAGCATCATCATTCCGAGGCCCATCAGCATTGCGGCGACCGCCAAGTCGATCGCGACGAACGGCAGATAGAGCGCAAAGCCGATCGCGAAGGCGCTGCGTAACTCGCCGACGACGAAAGCCGGAACGATCACTTCGAGCGGAACGCGGGCGATCGGCTCGGGGCGGCGACGCGCGACCCGTTCGAAGAGCGCGACGTCGTCAGCGCGCGTTTGGCGCAGCATGAATCGCCGCAACGGCACGACCGCGCGGTCGAGGGCTTGCGCGGGGGTGAGCGCGTGCCGCGCGTACGGCTCGATCGCCTCCGCGCGAATCGCACGCACGGTCGGGGCCATCACGACCAACGTGAGCACCAGCGCGATACCGGTTAGGAGCGTGTTGGGCGGCAGCGCCGAGGTTCCGATCGCGGAGCGTACCAGCGAGAGCACCACCACGATACGCACGAACGACGAGCACATCACCAGCACGAACGGCACTACGGCGATAAGGGTTAAGCCGGCCAGAACGTCGAGCGGCAACGTCCCACGGTCGTGCGTCGCCAGCGCCGCGAAGGCATCCATGGCGCCACGATAGCGCCAACCGATTGCGCCTTCGCCGCCGGGGCGTTACGGGTGGGTTACGTCCCGATCTGGCGCGAGATGAGCTCGGTGACGCGGACGCCGAAGTTCTCGTCGACGGCGACCACCTCGCCACGCGCGATCAGCGTATTGTTCACCAGCAGATCCACCGGACCGCCGGCAAGGCGTTCCAGTTCCACGATCGAGCCCGTCCCCAGCTTCAACACCTCGGCAACCGACATCTTGGCGGTTCCCAACTCGGCCGTGATGCGCAGCGGCACGCCCATCAAAACCTCGATGTTGGCGGCGTCGCGCAGCTTGTTCGGGTCGATCGTCATGGCTCCACGTCCGCTTCCGCACGGGGTGCGGCTCCTCCCGCGCGGGGGCCCGGATCGATTTCCAGGGCATAGCGGCCGTCGCGAACGCCGCACCGCCCGCGCGCAACCGTTCGCCCACCCACGCTCAGCCGTCCGCGCAACTCCATCGCCTCGGTTATCGGCAGGAACGTCCCGGGAACGAGCGCGGCCAGGTCGGCCGCGGTGCGCACGCCCAAATCCAGCGTTGCGACCACGCCGAGCCGAACGCCGGCGAGTTCGTCGAGTTCCAAAGGCCGGCCACGCGGACTCGCCGGGTCGCGACTCACCGCGATGCCGACGCGAACCACGCCGGGGCGCTCGAGCTGAAGTTCGAAATAGGTCTGTGCCGAGGGTGGGCTCACTACGCGCTCGGGGAGCCGCGGCTCGCCGGTGCCGCAGATGCTCGTCAGCGACGCGGCGATCGTCGCGACGATCCGCGCGATCGCACGCTCCTCGAGCGGCGAGGGCGCGCGCACTTCGAGGGTGCCGTCCGGCTCGCCGAACGCGCAACGCGCGAGCGCCAACGCGTCCGATCCGCGCAGTACGATCGTCGCGTCGGCTGCCGCGCCGCGCACGCGGTAGCAGCGCGCGCGCTGCGCGATCGCCTCCCAGGCCGCAGCGCTCGGAATCCGCGGAGCAAAGAGTCGCAGCTCCACCGCCGCACCGAAGAGTTGCGCCAACGCTTCGCGCACGGCATTGGCAACCACGCAAGCAGCCGGCAACGGCAGCAGCGAGCGCTCCTCAAACCGCGCGCTGCGCACGCGTCCGCTCTCGGCGACGAACGTCAAGCACTTCATTTCAACAGATCCATCGCCGTCTTGCCGAGACTTCCGCGCGCGTGCTGCGCGGCTTGGAGCGCGTCGAAGGCCAGATAGGCATCCTTGAGGCGCGCTAATCCGGCATCGAGATCGATGCGGCCGGCTTCACGCTGCATCGGGGCGACCCGCGCGAAGGTCCCGTCGCCGGGCAATCCGAGATGCGGCACCACGCCCTCCGGTGCGGCAAACGTGCTGCCGTCGTCGCGGGGCGGCCGCGTCGCGGCCGGAAAGCGCGCCAGCGCAATGCGTCCGACCACGACCTGCACGGGATCGCGCGCCCCGCTACGCGGATCGAGCGCGTCACGCGTATAGACCAGACTCCCGTCGGCTTCGATACGCGGCGCCTGAACGGCCCCGAGCGCGGCGTCGACCGGATCGATCGCCAGCGGCGCGAGCGGAGCCGATCCTGTGACGCGACCCAGTACGTCGTTGCCGGCGGCATCGACCAAGCGCGTTCCGTCGAGATGGAAGGAGCCGTCGCGCGTATAGCGCGTGCCGGCGCGCGTCGCGACCGGCACGCTCGTCTCGGGCGGCAGCGCGATCGAGAGCGGATCGAGCGTAAAGCCGGCGCGCGGCGTTCCGAGCGTATCGTCGTTGGTGGGAATGGCACCCGGAGTAAAGGCGCGCCGCACGTCGGCCGCGCGCGCCGCGATGCGATCGAGCGCGCCGCTTAGCGCTGCGTCGAGAAACACGCGTCGCTCCGGCCGTCGACGAAATCGAGCGCCATCCCACGCGCCGCCAGCGCGAAGCGTGCCTGCGCCAACGCACGCGCGACCGTATCGCGCACGCGCCGCGGACAGAGCGCGATCACCTGCAGGCGATGCCCGCGCGCTCGAACCGCGATCACGACGCGCGCTCCCGCGCACGTCGTCGTAAAGCTTCCGCGCTTGATCGCCTCGGGTGCGCGCCGTAACATACGCTCGATGCGCGCGCTCAGTGCGGCGCGCGGCGCGCGCCGCTCGCCGACGGTCGCACCGAAAGCCCGCGCGGCACCGACCTCGGCCGGCCGCGCCGGTCGGTCCGCGGCGCGCACCCGGCCGGATGCGTCACCGGCGCACTGCGGGCGTTTCGCTTGAACCGGCACGGGCGATCGTTGGGGCGCCGCACCGGCATCCTGCCGTCGCGGCGCGCGCGCCAGCGCCAAGGCCGAGTACCAGGCCTGCGAGAGCGCGCGGCGATCGATGGCGGCCAGCGGCGCGCTTAGGATGTCGACGTTGGAGAGCTGCGAAGTCATGCGGTCAGCCTGCGCTCGCGCGATGTGCGCGCCGTCGCGGCGGCGTTACCGAACGATTACGGACTTCCGCTGCGAAAGCGCCCGTCGTCGAACCAGCGCGTCGGCTGGAGTTGGATGAAGCCCTTGCCGAGATCGAAGGTTGCGACGAAGTTCTTCAAGGTCGCCCAGCCGACGTTGCCGTCGTCGGCGGAATCGTCGAAAGCGGCCCGCCCGCTCAGAATGACGGTCGCGTAGCGGTTGTACATCGGGTAGGGTCCGAGCGCAATCTGATCGACCATCACCGGAACGGCCGCACTGGATCCGCCGATCCCGCGATTGCGCGCGAAACGGCCGGCACCGGCGTAATCGATCAGCCCGGGATGCGCCGCGATGAAGGAATGGAAGACGAGCAGCTCGTCGGTATTCCCGGTGTCGATCAGCAGCCGCGCCGGGAGGCGATCGATCTGGCCCGCAATCTCAGGGAGCCGTCGACGCGCGTCGACCGCGATGATGTGGCCCTGCACCGGCAGCGTACCGGGCCGCGCGAAGGTGACGGTGTGCGCGACCGGGTCGAAGCGAACTTCGGCCGCGGCGAAGAGCGGATAGCCGAGGATGCCGTCGATGCTCTTGCCTTCGTACGTGACGCCCGAGAGATCGATCACCGAGGCGGCCCGAATCGTCAGTTGCGCCGCACCGAATGCGACCGCGCCGAGACGCACCTCGCTGCCGTGGGTCGTCGCGGCGCCTTCGATCTCGACGCGCCCCTGCGGCGCGAGGCCGATCCGCCGGGCCGCAGCCGGGTCGATGAAGACGCCCTGCGAGCCGGAGTCCAGCATGAAGAGCATCGGCTGCCCGTCGACGCGCGCGCGCACGAAGATATGGCCGTGCCAATCGAGCAAGGGGCGCGTCACCGGCGCAGCGGCGGCGATCGTGGCGGGCACGAACGGAGCAAAGGTTCCGGCCGGAATCGGCGCGCCGACCCGCACGCGCGTCACCCGCGCGGTAACGTCGAGCGCCGGATTGCTGCCGACCGTCACCTCTTCGAACGGAATGAGTTCCCCGTCGACCACGCGATAGTCGCGGTACTCGCGAGAGGACGCGCCACGCGCGACGATCTCATCGATGAGCCCGCTGCCGCGATCGAGGCCGAGCGTCACCGGCACGCCGCCGGGTGGCGTCACCTTCAGCAGCCAGACGGCGCGCCCGTCGGGCGTGCGCCCGGCACCGATCAACTGCACATCCTCGGGATGCCGCGCGAACGCGCCCGAACCGATGAAGCGCACCGTGCGCGCGTACGGACCGCCGGCGAGCGGAATGGTGCGCACGTCGTCGTTGGGACCCTGCACCTCTTCACGGTCGGCGAGGTGCAACGTGCGTTGGCGCAGCACGCCCAGCGTCTCGTCGTCACGGCGCAGTGCGCCGTCGCGCCAGCGCTGGAAGGTGCCGTGCGTTCCCAGCCCGACCAACGTGCCGCTGGTTTCGAGCGTTGCCGGCCAGCCGTGCGCGCCCAGCGCACGGCGCGCGGCGCGATGCGCGGCGAGCACCTCGCCGAGCGACGGAAGCGATGGCGTCGGTGCGGGGGCCGGCGCGGCGGCGATCAATACAAGCGCCGCGAACAGCGCGCGACGCCGGTTAGGGCGTCTGGCGGCTGTACTTTTGATAGCTTGCGAGGACGTTCTGCACGTAGTTTTGCGTTTGCGCATACGGAGGGACGCCGCCGTACTTCTCGACCGCGCCCGGTCCCGCATTGTAGGCGGCAACCGCCAGCGGAACGTTCCCGTCGAACCGATCCAACATGCTGCGAATGTAGCGCGTTCCGCCCCACACGTTTTGGGCCGGATCGTAGGGATCGCTCACGCCGAGTCCGGCAGCGGTCGCCGGCATCAACTGCATCAGCCCTTGGGCGCCGACGTCCGAGGTGGCATTGGCGTTGAAACCCGACTCGTTGGCGATGATCGCTTTGACGAGGTTCGGGTCCACGTTCCACTGCGCGGAGCTCATGCCGACCAAGCGATTGATTTCGGCCGGCGGGACCATGGCCGGGGCATCGGGCGCCGCTCCGAGCGAACCGGCGCCCACCGCTGCTTGGCCCGGATCCCCGATGCCGGCGTTGGCCAGCGCCGCCTGCACCAGCGCGGCAAACGGTGTCCCGGCAACCTGCGCGGGGTCGACGATCGGCAGCCCTCCCGGTCCGGTGGTGCCGGTGACGGGCGGGACCGGCGCGGCCGGATCGAGCGCGCCCGTGATGGCGGCGATGCGTTGCTGGATCGCGAGAATGTCGCTACCGATGTTCATAGGGCTCCTCCAGGGTATCGGCAAGTTCGGCCAGCGCGGCCAGCGTCGCGCGCCGGTCGCACGGACGTGCGCCCTGAGCCAGGAACGCCTCGATCGCCGGCTCGGCCATACGGAGCGTCCGGCCTGCCTCATCATCCAGGACGCCGAGCGCACGCGCGTCGCGGGTCTCCTCGAGCCACCCCACGGCACGACGCAGTGCCGCCGCGCGGCGCGCGTGCGTGGCATCGACGACGGCGGCCATCGTGCGGCTGGTGCTGGCGAGCAGATCGATCGCGGGAAAGGCACCCCGCCGCGCCCGTGCGGCATCCAGCACGAGGTGGCCGTCCAGGAGCGCGCGCGCCGCCTCGCTGACCGGGTCGCGCTCGTCGCCGTCGAAGAGCACGGTGGCGAGCAACGTCACGGTGCCCGCCCGGGTTGGGCCCGCGACTTCCACTAGCCGCGCGAGTTCGGCGACGACCGAGGCGGGATACCCGCCGCGACCGACGCTCTCACGGGCGGCGACCGCCACTTCGCGCAGCGCGTAGCCGACGCGGGCCAAGCTATCGAGGATGACGACGACCGCCAGTCCGCGGTCGCGCAGATGGGCGGCGTGGGCCAGCGCATAGCGCGTTGCGGCAACGCGCTCCGCGGCGGGACGATCGGACGTCGCGCAGACCACCGTGGTGCGCGCGTCGCATCCGGCGATCCAGCGTTCGGCCTCGCGGCCGCGCTCGCCGATCGCCGCGACGATCACCGCATCGGCCTCGACGTAGCGCGCGATCGATTCCAGCAGCGTGCTCTTGCCGCATCCCGGTACGCCGAAGATCCCCACGCGCGCGCCTTGGCCGATCGTCATGCCGCCGTCGATCGCGCGCACCCCGGTCCACAGCGGAGCGGCGATCGGCCGCCGCTCGGCCGGACTCGGCGGTGCGAGCGTTGGCGGTCGGCGCAGGCACTGCGGCGGCGGCTTTCCGTCGAGCGGCGCGCCGCATCCGTCAACCGCGCGACCCAGCAGTCCGACGCCGATCGGCAGCGCGCCGTCGACGATGCGTACCGCACTACCGACGGCGATGCCGGCGGCGGCGGCGTGCACGGCAATGCCGACGCCGTCGCCGCGCACCCGCCGGACCGTGCCATAGCGGCCGATCGCCTCGACCCAAACGGTATCGCCGACGCGCGCTCCGGGCAGCGACGCCTCGATCGCGTCGCCGTCGACGGCGCGGACCCAGCCCTGCACGATCATCCGGCGGCGGTCCGCAACACGGCCTCCAACCGCACGCCCAGGCGCGCATCGATTCCCCCGGCGTGTAGGTCGAGATACACGTCGCCGCGGCGCAGCGTTGGATCGGCCGCGGCCGGCACCGCCAAACCGGCCACGCGCGTCAACTCGTCGGGATGCACGCGTAGCTGCACCGGCAGGTCGTTCGCGAAGCGTTCCAGGGTGCGGCACGCGAGCGCACGGAGGTCGGCTGGCGCAAGCTGCAGTTCGCGCGCCAACACGTCGGCGGCGAGATCTTCGTGGAGTCGCGCCAGGGAGGCGTCAAACGCATCGGCGAGCGCGGCCCGAAAGTGCAACGCCTCGCGCACCGCGTCGCGGACCACTTCGACGTCGGGCACCGCCGCAACGACCTCCTCGTCGATCGGATCTGCCGCGGGCGAGCCGGCGTCGGGGCGCGGCGCCTCCGCGCGCACGAACGCGTGGAGCGCGACGAACTCAGGCATGGCGCTCCAAGAGGTCGCGGGCCTCGTCGAGGAACGAGGTGTGCGGACGCTGCATGCGACGCACGATCGCCTCGCGTTCGTGCGGCGGATAAAAATCGAGCACCGCCGCAGCCGTCGCGGCCGGCAGCGCGCTGATGATCGCTGCAGCGGCGTGCGGTGGTTCGTTCGCGAGCACGCCGCGCAACCGATCGGGGGCGTATCCGGCGACCACCGCGCGCGTTCGCTCGATGGTCAGGCGTTCCACGATCGTGGAAAGCGCACCGCCGAGGAGGGGTAGCGCGCGACGCCCGAGCAGCATGAGCGCGGTCGCGAGCACGAGCGCGGGCAGCAGCGGGACGACGGCGCCGTAGAATAGCGCGCCGAGGCTGCGCCGCGCGACCGGGGCTCGCGCGAACGGAACCGCCTGGACGACCAGTGCATCGCCGCGGCGTGCGTCGAAACCGACGGTGGCAGCCGCCAGCGCGCGAATCTCGGCGATTGCGCCGGCGTGCGCGCGATCGACGAAGACGGCCGTCGAGATCCGCGCCAGCGCGCCGGCCGGCGTGTGCGATTCACGCTCGCCGGTGCGCGTCCCGCGGCGTTCCATCACGATGCGCCGTGCGTAGCTTTTTGCGCGCGAGCGGTAACGCTCGCTGCGTACGTCGCGCGCGATCGGAACCAGCATCAGCGGCGCCCGGGTCGCCTCGCGGACGTCGACGCGCTGGGCGGCATATTCGGCATGCACGCGCACGATCGTCGTGCCGGCGCCGAAGGCGCGATCGAGCGCGGACTGTAACGAGCGCCGTAAGCGCGCGACGTCGCCACGGCCAAAGCTGCCGGTTCCGAGCGCCACGCCGTCGTCGTCGAGAATCGTCACGTGCGACGGATCGAGCCCGGCTACGCTGGCCGCGACGTAGGTACGGATCCCGGCGACGGTCGCGGCCGGGAGCGTGACGCCGGTGCGCAGGTGCAGTCGCACGCTCGCCGACGCATCGCGCGCCACTTCGTCGGCGAACTCGGCCGGTTTGGACGGCACCACGATGACTTGCACGTCGTCGACGCCGGCGATGCCGCGCAAACCGGCTTCGATGTCGCCGGCCAGGCCGGTGCGCGCCTGCGCGTCGACGACGCTCTGCGGCGTCAATACGCCGACGTTGGCGAGCGCCTCGCCGCTGCGCTCGACGTGCGGGTGGGGTACGCCGGCCAGCGCGAGTTTGAGCAAGAGCGCGTTGCGCGCCCCGGCAGTGACCACCACGTTGCGCGCCAGCGGGGTAAAGGCGACGTTCCATGCCGCCAGGCGCTCCTCGACCTCGGCCACCTGCTCGGGGTAGAGCGGCGCCGCAAAGAGCGTCACGCGCGCGGGGTGCGCCAGCAGTTCGAGGATCGCCACGGCGATCAGCGCGACGATCGATGCGCCCGCCAGCACCGCGCGCAGCCGCGCTGGGAGGTGCTTCCAGCGCGCGGAAAGCGCCGCGAGCGCGTCCATCAAATCGCCATGCCGAGGATGCTCTGCAGCGCCTGCGCGGCCTTGCCGGCGGCCGCAGTTGCCACCGCCAACGCGACGTCGGCGCGTGCGCGCGCATAGACGGCGTCCTGCAGCGATCCGCGCCCGCCGGCAAAGCGATCCTCGGCGCGCTCCGCGCGCTCGAGCGTGGCGCCGAGCGCGTCGAGCGCGCGCGCGAAGCCGGTGCCGTCCGCGGGCCGACCCGATGGCGCGTCGACGGCTGGACGCGCGCCGAGCGGCGCGATATCCGGAATGCGCGGTACGGCGATCATAGCCGCTCCAACGCGATCGTCTGTTCGGCGAGCGATTTTCCGACGTCGAAGAGCGAGGCATCGGCCTGATAGGCGCGCGACGCGTTCATCACTGCGATCATCTCGTGCAGGATGTCGACGTTCACACCGCGTCGCGTGCGCGTTCCGCGAAAGCGCAGCAGCGCCGTTCCGCCCGGCCCGCGCACGACGCGAAACTGCGGTTCCAATCGGGCGTAGCCGCGATTCGGTCCGGCAGCCTCGGCGGCGGCCACGTTGCGCGCGGCCACGTCCAGCGCAGCGCGCTGCGCGTCCATCGCGCTGGCCGCGGCCGCGAGCAGATCGAGGCTCACTTCGCGACCGCCTTGATTTCGGCCAAACGCGCGCGCACCGCACCGAGCAGCGCTTCGCTGAACAGCGCGGCGCGCGCCGTCGCAGCCATCGCCGCGTCGGCGGTGCGCCCGCCCGCCCCGCGCTGCGCGCGCACCGCGGTTCGTTCGGCAGTTTGGAGGTCGCGGCGGGCTTGGCCGAGCGCCGCGGTCAGGGAACGTGCAACGTCGAACATGCCGGCAGCCTAACCGGCACGGGTGACGAGGCGGTTACGGGTGCGTTACGCGCCGCCGCAGCGGTAGCCCACGACGGTCGAGCGGAATCGCCAAGAGCAGCCGGCTGACTTCGTTGTAGTTTTCGATGCCCGAAGCGATGCGATTGGTCTTGAGGTATGCGTTATACGTCTGCCACGACCAGTGCGCCAGGAGCACGTTGATGTGGCGCGCGTCGCGGCGCCGCATCGCCGCGAAATCGGCCCATACCAGCGGCGAGAAGTCACGCCTGGCGTAATGCGCTTTGGGTGGCAGGTACAGAAACATCTCGAACCAGCCGGAGTAGCGGATCACTGGATCCGGCGAGCGGATGCAACTGACGATCGCGAGGTAGTTGGCCTCGTCTTCACGCGCATAGGCGGCAAGATGGCTCCACTCGTGCGCCAGCGCGAACGGACGCTCGAACCACAGCACGTCGGACGCGAGTTGCACCGTCAGCGCAAACGGATTGATGAAGCCGCTGGTACCGGTTGCGACCATGAACGGATTGGCGATCGTCGGTTTGGCCGCTCCCACCAGCGGCGTCCAGTCGTCGCCGACGCGCTGCACGGCCGGAAACCAGGCCGCGCGCAGCGCGCGCAGGTCGAGCGGCGCCCCGGCGCGAGCGTGAGCCTGCGGCGCGAGTGCGTTCATCTCGCGCATGGCGCGCGCGCGCAGCGCGTCGGCGCGCCGCGCCGTGACGCGGGCGGGATCGTAGCGTACGCGGGTTGCCAGCGGCGCGCGCGCGTAGTTCCAGCCCCAGCTCACCTCGAACCACACCACGTAGAGCGCGGCCAGCGCCGCGATGCTCAGGGCCGCACCGGCATACCGGCCGAGGGTGCGCCGCGGAGCGCGGACCAGTGCGGCGACGCACCATATCAGTCCCGCGAGGCCCGGCAGCGCCGCGGCATCGCCGAGCGACCACGGCAGGTGCGCGGCGAGCGTGAACGCCAGATGCTCCCAGCGCGGATAGACTCCGTTGGCGTACGCGCGCTCGATCCAATCCGCCGGGGGTTGCCAGGCGAGTGCGACGGCCCCGGCGGCCAGCACTGCGAGCCGCACGATCGCAAAAAGGGAGCCGCGCGAAGCGGCTCCCTTCGAGGACGTCGAGCGCGGCAACGATTAGCGCTTGCTGAACTGGAAGCGCTTGCGCGCGCGCTTGCGGCCGTACTTCTTGGATTCCTTTTCGCGCGGATCGCGCGTCAAAAACCCGTTACGGCGCATCGCTTCCTTGAAGGACTCATCGAGCGCCACCAGCGCGCGGGCGATGCCGTGGCGAACCGCGCCGGCCTGGCCGGTCGCACCGCCACCCTCGGCCTTCACGCTGATGTCGAATCGGCTGCCCGCCTGCGTCGCCTCGAAGGGCTGGCGGACGATCTGCTGCAACTGCGGCCGCGGGAAGTACTCATCCAGCGGCTTTTGGTTGATCGTGATGATGCCTTGCCCGAGCGTGAGTTTGACGCGCGCGACGGCACGCTTACGACGACCGGTGGCTTGAATGACTTCGCTCAAACTCAACTCCTAGGAGAGCGGCTGCGGCTTTTGCGGGTCGTGCGGATGACTCGCGCCGGCAAAAACCTTCAGGCGGCCGAGTTGGACGTCGCGCATCCGATTGGTCGGGAGCATTCCGCGAACGGCCTTTTCGATCAACCGTTCGGGGTGCTTGTCGTGAATCTCGCGGGCGGTCTGCACGCTCAAACCGGCGGGATATCCGCTGTGACGGTAGTACAGCTTGTCGGTCCACTTCTTGCCGCCCAGTTCGATCTTCTCGGCGTTGATCACGACCACGTGATCGCCGTTGTCGACGTGCGGCGTCCAGGTCGGCTTGTGCTTGCCCGAGAGCGCGCGCGCGATTCGCACCGCAAGCGTGCCGAGGCGCTGCCCGGCCGCATCGACGATATACCAGTCGTGGTGGGTCTCTTCGACCTTCTGTTGGTAGGTGCGCATGCTCTAAAACGGTGATCCTTACGGCGAGAAACCGGGCACGAGCGGCCGCGGCGACTCACGTATCCTAGGGGAAATCGGCGGGGGCGTCAAGCGAAAATCCAGGCCTGAATTTACTTGACCAATCATTGATCTAGCAGATATCATGGATTCCCATGAACGACGCCGCTCTCGATGCCTTCGTCGCCCTGCTCCGCGCGCAGGCCGACGCCGTCCGAATCGCCGACGCAGCCATCGGGATGCACCATGGGCTGAGCGCCGCCGAGGTGCTGCTGCTGCGGGCCATCGCGCACGCGCCGCAGGGCTGCGCCCGGCCCAGCGCCTTGGCCGACGCCGTCCGCAGCAGCGCCTCGGGGGTGACGCGCGCCCTGCTGCCGCTTGAAAAGCGCGGCATCATCGTGCGCAGTCCCGATCCGAGCGACGGCCGCGCCAGCCTCGTGCGCCTGAGCGCGGCCGGCGCGGCGCTGCTGGAGGACGCCTCCGCGACCACGGGCCAGGTGGCCGAGCGGCTCTTTCGGCGGCTCAGCCTCGGCCAGTCGCGTCAGCTGGTCCGCTTGCTCGACGAGGTCGGCCGGCCCTAGCCGCGGGCTACCGCCAGAGCGGCGGTTCGCGGTAGGAGTCGAAGTCGGGATAGCGCACGCCGGCGAGATACAGGCCGTGCGCGGGGGCGCAGAGTCCGGCGGCACGGCGGTCGCGCGCGCGCAGCACCGCGGGCAGGGCGTCCGGGTCTCGCCGGCCGGTGCCGCACTCCAGCAGCGTCCCGACGATCGTACGCACCATCCGATGGACGAAACCGTTGGCGCTGATGCGAACCCGGATCAGATCGGCGCGCGCCTCGATCTCGAGCGCATGGATCGTCCTCTCGGTATTGCCGTTCTCGGGCGGGACGCCGCAAAAGGATCGAAAGTCGTGGGTTCCGCGCAGATGCGCGGCCGCCGCCCGCATGCGCTCGAGGTCGAGCCGCCGCCAGACGTGGTACGCGCGGCCTGCCAGCAGCGCCGAGGCGGCCGGTGCGGCATGGATTGCATAGACGTACGTGCGCTCCAGCGCCGAGAAGCGGGCCGAGAACGCCGCGTCGACGACCGCCGCCGCCCGCACGGTGAGATCGGCGGGGAGCGTCGCGGCGAGCGCCGGGACAAGGCGCTCGAACGGAAAATCGCTGGCGGTCGCGCACGAGACCACCTGTCCGGTGGCGTGCACGCCCGCATCGGTCCGGCCGGCGCCGGTCACCGCCACCGGCATGCGAAAGCGGCAAGCCAGTGCGGCTTCCAGCGTGCCGGCGACGGTCCGCGCGGCCGGCTGCCACTGGAAACCGCTAAAGCCGCGGCCGTCGTACTCGACGACCAGGCGCAGGGTGGTTAGGCGATCGTCGCCGCGCGCTGCGGGACCTCGCGTCCCTCCTCGAGATCCAGCAGGTCCACCCAGGTGGTCACGTCCGCTCGGCTCGGGTCGATGCTGCGAAGCAACTCCTGAAAGTAGGCCTGCTTCTCGGGCGTCTCGGGCGCATGGTTGAGCCATTCGCGGTTCCAGTTCTCGATCTCGGCGGCGGATTTCTTCGCCACGAAGGGCCGCGTGAACGCTTCGATCTCGGCGTCGCCGCCGGCGGTCCGGATACGTTCGAGCAATGCGTCGGCGTCGATCCCGAGAAAACCGAAGACGGCCTGGTCCATCGGACAGTTGTAGTGATACTCGCCGAGGTTGCCGTGCGCTTTGGCCTTGCCCTTATCGATGGCGCGGCCGAGTTGAACGATGCCCTGCCATGGGCTGCGGACGGAACGGGGTGGCGTTTTGGTGAGGTCCACGGTGTCGCTGCACTCCTTACGTGTGTCGATGTCGCGGTGTGAATGACCGCCATAACACAGGCTACACTAAGTTGGTTGCAGACGATTTATCGCCTAGGTGGCGAGACACCCGGCATGCCGGCAGTCGCAGCGACTGCGTGGCCCGGCATCGACCTCGGCTTGGGCCGCCGCACGGCAGCGATCGCCGCAGTAGCTCTGGCCGAGATCGACGTAGCACGAGCACGGCTCGCGCAGGCACTTCTGACCGTCCATGCGCTCAGCCGTGCTGGCGCTGCAGCGGAAAGAGCAGCACGTCGCGGATCGAACGGCTTCCGGTGAGCAGCATGATCAGGCGGTCGACGCCGATCCCGATCCCGGCCGTCGGCGGCATTCCGTACTCGAGCGCGCGCACGTAATCCCAGTCCGGCTCCGGAATCTCTTCGTCGCCGCTGGCGCGCTCGCGCATCTGCGCTTCGAAGCGGGCGCGCTGGTCGTCGGGGTCGTTCAGCTCGGTGAACGCGTTCGATATCTCCATGTTCGCGCAGAACAGCTCGTAGCGATCGGTGAGTTCGGAATCGTCGGCCTTGCGCTTGGCCAACGGCGAGATGACGACCGGGTAGTCGATCACGAAGGTAGGGTCGACGAGGTGCGGCTCCACGACGCGCTCGAAGATCTTGTCGAGCGCGTGGCCGTGCGTCGGCGAGGACGGCAGTTCGAGCGCTTCCAATACGCCGGAGGCCCCGACCGGGTCGAGCAGGCGCTCGCGCGTGAACCGCCCCGCGCTATGCGTCGCGATCGCCTCCAGATAACCGACCGTTCGGAACGGACGCGCGAACGAAATTGCCGTGCCGTCGTACTCCAGCACGGTTTTTCCACCCGTGGCAACGTCCACCAGCCGCGCGATCAGATCTTCGTTGAAGGCGCGCATGTCGTCAACGTTCCAGTACGCCGCGTAGAGTTCGAGCATCGTGAACTCGGGATTGTGGGTGGTGTCGATACCTTCGTTACGAAAGATGCGGCCGATCTCGTAGACGCGCTCCATCCCGCCGACGATCAAGCGCTTGAGGTTCAGCTCGGTCGCGATACGCAACTGCATCAGCTGATCGAGCGCGTTGACGTGCGTGACGAAGGGACGCGCGGCCGCTCCGCCCGCCACGTGGAGCAGCGTCGGCGTCTCGACCTCGTGGAAACCGTGCCCGTCGATGAAGCGGCGCATCTCGGCGATCAGCCGGCTGCGCAAGATCATCGTATCGCGCACCTCGGGATTGACGATCAGATCGACGTAGCGCTGCCGGTAACGCTTTTCGACGTCCTGTAAACCCGACCACTTGTCGGGCAGCGGCGCAAGCGCCTTTGCGAGCACCGCAAACTCGCGCACCTGCAGCGTGAGTTCGCCCATCTTGGAGCGGAACATCGTACCGCGAACGCCGACCACGTCGCCGCGCTCGCAGTGCTGCCACGCCGCGAAACCGTCGTCGCCGACGCGATCCCGGCGAACGTAGAGCTGTAGCCGGCCGGTACGGTCCTCGAGATCGGCAAAGATCGTCTTGCCCATGGTGCGCTTGGAGAGCAGCCGCCCCGCGAGATTCCAGCCTTCGGCCTCGGCTGCCGCACCGTTCTCCAGAAAGGCGTAGCGCGCGGCCAGTTCGGCCGCGGTCGCATCGACCGGATAGCGGGTCTGCAGAAACGGGTCGAGCCCGGCGGCGCGCAGCGCGGCAAGGTTCTCGCGCCGGGCTTCGATCAGCGCCGCCTCGGTCTTCCCGAGCGCGTCGTGCCCCCAGGAACCGGAAGCGGACATCGAACGCTAGCTCGCCTTCTTGGCAGCCTTCTTGCCGGCGGTACCGTTGCTCTTGATCGCCTCGATCTTGTACTTGACCATGCCACGCGGCGTCGTCACGTCGACCGTCGTCCCCTTTTTGTGACCGATCAGCGCGCGCCCCAGCGGCGACTCGTTGGAGATACGGCGGTTGGGCGGGTCGGCCTCGGCCGAACCGACGATCGAGAACTCGTAGGCCTCGTTGTTCTTGAGGTCCTTGACCTTGACGACGCAGCCCAAGTGCACTTCGTCGGCGTTGTACTCCGACTCGTCGATCAGGCGCGCGCTGCGCATCATCGCTTCGAGCTTGAGAATCCGTCCCTCGATAAAGGCCTGCTCCTGCTTGGCGTCTTCGTACTCGGCGTTTTCGCTCAGGTCGCCATACTCTTTGGCCTGACGAATGCGGTCGTTGACTTCCCTGCGATGGACGGTCTTCAACTCGTCCAACTCGTGCTCGAGCTTGGCGAGTCCCTCGGCGGTGAGGACGGTCTCTTTGTCGTTCACTACGAACCTCATGAAGGGGGAGTCAAGGCGCCGCAGCCCCCGAAACCCCTCGAACGTGCTGGCGCCCGCAGGCGCTGGCGCGGGGAGTTCTCAGGCGACGGCACCGGGGCCTCCCGCCCCGCGTCCGAACTCGACCACCCGCGGACGGAGGTCGAGCGCCTGCAAGAGACCGGCGTAATCGGCCGGCTCGACCGCGTTCCACGGCTTGCCGAGCAGCGCCAGCAACGCGGCTTCAACCACGTTGGTCCCGAACGAGCGGCCCCCGAAGTCGGGCGTGGTGGTGATCAGCGTGCGCACGCCGCGCTCCCGCAGCTCCTCGACGTTGGCCGGCGTCACCGTGTTGGTGAGCACGATCTTGCCATCGAGACGCTCGGGCATATACTGACGCATGAAATGAAAGTCGCCGGCGATGATCTCGGCCTGTGCGTAGTACTGCGGATACTTGGGTTCGGGCGGCTTCTCTTGCTTCTTTCCGGTGGGGTAGAAGAACTGAAAGGGTAACTTGCAGGCGTCGGGGAGGTACTTTTCGGCCATCGCTTCGAACTCGCGCAACCCGCGCACCGGCATGTCTTTGTCGAGGGCAAAGATGAAGTCGCCGAACAGAACGTCGGCGCCGCTCTCCACCAGCGCCTGCGCCATCCCGAAACGATCGAGCGCGCTGACCATGAGAACCTTGCGTCCGCGCAACTCGATGCCGAGCCGCTCGCGCATGAAGCGCACGGCCTCGCGTTCGAGCGTATTCTTCAGACCGCTGCCATCGACCACCGGCGTGACGGCGGCGGCTTCGAGCAGGCGCAGGCCATCGCGCAGAGCGTAGCGTTTGCTGCCGGCATAGAGATAGACGTCGATGCCGCCCAGACCGATCGCGTCGACGGTCCCGTCGAGTTCACGCACTTTGGCGATCGCGATATCGAGCTTACCGTCGACGCCGATGCGTTCGATGTCGAAACGCGTGCCGAGCAGTTCGACCTCGGCGCGGTGATCGCGCGTGGACGACCCGAGCGATACCGAGACGACGCGCTTACGCTCAGACATGCTGCGCGACCGTCCGCGCGCGGCGCGCCTGCGCCGCCGCGCGCGTCGCCTCGATCTTGGCGCGATCGATCGCCGCATCGAACGCACGCATTCCCGCCAGCTCGAAGCCGCAGCGCTGTGCCATCGCCGCCATCTCACGCACCCGCGCGACGTCGATCCCGCGGCCGAGGGTAAAGGGTTCGAGCCGGTCTTCGAGCGCCAGCACCATCGTCTCGCTCATGCACGCCAGCGCCGTTCGCGGCGGGAGATTCAGGTCGAACTCGGTCCCCGGTTCGCGCACCCGCTCGAAGCGCGGATTCCCGGGCAGGAGCATGTTGCCGCCCTCGGTCACCAGCACGTCGGGGCGCTCCAGCGCGACGCGCCGGCTGACGTCGTGCGGCAGCGAGAGCTCGCAGACGACCGCGCCGGTCTGCAAGTCTTCGGGTTCGATCACATCCTGGGTCGCGGAGGTGGCCGTCAGCACCAGTTGCGCCTGGCGCACGGCCGCCCCAATGTCGGTCGTATACGAACTCGGTACCGGCAACTCGGGTGCCTTCTGCGCGTGGAACTTGCGCAGCCGCGTTTCGTTGCGCGCGACCATCACGATCTTGCCGACGCGCTCGGCCGCCAGCTCGATGCAGGCGCCGCCGATCGACCCGGTCGCACCGATCACCGCCAGCGTAGCCTGCGAGGCGTCGACGCCCATTTCGTCGGCACCGCGAAAGAGGCTCTGCAGGCCGGCGGCAATCGTGAGCGAGTTCCCGGTCGTCACCGGAATGCCGACGCGCTGGTTGATCGTCACGCCGCCGTCGCCGACGACCGCCGTAAACGCGCCCAGGCCGGCGATCTCCGCACCGAGTTCGATGCCGATCTCGATCGCGCGCTGGATGCGCGCGTAGACCTCGTCGCGTGGCAGTGCGATCAGTTGTTCGGGCAGGAGCGGCGCGGCCACGAACCAGCCCTCGGTCTCGCGTCCGTCGGGGGTCCGGACGCCGGTCACGTGGACGACCGCCCAGGGCGGCATCCACTCCATGATCTTGCGCAGGATCGGCTCGCCCTTGCCCTTGGCGCCAGGCTCGTAGCGGGCGATGTCGGCGAGCGAGAGCGGATGGATCACGAAGCAGAATTTACGCACGGCCTTCGGCCTCGCGCTTGAGTGCCGCCAACATCATCTCGCTATTCTCGCGCACCTTCTTCTCGAGGGTTGGACCGATCAACTCGGCGAGCGTCGGCACCCCGAAATCGTACTCGACGCCGAGCGAGACGTGCGTCACGCCGTCGCGCTGCTCGAACGTCCACGCCCCTTGAAAGGTATCCAAATCGCCTTCGATCAGCCGGTAGTCGATGCGCAATCGCGCATCGTCGAAGCGATCTTCCTCGGTCCACTCGATCGGGGCCTCTTCGACCAGCGTCTTCCAGCGTGAAATCGCGCGGTCGGGATGGGTCTCGAGCACCGTGACGGTCTCCACGTCCGGCATGAACTGCGGAAAGCGTTCCTGGTCCTTGGCAAGCTCGTAGACGGCGCGGGCCGGAGCGGCGATCGCGATCGAGGTTTCGACGTACGGCATGGCTATAGTCGGCCGAGCTTCTCGTAGGCGCCCGCAACGCCTTTCCGCAGCGCCGCCAGCGCGCGGTCCACCTCGGCGGCGCTCACGATCAGCGGCGGTTCGAGCCGGATCACGCGCTGTTGATTGAGCGTCCAGGCGGCGGTCACTCCGGCGCGCAGCATCTCGGGAATGATCCAGCCGCCGTACCCCTCGTTGGCGAGTTCGACGCCGACCAGCAAGCCGAGCCCGCGGACGTCGGCCACCACCGCCGGAAACTCGGCGGCGACCGCGCGCGCCCCGGCGAGCAGTTGCGCGCCGCGTTCGCGGGCCGCGGCCACCAGATCGTCGGCTTCGAGCACCTCCATCGCAGCCAATGCGGCAGCGCAGGCGAGTTCGCTGCCGCCGAAGGTCGAGGTGTGCACCAGCGGCAGTTTGGCGTAGGCGCGGTTCCACACGTCGGTGCGCGCAATGTAGGCGCCGACCGGCACGATGCCGCCGGAGAGCCCTTTGGCCAGCGTCATGACGTCGGGGACGACGCCGTCGCGGTCGCAGCCGAAGCGATAGCCGCAGCGTCCGAAGCCGGTCTGCACCTCGTCGGCGATCAGCAGCGCGCCGGCGGCATCGCAGCGCTCGCGCGCCGCACGCAGGTACCCGGGCGGCGGCACGTTGACGCCGCCCTCGCCCTGCACCGGCTCGACGATGAAGGCGGCCGCATCGGTCAGCGCCGCATCGAGCGCCGCGGCATCGCCGAAGGGCACGCGCACGACGCCGTCCATCAGCGGCCGAAACGGCGCTTGAAACGTCTCGCGACCGCTGGCCGAGAGTGCGCCGAGCGTTTTGCCGTGGTACGCATCGAGCGTCGCGACGATCTTGGCGCGGCCGGTCGCGGCGCGGGCAAGCTTGATCGCACCCTCGACCGCTTCGGTTCCGCTGTTGCACCAAAACGAAATCGCTAAATCGCCCGGCGCCAGTTCGGCCAGCCGGCGCGACGCCCGTCCCAACTGCACGTTGAACATGGTCTTGCCCGAGAGCGAGAGCCGCTCCATCTGCGCCCGCACCGCGGCGATCACGCGCGGATGCGAATGTCCGAGCGTGAAGACGCCATACCCGCCGGCAAAATCGAGGTAGGCTTTCCCGTTGTGATCCCAGATCGTGCAGCCTTGCGCGCGGACTTCGATCGGCGACCCCGAGAGCTTCATCACCCGCGCCAGCGGCGGGTTGACGTAGCGACGATAGTCCTCGAAGACCTCCGCCTCCAAGTCGCGCGCCGACGGCGCACCGTACAAGGCGTCGTTCGACTCGATCACGGCAGCACCGTCGCCCGGCCGGGGGTCGGCGCGTGAAATCCGGCGCGCCCCGGAGCCGCGCCCACTCGCGCCGCGCACGTACGCCCTACACGCATCAGGCGGCGCGCGCGTTCTCGAGCCGCTCGATGGTGGCGTCGATGGTGTCGATCGCCTCGGCGGCGCTCTCGATGCGCATCATGCGTTCGCGCAACGCGGCGGCGCCGGCGATCCCCTTGAGGTAGAGCGCGACGTGCTTGCGCATCTGCGGCACGGCACGCCGTTCGCCCAACTCCTCGACCATCGTGCGATAGTGCACGATGCAGTAGCGCAGGCGGTCGGCCGGCGTCGGATCCGGTCGCGCGCTACGCCCCTCCATGAGATCGGCGACCTGTGCGATCAACCAAGGATTGCCGAGCGTCGCGCGCCCGAGCATGATGCCGTCGACCCCGCTCTCGCGCATGCTGCGCATGGCGGCGTGCGCCTCCGCGAGATCGCCGTTGCCGATGACCGGAATGTCGAGGTGCCGCTTGAGCGCCGCGATGTGCCGCCAGTCGGCGCTCCCGCGATAGAACTGCTTGGCGGTGCGCGCGTGCAGCGTCACGGCCGCCGCCCCGGCGGCTTGCGCGCGCGTCGCAACATCGAGGTAGACCAGATCGGATTCGGTCCATCCCAAGCGCATCTTCACGGTCACCGGGCAGTCGACGGCCCCGACCACGGCGCGGACGATCGCTTCGCAGCGATCCGGATCGCGCAGGCAGGCCGAACCACCGTTGGTCTTGGTCACCTTGGGCGCCGGGCAGCCGAAGTTGATGTCGACGATGTCGGCGCCGCACTCGCGCACCAGTGCGGCGGCGCGCGCCATGGTCGCGGGATCGTCACCCCACAGCTGCGTCGAACCGGGACGCTCGCTGGGATGGCGGTCGATCATCTCCAGCGTGCGCTTACTGCCGTACGTCAAGGCGTTCGACGAGACGAACTCGGTGACGGTAAGGCCGAGGCCGAAGGGCTTGTAGAGCGCCCGCATCGTCCGATTGGTGACGCCCGACATCGGCGCCAGAACCAACGGCGGCCAAACGGCGATCGGCCCGATCTGCAGCGGTGCGACGGTACGGGGCATGGGCCCCTACTATACCACGGGCAGCAGCAACGCCACTGCCACCGCGACCGGCCACAGCGAGCGTTCGCCCAGGATCGCGAGCGCCGCCGCACCCAGCAGCGCACCCAGCAGGTAGAGCACCCAGGTGAGCGCGTTCGGGCGCCCCTGCTCGCGCCGGTGCGGATCCTCGACGTCGCCGAAGAAATCGATCATCGCGGTGACCAGCGTGCCGGTGACGTAGGTCGTCGAAACCCCAGGGATGCCCGCGCGCACCGCGACCACGCTCTGCAGTCCCATGACGGTCGAGAGCAACGCGACGCACGGCACCAACTGTGCGCCACCGCCGATGCGAAAGATCGCCGCGGCTGCGACCAGCAGCAGCGCCATCGTGAACACGACCGCGATCGTGCGCCACGGCGGGCGCCGCGTTTCGCGCCGTAGCAGCACCGCCGAAAGCAGCGCGCCGAAGAGGAAGCAGACCAGCGAGACGATCAGTGGTGCGACCGCAACCGAGAAATGCAGTTGCGGCAGAAGTGCCTGCGCGAACGCTCCGCCGAGCAGCACGGTGTTGCCGGTCATGTTGGCCGTGAAGACGCCGAGGCCAAAGAACGCAACGGCGTCCGCGTAGCCGGCGGCTAGCGTCAACACCGCCAGCGTGACGAAGGTGCGGGTCATCGCGCGAAGTGTCGAAGCCCTTCGTGGCTGAGGTATGGGTGAATCGCGTCGATCGTGGCGGTGTGCGCCGCCACCAACTCGGCAAAACCGCCGGTCGCGATCACCTTGGCGGGCGCGCCTAACTCGCGGCGGATGCGCGCGACCAGCGCGTCGGTCTGTCCGGCGAACCCAAAGGTGATGCCGCTGGCCAGCGCATCGTGCGTATTGCGACCGATCGCGGCCTGCACCGGTTGGGGGACGATCTTCGGAAGGCGCGCCGTACGGGCGTTGAGCGCGTCGATCGACGTCCCGATACCCGGCGCGATCGCGCCGCCCAAGTAGACTCCGGCGGGTGAAATCGCAATGAAGACGGTTGCGGTTCCGTAACTGGCCACGATGAGCGGATCGGGATAGCGCGCGCGCGCACCGATCGCCATCGCGATCAAATCGGCCCCGGCATCGGCCGGGCGTTCGGTCGCGATCGCGATTGCGGTCTGCGTCTCGGCCCGCAGAAAGCGCGGCGCAACGCCGAAGCAACGCCGGCAGGCGGCCTCGACGATCGGATCGAGCGCGGGCACCACGCTCGCCACCGCGACCGCGTCGATCGCCTCGGGCGCCAGCGCGGCGCCGGTAAAGAGCTGACGCACGAGTACCGCGACCTCGTCGGCGGTTCGCCCCGGGTCGCTGCGCAGCCGCCAGAACGGCTCGGGGACATCGCGATCGCCGGCAAAGACGCCGAGTTTGGTTTCGGTATTGCCGACGTCGATCGTCAGGAGCACGCGAACCGCGCTTCCAACGCATCCCACAGACGAGCCGCCAGTTCCGGCTTTTCACCTTCGCCCAAATCCCGTTCGCCGTCGTCGCCCCACAGCAACGTCAACGCGTTGCGCCCGACCCCGAAGCCGCGCTCTCCGGCGACGTCGTTGACGGCGATCGCATCCAGGTGTTTGGCGCGCAACTTGACGCGCGCGTTGGCGCGATGGTCGTCGGTCTCGGCGGCAAACCCCACCAGGAACGTGGCGCCCTTGCGCGCACCCAGCTCGGCCAGCACGTCGGGATTGCGCAGCATCGGTTCCTCCAGCACGTCGGCGCCCTTCTTGCGCTTGTGCGCGGCGACGGTAGCGGGGCGCCAGTCGGCCACCGCAGCCGTCGCCACCGTGACGTCGGCGCCGACGGCGTGTTCGAGGGCCAGGTCCAGGAGTTCGCGGGCGCTTTCGAAGCGCCACACCGCCACTCCGGCGGGCGGCTCCAGCAGCGTCGGTCCGAGCAGCAGCGTTACGGCCGCACCGCGTGCGGCCGCCTCGCGCGCGATCGCGATGCCCATCGCTCCGGTCGATGCGTTGCTCACGAAGCGCACCGGATCGAAGCGTTCGCGCGTCGGACCGGCAGTGACGACGACGCGCTTGCCTGCCAGCGCGCGGCTCCGCTCCAGCGTGCGCGCGAGCGCCTCGAGCAGCCGCTCTTCCGAAGCGAGGCGCCCGATCCCACGCTCGCGCTCGGCCAGAAAGCCGGCCTCCGGGTCGACGATGCCGTAACCGCGCGCTCGCAACGTCGCCAGGTTGGCCTGCGTCGCCGGGTTCGCGTACATGGCGTCGTTCATCGCCGGCGCGAGGATCACCGGAATGCGCGCCGCCAGCACGGCTGCGGTCAGCAGGTCGTCGGCGATGCCGTGCGCCAGCTTTGCGAGCGCGTTGGCGGTTGCCGGTGCGACCAGCACGACCGCGTTCTCGCGCACCAAGCGCACGTGGGGAATCCGCTCGGGTGCATCCCAGAGCGATCCGAAGACCGGCCGTCCGGTCAGCGCCGCGAACGTCAGCGGCGCGACGAACCGCTCGGCCTCGGCGGTCATGACGACGTCGACGAGCGCGCCACGCTGTACCAGCGTGCTGGTCAGGGCGGCGGCTTTGTAGGCGGCGATTCCGCCGGTCACGCCCAGCAGGATGCGCGCGCCGTTCATCCGTGCGGCATCCACACGTTGTCGAGCAGGCGCGTGGCGCCGAAGCGCGCCGCGGCGATCGCAAACGAGGGCGGGCGCATCGCTTCCAGCGGCTCGAACGTATCGGCGTCGACGACGTCGAGGTAGTCGAGCACCGCGAGCGACCCGAGTTCGCTGCGCGCGCGTTGGATCGCCGCGCTCTTCGACATCCCGGCCTCGAGCGCATCGCGCAACGCCAGCAAGGTGCGATAGAGCGACGGCGCTTGGGCGCGCTCGGCCGCGTTCAGATAGGCGTTGCGGCTCGAGAGCGCCAGCCCGTCGGAATCGCGCACGGTTGGAACCACTTCCACGTGCACCGGAATCTCGAGATCGCGCACCATCTTGCGCAGGACCGCAGTCTGCTGCGCATCCTTCTGCCCAACGTAGAGGACCTGTGGATGCACGACGTTGAGGAGCTTCGCGACGATCGTGGCCACGCCGCGAAAGTGTCCGGGGCGAATCGCGCCTTCGTACACGCTCGCGAGCGCGCCGACGTCGATGGCGGTTGAAAATCCGGCCGGATAGATCTCGTCGTCGCTCGGGACGAAGACGATATCGACGCCGGTCTCGGTGAGCTTGACGCAGTCGGCGTCCAGATCGCGCGGATAGCGCTCGAAATCTTCGCCCGGCGCAAACTGCATCGGGTTAACGAAGATCGACGCCGCCACCGTCGTGCACTCGCTGCGCGCCTGACGAACCAGCTCGAGATGCCCTTCGTGCAGCGCGCCCATGGTCGGAACGAAGCCGATCGGTTGTCCAAACACGTCGAAGAGCGCGCGGGCCTGCGCGAGCGAGCGTATGACTTGCATCGAAGTTCGAGCGCTTACGCTTCCCGCGTGACGCGCAGGACGGTGCGGCCCACGATGAAGGGCGTGCCGATCTCGAGCGGGGCCTCGCCGACGACCGGCCGGCCGTTGAGCTTGGTCCCGTTGCGGCTCTCCAGGTCGGCGATGCGCAACGCGTCCTCGCCGGCGGTCAAACGGGCATGCCGGCGCGAGATGTAGCGATCGAGCGCGATGCACGCTTCGGCCAGCGCGTCGTCGCGGCCGATCGTAATCTCGCGTTCGAATGCCCACGTCTTCCCGTCGAGCGGGCCGCTGAGAACTTCGAGCACGTACATGGTCGCCGCAGGCTTCTCTGGGGGCCGCACCCGGCCCCTGGCGGGACGGCGCAGCCTAACAAATCCGGGGGTCCGGACGATTATTGAAGGTGGTGACGACACACGACCGGATCGACGAGCTCCTCCAGCTCATAGAGGTGGAGCCGGATGCCCTTCGGGAGGCTGAGTTCCTGCAAGCCCAGGCCATTCTCGACACGCTCGTCGGGAAGAGCATCGCGGCGGCCAACGTCGAGGAGACCCGGATCGTCGTCACGACCTCGGACGGCAACCGCTACTTCTTCTACGGATTCCTGGGCGCCGGCGACTGAGGCGCGGCCTCCGGATCGACGAATCGCTCCAGCGCCTCGCGGTCCTTGGGGGCGTACTGGGTAAACGCCACGCCGTGCGCGTACTGCTGCAGGATCGCATCGAAGAACGAGAGCACGATCCGCCCGCGCAGTAGCACGTCGCCCGAATCGCCGAGCGAGAAGCGGAGAATCACCGCCTGACCGGGGGGCACGTCGGTCGGCGTGGCGACTCGCATCCCGCCGCGACTGAGGTCGATGGCGCGACCGGCGATGACGAGTTCTTGCCCGGGCACGATCACGGTCACCGGGAAGTCGACGTCGACGCGGGCGTACCGGCGCTCGGGAACCTGCTCGCTGTCGCTGTTCACGCAGCCAGTGCTTCTTCGCAGTCGTGCCGCCGCCTTCAGGTCGCGCTCCGTCCTCAACCGCGCTTCGCATAGCCCCATATATCGGCGGGGGCTCGTCGCGTCGTTTCCCGGCCGTCGCTTCGCATAGCCCCATACATCGGCGGGGACGCTCGTCGCGTCGTTTTCCCGCCCGTCGCTTCGCACAGGCGGCGCGCTCGTCGCGTCGTTTCCCGCCCGTCGCTTCGCATTGCCCCATACATCGGCGGGGACGCTCGTCGCGCCGCCTCGTGCGGCGCTCCTGCTACGCCGCGCCCGCGGCACAATCAAATGAAGTCGACCTCCTGTCGATGCCGCTCGCGTCGGAGTCCCCGCCTCACGTATGGGGCAATGCGTGAAGCGCGGCGCGCGTCGGAGCCCCCGCCTCACGTATGGGGCAATGCCCGAACCGCGACGCGGCGCTTTGCTCCATCGGCGCGAGTGGGAGTTCCGGCCGATGTATGGGGTAATGCGCGACCCGCGACGCGGCGCTACGTTTCGGCCGTCAGAGCGCGGGCGGCGAAGAGCGCGCCGAGGTAGGCGTGTTCGGCGAAGATGCCGCCCTGCACGTAGACTTCGTACGGCGAGCGCAGCGGCGCGTCGCAGGAGAGTTCGATCGTTGCGCCCGCGACGAACGCACCACTCGACATCACCACCGGATCGGCGTAGCCGGGCACGGCGCCCGGTTCGGGCCGAAAGCGCGCGTTCAGCGGCATCGCAGCCTGCAGGCCGCGCGCGAAGCGGAGCAGTCGTTCCGCGGAGCCGAGACGGATGGCTTGCACGATGTCGGTGCGGCGGGTGCCCGGAGCGGGATCGACCGGATAGCCGAGTTCCTCGAACAGTGCGGCGATGAAGTCGAGTCCGCGCAGCGTCTGTTCCACCACCAGCGGTGCGATGAAGAGGCCCTGCACCAGCGCGCGCCCGAACCCGAGCGACGGCCCGAGCGCGCTGCCCAGTCCGGGCGCGTAGAGGCGCGCGGCGATGCGTTCGATCAGATCCGCACGGCCCGCAACGTAGCCGCCGGCCGGGGCGATCGAGCCGCCAAGATTCTTGATCAACGAACCCATCACGAGATCCGCACCGACGTGCGTCGGCTCGCGCTCCTCGACCAACTCGCCATAACAGTTGTCGACCGCAATGACGGTCTGCGGCGCGCGCGCGCGCACCGCTGCAAAAACCCGCGCGCACTCGGCGATCGCAATCGCGGGTCGCGGCGCATAGCCGCGCGAACGCTGCACGAAGAGCACGCTCGGCGTCTCGTCGTCGAGCGCGCGCAACACCGCCGGAAGGTCGATCGCACCGCCGGCCAGCGCAATCTCGCGATAGCGTACCCCGTGCTGCGTCAGCGCGTGCGGTGCCTCGCAGATCGCACTGCGCAGGGTATCGTACGGCGCGCCGGTGACGCTCAGCAACAGTCCCGGCGGCGGCACGCAGGCCGCCAGCGCCGCCACGATCGCGTGCGTTCCGCTCACGATCGAGAGCCGCGCCAAGGCGCGCTCCGCGCCGAAGACGCGGGCCAGCAGCGACTCGTAGCGCGCGCGCGCCGCGTCGTCGTAGCCGTAGCCGGTCGAACCGGCCAGGTCGCTCTCGCTCATGCCTTCGTCCAGGAAGGCGGCCAGCATCGCGGTCTTGACGGCCGCTTGGCTGGGATAGCCGAACTGCGCGCAGCGAATCTCGGCGCGCAGCGCCGCCTCGCGCAGCGCGCCCGCGATCGCGAAGCGTTCGCAGAGCAGCGCGACGCTCACGCGACTGCTCCGTGGCGTTCGTAGGCGCGCACGAACGGATAGTAGATCGCCGCCGCGAGCGCGAGATTGGCCAGCAGCAACGCGATCGCGCGCACGTCTTGGGTCGCAAGGTAGACCGAGATGAACGACGGCACCGACGACGGCACGTAAAACGCCGCGCGATCTACCCAGCCGTGCGCCACCGCCAGGTAGGTCGTGGTCGCGAGCACCAGTGGTGCCGCAACGAACGGCACCGCCAGGTACGGATTGAAGACCACCGGCGCGCCGAAGAGCAGCGGCTCGTTGATGTTGCACAACGACGGCAGCAACGTCATGCGGCCGAGTCGACGCAAACGCGGGACGCGCGAGAGCGCGAACATACCGGCCAGCGGCAGCGTCGCGCCGGCGCCGCCCGGAAAGACGAAGAGAAACAGCGAGACCACCACCACGTACGGCAGCGGATGATGCGCCCCGAAGGCCTGCGTGTTCTGCATCTGCATCGTCAAGTAGACCGGGGTCACGACGGCCGCGAGCACAGCCGGCCCGTGAACGCCGGCGGTCCACAGCAGGGTTTCGATGGCCACGATCGCGATCAGCGCGCCGTAGGTATCGCCGAGGTGCGCGAGCGGCACCAGCGCTGCTTCGATCAGCCGCGGGAGCGAGACGTGGAGCGCGTCCAATCCGGCGAAGCTCCCGACCGCCAGCGCCGCGCCGATCCAGGGTGCCGGCGCACCCAGACGCGCGGCGGCGCGCGTCCATGCGTAGGCGACGCCGCACGCCAAGATGGCCAGAAAGAGCCCGCTGGCGCCGAGCCCGCGCAAGTAGGTCACGGCGTTCGGACCAAGCGGGCGCGGCAGCGCGATCGCAAAGGCTCCAAGGCTGCCGAGGATCAGCGCCAGCGGCGCCAGTCCGCTGCGTCGCGCCAGCGTCACCGCCAGGATCGGGACGAGTGCCCCGGCCATCGCGCCAAAAGCCGGGAGCAGCGCAAGCGCCAACCGCGCGCCGAGCGTGCCGCCGAGCGGCGGCGGCGCGACCAGCAGGATCGCCATGAAGGCTGCGCCGAGCGCGAGCGCGCTCCACGGAAGCGCCAAGCGGATGGCCGCGACGAACGGCGCGTCGCCGAGCGCGCGCATCGCCGGGACGACGCGCCGCTCGAATCGGGCGGCGAGGCTAGAGTTGGCGGAAGACGGCCTCGACGCGACCGACGATCTCGACATCGTTCGCGTAGATTGGCGCCATGGAGCGATTCTCCGGCTGCAGCCGGAAACGGCCGCTCTCGCGGAAGAAGCGCTTGACGGTCGCCTCGCCCTCGACCATCGCGACGACGATCTCGCCGTTTTCGGCATGCGGCTGCGGACGCACCAGGATGAGGTCGTTGTTGAGGATCGCGGCCTCGATCATCGAGTCGCCCTGCACGCGCAACATGAAGGCGTCGGAGCCGCGCGGCACCACGTCGGCCGGGAGGGCAAACTCACCGAGCAGGTCCTCCTGGGCAGCGATCGGCACGCCGGCCGCCACCTTGCCGATGATCTTCATCACCACCATCTCCGGCAATCCGTTCGGCGATGGGCCACCCTCGGCACGCAGCGCCCGCGGCTTGGTGGGGTCGCGCGAGATCAGCCCACGCCGTTCCAGCGCCTTGAGGTGCGCGTGGATCGTCGAGGACGAGGAGAGGCCGACGCGCTCGCCGATCTCCCGCACCGAAGGCGGATAGCCGTGCTCGGCCGTCAGTTCGTTGATCGCGGCCAGAATGCGGCGCTGCCGCTCGGTCGCCGGTTTGTCGGTCATCGTGCCTCCCCACAATGCCACACGTATGGCACCAAATGCGTCTATAACCGTACCACAGATCGCCGCGGAAGGCAAACATACGTTCGAGTAAGCTTGACACCCCTTGGCGAGCCCATGGTAAAATCTAGTGGACGAACAGGCGTTTGGCCCAAGATATCGACCGACTAGTCGTCGAACGCAGGTTCGCCACAAGATACGGAAAGGACACGATGACGGTGCGCACGCACAAAAAGTTCACCCTGATGCCGGCGATCTCGCTGGCGACGCTGGCGCTTCTGGTCGCGGTTCCGACGCTCTCGAGCGTGCGGCTCCACGCGGCTTCGCCGACCCGCTACGCAACCGTCGTCGTCAACCCGGGCGATAGCCTCTGGTCGATCGCGGCCGCGCACAGCGGCAACCGCGGCATTCAAAGCACCGTCGATCGCATCTCGGCCGCAAACCATCTCGCCGGCGTGCTCTTGCAGCCGGGCCAGCGACTGCGCATCCCCGAGTAGTCCCTAGGCTCCCGCTTCGGCG
>DAIDGS010000019.1 GCA_027459845.1 Vulcanimicrobiota bacterium | reverse complement strand
TCAGCGGCGAAAGCTATCGACTACGAGAACGCAAACGGGCGGGAATCACCCTGCCTGGAACCAAATCCGAACCCGAGGTGGGTCACATTTAGACGTCCGATCCGGGACCAAAGTGGGTCAGTTTTCGGCGTCCGCCAACATCCCGTTCTTGGAATTTGCCTACGGCCCTTGTGGACGAGCGCGTCTTCAAACCACCCATCTTTGCCGATGGCGTTCAGGGATTTGAGTTTGGTTGCAGAAACCCGCGCCCATGTTCCATTTTCGAGGCGTTCGCGCGTTGGCCATAGCCGGCGTGCTCGGGGCCGGCAGTTGCAGCTACGGATACGCCGCGATCGCTGTCACGCCGCCGGTCTCGTGCGCCCCCGCCTCGGAAGGATCGAACGCAACGACCAGCGCGATATCGTCCATCCTTTCGCATGCGAAAGAGCGGGACAACCTCAGGGCCATCATCTTCGGTGCGGAGCGCAACGGAAAGCCGATCTTGCGAACCGCACTCGGAACGTCGACGACCGGCGTCCCGGCAACGACCGCGATGCATTTCCGCGTCGGCTTCGTGGGCTGGCAGTACTTGGTCGAAATGATGCTGCTGATGACCGATCGGAAGCAGATCGCGCTGACCGATCCGGTTTCAAAATGGTTCCCGAACTATCCGCACGTTCACGGGGTGACCCTCCGGATGCTCGCGGCCTCGAGCGCCGGCTTTGGCGACTATATTACGCCGCCGAGCTTTGCCAAGGCAATCTACGCAAATACGCGCCGTGTTTGGACCGCGAACGACCTCATCAAACGAAGCCTTCCTCCGTACCAAGCGCCGGCATTCACGGATCCGGGTAAGGATTGGGCCTACTCGCATACCGATTTCGTCATGTTGGGGGCAATTTTAGAGCGCGTCGGCGGAAAGCCGTACGCATCGCTTCTCCGAGATTTGATCCTTAGGCCCCTCGGACTCCACGATACGCGGTTGCAGTTCGACGATACGCCACAGCGCCCGGTGCTGCACACATTGGACGACGGCACGTTCAAGGACACAACCTTCTGGAATCCATCGTTCGTTTCGTGGGCCGCCATGACATCGAACATCTGCGATCTGGTGACGTGGGACCGCGTCTTTGGCACGAGCTCACTTTTGCCTTCGGCGTTAAGATCAGAGGTAACCGCACCCGTCAACGTCGGCCTCGGCCCGAACACCGCGAGCACGTACTTTGGTCTGGGAACACTCGTCAAGAAGCCGTGGATCGTGGCGAAAGCGTCCTATTGGGGCATGTACACGTCGACGGCATACGACCCGACGACGGGAATATCGCTTGCAGTCACGGTCTCGTTGAATCGCGGAGCGTCCCCAAAGAATCCGAGCGACGATATTCTTTCGGCGATCTCGAAACTGCTGACGCCGGATCACCCGATCCCAAACTGATGCGCACCCTTACTCGAAGCTTGGGCGGACTGCGTGTTGCCCTGCTGCTTTGTCTTCCCGCCTGCGCCGCGCCGGTTGCGCCGGCTCCGCCGCACCTTGCATGGAGCGCGTGCGGCACGCACTTGCAGTGCGCGCGCGTGGCGGTTCCACTCGATTGGAGTAAACCTACCGGCCCTCGGATCACCTTGGCGATCGTTCGCCACTTGGCGAGCAAGCCTAACGCGCGCGTGGGCACCCTGTTCTTCAACCCCGGCGGTCCGGGCGTTTCCGGAGTCACCACGCTGCGAGAAGCGGGTGATGAACTCGACACTCTCGTGGGTGGTCGTTTCGACATCGTCAGCTGGGACCCGCGCGGAACCGGCGCGAGCACGCACGTGCGCTGCTTCACCAACCTGACCGCTTTAGCCAGGTTTTGGGGCGATTTGGGGGTCCCGACGACCGCCTCCGCATCTCCGGCATATTTGCACAAGACGGTAGCATTCGCGCATCGCTGCGGCGAGGTCAGCCATGCGCTCCTCCCGTACATCTCGACCGCCGACACGGCACGGGACCTGGATTACCTGCGTGGGTTGCTCGGCGAGCGACGCATGACGTATTTAGGTTGGTCGTACGGCAGCTTTCTCGGCGCGACGTATGCCAACATGTTTCCGAATCGGGTTCGTGCGATGGTTTTCGACGGGATCGTCGACCCGGTTCAAAACGTTGCCGGAAGAGAACCGTCTCTGGCTAACGGCGAGGCCGATGCCGACCTGGTATTTGGCGAGTTCGAAACGCTGTGCGATCGTGCAGGGCGCGTTCGCTGCGCGCTCGCAGGGAACGAACCAGCCGCACGCGGCGTCGCCCGGGTCATCGGGCGCTTACGCCGCGCTCCGATTTCGGCACCGTCCGCTCCCGGCGGACGGCTATCGCATGGTGACTTCTTGACGGCACTTTTCTTGAAGCTTCGGAGCCCGGAGCAATGGCCGCAGTTGGCGAAGGATGTTCGCGCCGCGGAGCGCGGCGACGGATCGGCGCTCGAAATCGTCGCACAAACGCTGCGCTCACCTTCCGGCTACGAACAGTTGGAAGCACCCATTGCGATCGCGTGCGCGGACAGCCCAGCCAAGAATCCACCGACGGCGTGGCCTAAGGTCACCGATCGACTGACTGCGATCAGCTTCATCTATGGTCCGCTTTCGAGCTGGTGGCTTTGGGCGCCCTGCGCGTCATGGCCGGTGGCCAGCGCGGACCGCTACACCGGGCCGTGGAACGCGCGCACGAAAACGCCGATTCTCCTGATCAGCACGACGTATGATCCCAATACGCCGTTCGCCAACGGGCGGCGTCTCCAGCGGCTTCTCGGCAACGCGGTGCTGCTCACCCACGACGGCTACGGCCACACCAGTACCGCGGATCCCAGCGCGTGCGTCGAGCGCGCCGAGCGGCGATACTTGATCGGGCTTATCGTACCCAAACGCGGGTCGGTGTGTCATTCCGATCGCGAGCCGTTCGCTCCGAACTTCGGCAAACCGATACCGTAGTAAAGGGCGGCAAAGCGCGTGCGAAGTCACTCGTTTTGGCACTTCGAAATATTTTCGGTCGCCGTGACCTTAAAAGGCTTGACGGCCGGTAGTCCGGTGATGGCGTTGTGAACTTCGTACGCGATGGTATAGCGACTGATTGCGAATTGATTGTATTGAGCGTTGCCCAGCAGCACGACGTCACTTCCATCGGGAAACATGACGTTAATACTGGTGTAGAGGTTCGTATTGCCTTCGTGTTCGTAGACCCCGTGACCGAATAGCAAATCGTTCCGCACGTCCCAACCCATCGCGTAGCTGTCGCCGGGAAGGCCGGGGCCGTAAGGCGGCTCCGGCAGCGGCAGCCCATTCGGCGCGAACATCGCCTTCGCGAGCGCGCCCGAAAGAAGCCGGTTGGCGCGCAAGCCTTCGTCCCACCGCACGACATCGCTAGCGGTCATTGCCCCCATGCCGGCGGCTTCGGAGGTGCGAAAGTTCAGCTCGGGGCATTTGTGAAACGTGCCGTCGGCGAAGCGCGAATAGCCGGTAGCGAGGTCGACGTCGGGCTGCGCCCCGCGAATATACGCGGTCTTCATGCCGAGCGGACCGAAAACGCGCTCTTCCATGGCGTGGGCATACGTCTTCCCGGTCGCGGCTTCGATCGCTTGACCCAGCAACCAGTAGTCGATATTGGCGTAATCCCACTTGGTGCGCGCCGGCCGGATCGGTGGATTTGCATTGAGCTTGGCGTAGACTTGGCGAACCGTACTGTTTCCCGTGAATGCTCCCACAATTCCAAAGGTAACGTCGCCGATCGGCTTCTCGCTCGCGCCCTGTAGCCCGCCGATCATGGAACTCAGTTCGTACAACGTCATGCGATTGCCGTAGGCATATTGCGGAAGCAGGACGTTGACTTTGTCCTGGATATTGAGCCGATGATCGCGCTCGAGGGTCAGGAGCGCCCCCGACGTCATTTGCTTTAGCAGCGATCCGATGCCCAGGCGGCTATTCACCGTCAAGGCTGCTCCGCTAGCCAAATCGGCCTTCCCGTACGCTTTCGCGAAGATGACCCGGCCGTGATAGCCGATCGCAACGGAGATTCCCGGCGTCTGACTCCCGACATAGGGAGCCACGGCAGCATCGACGGTCTGCTCCTTAACCGCCATCCGGGGCGCAGGCGTCGCCGACGCACCCGAGCACGCGGTCGTCCCGGACATCGCGAGGGCCGCGAAGACATAGCATCTGAACTTCACGACAAGCAACTCCTCAAATCCGACGCCGCTTCTCGCGAGGTTTGCCGCGCCTGTACCAGACTCATTTCCGATCGCGTGCGGGGTAACCTACCGGCCAGCGCTACCGCTGCGATTACGGAAGCTAATACGATAAAGCGCACCAATGCCGAGGCTTTTCCCTAGCCCCGTCGTACCTTTTTTAACCATGAGCGATCTGGCTTGGCGACGTTTTCTGATTGGCCTGACCATCTTCGCCTTCGCGCAATTTGCCGCGGTCGTCGTCATGCAATCGGCGTTTTTGGGAAATCTGCCGGGACTCGCGTCGCTTTACGGAAGCGGAGCTTCCAGCGTGAAGCTCGCTCGCGGTCCGACCTCCGGCACGTTTCGCTTGACGGTGCCTGCCGGCAATCCGTGGTTCGAACGCGGCATTCGAACCGGCGACGTTCTTGATCTGCGCAATGCGTCACCGGCATTGAAATATCGGATGCTGACGCGTACGTTCTGGCCTGGTGAAGTCGCGACTCTACAGATCCGGCGAGGTCACACCGAGCGAACGTTCACGTTTATCGCGCAGCACGTCAGCGAGACTTGGGATGGTTTGTTCGTTGCGAACGCAGGCCTGTTGTGGATGCTACTCTTTGCGGCAATCATCGTGTGGAAGCGACCCGATGCTTCCGACGCGCGGATTCTCGCGATGTTTTTGCTCCTTTTCAATATTGGAGTCGATTTTCAATTTCAGAATTGGTGGACGCCGTGGCCAATGCTGGATGCTGCTCTTGACGCATTTTCGGCTCCGTTGTATTTCGGCGCGTTAGCGCTCATCGTTCCGTACACGTCGCTGTTTGCACGCCCACTTTCGTGGCTTCGACGCATCTTCAGCATGGTTACGTACATTGCTGCAGCCGTTGCGATCGTGGGATGGTGGCTCGGCATGTCCGGGCTGTGGACCGGGCGACCGATCGAGGTCGCAATCAATTTCCTTAATGCGGCTGCACTCTGTACGCTCGTAGCTGCGATTCAGGCCGCCCGAGGAAACGAGCGGGCAAAACTCGTCTACGCCGGTGCGCCGATGTCGCTGCTTTACTCGGGCGTGTTCTTCGACATTTTGTCGCACTTTAATCCCATATTTGCGTCGGTCGCGCTGTTTGCCGGCAATGCGGCATTCCTCTTGACGCCGGTCGGGCTGACGTACTCGATCCTCAAAAAGCGGCTGCTCGACGTGAGCTTCGCGATCAATCGGGTTGTCGTCTACACCGCCGTCTCGGCCATCGTTGTCGGTGTGTTCGTACTCATCGAATGGATCGTGACCGATCTTCTCGGCGCCGGTCAGCGTAACAACTTTGTCGTGGGCGCTGCCCTCGCACTCGGACTCGGCTTGTCGATGCGTTTCATCCATCACCGCGCCGACATCGTTCTCGACAATATCTTCTTTCGGAAACGTCATGAGGACGAAAAGGCGCTTCGCGATTTTGCGCACGAGGTCGGGTATATTACCGAACTTCCTGTGGCCCTGGAGCGCGCCGTCCGCGTCATCCAAACGCGGGCACATGCGACCGATGCGAAAGTTATTCTTGCAGACGCACGCGGCGTGATTTCGGGCGTGGACGAGAACGACGAAGCGCTGGTTGCGATGCGTGCGTGGCACCGACCGGTCGACCTGCACGAGCTCTCCAGCACGTTACAAGGTGAATTTGCAATCCCCATGGTGAGTCGAGGGCGGGTGGTCGGGGTATTAGTGCTCGGAGCAAAAGCCGACGGCCAGGCATATGCACCGGATGAATTTGACGCGATTCGGCATTTGGCGACCGGCGTCGGGCTCGCAGTGGACGCGCATGCCGCAAAGGCGATGGAAGACCCGTCTGGCGTCCTTAACGCTATTCTCGCGTCGCTGGAATCCATCACCGCGTCGCAGCGGTCGGTCTCAGGGTTGCTGCAGTCGCTGGACGCGCGACTGCCGCCATGAGACCATCGTCTAAGCCGGGGCGGAGGTGAAGAGAAGTCCAACCGCGTGTCCGAAGGCGCGCCTACTGTTTGATGAACGTCCCTAGGCCGCTCTCGTTCAGCCACTCGATGGTCAACTTCGCCGGATGGTCGCTGCTTGCCGGAATAAACTCGAGTTTGGATACCGCGCGGAAACCACCGCCACCAGGACGGAACACGAATGTGTCGCCGCTCCAGTGACGCAACGGAAAGACCATGTGCTTCGGACCGATGGTAAGGTTCAATCCTTTGCTGCTTGCGCTAATCGTTGCGGGGCCGTACAGATCGCTGGCGTACGTTCCTACATACGCGTCATTTGATCGTGCCGCAGCCGCATTGGCTGGCGGCGTTTTTCCGACGAGTTTTCCGCGCAGCTGTGCCGACATAGCGTCGAACGCGTGGCCGTAGAATGCGAGCCAGTCACGTTGGTCCTTACCGAATTCGACCCGATCGTAGAACATCTGCGTAATCGCTTCCGGGACGCCAATCGGAAAGCCGTTGGTAAGGACGACGATGCCAAGATGTGCGGCAGGAAGCAGTTCGTAAGCGGTCGCCTCGCCTTGCTCCATCGCGCCAGAATGGCTTATGCGTAAGTGACCAAGCGCGTCGTACGAG
>DAIDGS010000018.1 GCA_027459845.1 Vulcanimicrobiota bacterium | reverse complement strand
GGAGAGCACCGCGAGCGCCACCACCGACGGAATCGCGATGAACATCACGAGGCGCAGGCCGAGGTTGACGTTGCGCGAGACCGCGCGCCGGTTATCGCGGGCGAAGTGCTGCGCGAGCAGCGGGAAGATCACCGTCGCGATTGCCGCGGCGAAGATCTGCTGCGGAAAGTTGACGAGCTTCGTCGCGTAATTCATGCCGGCCATCGAGCCCGCGGGCAACGTCGAGGCAAAAAAGCGATCGAAGAAGAGCGCGAGTTGCCCGGCCGCCGAGCCGACCATGATCGGCCCGAGCATCTCCCAAATACGCTTGAGCCCCGGGTGGTGGAGATCGATCTCCATGCGGTAACGGTGCAGGCGAATGAAGGGCGGCAGCTGCACCAGCAACTGCGCGAAGAGCCCGAGCGCGGTTCCCAGCACCACCGCGTAGATCCCCATGCGGTGCGTCAGGAAGATCACGCAGCCGACCGTCACCAGGTTCATCGCAATGCCCGTCAGCGACGCCCAGCGAAATTTATGATAGGCATTGAGCATTGCGGAGAGCACGCCGCTTAAACTCACCGCGACGATGCTGGGCATCAGCCAGCGCGTCATCCGCACCGCGACTGCCATCTGCGGTGCCGGAAAGCCATGCGCGATCAGCGGAACGTAATACGGCGCGAGAACCCAACCGGCACCCGCGCAGAGTACGAGTAGCACGGCGAGCACGTTGATGACGGTGTTACAGAGACGCCATGCACTCGCCTCATCGTCGTTGGTGAGATACTCGGAGAAAACCGGTACCAGTGCGCTCACCAGCGCGCCGTTGAAGACGCCGAAGAGAATCGTCGGAATCGTCGCCGCGGCCAGAAAGGTATCCATCTCCCAGCGCGTGCCGTAATAGCGTGCGTTCACCACTTCGCGCGCGAAGCCGAGCAGCGTCGAACCTAAGGTCGCCGCCATGATGAACAACGTTGACGCGGCGACGGTGTGGATCGACGGGTCGCGCCGCGCGCCGGCGATCACTCGCAGTTGCGGTTTAATGGGCGCCGTCCTTTCGTAAAACGGCGGGAACGGTCTTGGCGATAATCGCGAGGTCGCCCCACGGCGTCCAGGTATCGATGTAACGATTATCGAGCTCCATCCACTCCTCGAAACTCACCTCGGAGCGGCCGTTGATCTGCCACAAGCATGTCACGCCGACCGGCACGCTCAGCCGGCGCATCGCGCGCGCGTCGTACTCGACGGTCTCGCAAGGCAGCGGCGGGCGCGGGCCGACCAGCGCCATCTCTCCGCGCAATACGTTGAGCAGGTTGGGTAGCTCATCGATCGACGTACGGCGGAGCAGCGGACCGAGCGGATGCAGCCGCGGATCGTTGCGAATCTTGAAGACCGGTCCGCTTGCTTCGTTGAGATGCAGGAGCTCGTCGCGCATTTCGTGGGCGCCCTTCACCATCGTGCGCAATTTCCACATCCGAAAGCGCATGCCGTTGCGTCCCACCCGTTCCTGCGCGTAGAACGGGGCGCCGCCCGTCACGACAAAGACGCCGAGTGCGCCAAGTGCAACGATCGGCAGCGTTAGCAGAAAAAGCACGCTACCGAGAACGAGATCGAGCGCGCGTTTCGCCGCCCACCACCAGCGCGGAACGCTCCGCTCGCGCATTGCCGTCGCGGCGCCGGCCTGCACTGAAACGATGCGATCGCGTACCTCTTGCATCGCTATCCGAGCAACGCGGCGCGCGCCGTGCGCCCGACGGTGAAGAGCCCCTCGATGATGCCGAGGTCGGCACCGGGGGCTACGCTGCGGTGGAGGAACGGCACGAATTCGCGGGTGTGGTCGCTGCCGGGCGCGGTCGGATCGCAGCCGTGGTCGGCGGTCACGATGAGATGATCGTCAGGTGCGAGCATACTCTCCAAACGCGGCAAGAGCGCGTCGAGTTCGCCCAACGCCCCCGCATAGCCGCGCACGTTGCGCCGATGCCCGTATTTCGAATCGAAATCGTTCAAGTTCGTAAAAATCAATCCATGCTCGGTCGCTTCGAGCAGCCCGAACGTCTTCTCCATGGCGTCGCGATTATCG
>DAIDGS010000017.1 GCA_027459845.1 Vulcanimicrobiota bacterium | reverse complement strand
GCCGGAGCTGGCGCGCGGCGAACTGCAGTGCATCGGCGCCACCACCTTCGATGAGTACCGCAAGTACATCGAGTCCGACGCCGCGCTGGAGCGCCGCTTTCAGCCGGTCATGGTGGCCGAGCCGAGCGTCGAAGCGACGATTGCGATTTTGCGCGGATTGCGCGACCGCTACGCACGCCATCACAACGTCACGGTTCCCGACGCGACGCTCGAAACGGCCGCGCATCTCTCGGCACGATACATTGCCGATCGCTTTCTCCCCGACAAAGCCATCGATCTGATGGACGAAGCGGCGGCCTCGGTCGCGTTGCGCAATAAGGGCACGGTCGATTGTCCGATCGTGACGCCCGAAGCCGTCGCCGACGTGGTGGCGCGCTGGACCGGAATCCCGCAAGCCGCGCTCTCCGAATCGCAGGCCAACGCGCTGCTCGATCTCGAGCAGGTGCTCGGCCGACGCGTGATCGGCCAACCGCGCGCGGTCGCCTCGGTTGCCGACACCATTCGGCGCGCCCGCGCCGGCCTGCACGACCCGCGCAAGCCGTTGGGCAGCTTCCTGTTCCGCGGATCGAGCGGCGTCGGCAAGACCGAACTCGCCAAGGCGCTCGCCGAAGCGCTCTTCGGTACGGAAAACGCGCTGATACGCGTCGATCTCTCCGAGTTCACCGAGGCGCACACCGTCTCGCGACTGCTCGGCGCACCGCCGGGATATGCCGGACACGACGAGCCGGGGCAGCTCACCGAACCGGTGCGGCGCCGTCCGTACTGCGTGGTGCTCTTCGACGAGATCGAAAAGGCGCATCCGGACGTGGCTGCGGTCCTGCTGCAGATTCTCGACGACGGCCGCGTGACCGATGCCAAGGGCCGCACCATCGACTTCCGCCATGCGTTGATCGTGTTGACGACCAATCTCGACGAGGACGATCTCACGCTCGCGCTACGCCCCGAGCTGCTCAATCGCATCGACGAAAACATCGCCTTCGACGATTTGGAGCTGCCGCAGATCGAGGCCATCGTCGAGATTCACGTCGGCAGCTTGGCGCAGCGGTTGGGCGCGCGCAACGTGGCCTTGCGGCTGAGCGACGAGGCCAAACTCTATCTGGCGCGCGTATCGATGGGCGCGGGAAGCGGTGCGCGCTACGTTGCGCGCACGGTTTCGCACTACGTCTCGACACCGCTCTCGACCGCGATCTTACGCGGCGAACTGCGCGAGGGTGGGACCGCCGAGGTTGCGCTCGACGGCGATACGTTGCTGGTGCGCGCCGCCTAACGCCGGCGCAAGTCGTCGCTACGAACCGAGGATGCTCTCGATGCCGCGGCGCATCTGCGCCGCGCTCAGTTCGCCGACCTCGATGCGCTTCACCACGCCGCTGCGCGTGATGAACACGTGCACCGGCAAACCGTTCACCGCGTACTGATCGCGTAGCGTTCCAGCGTCGACCACCGCCGGATACGTCAGGTGGTGCTCGGCGACGAAGTGCGCCGCTTTGGCGCGCGATTCGAGGACGTCGACGCCGACGATCTGCAATCCCTGCGGCCCGTACCGGCGTTGCAGCGCCTCCAAGCGCGGCGCTTCGTCGTTGCACGGCGGACACCAGCTCGCAAAGAAGTTGAGATAGACGGCTTTGCCGCGCAGGGCGGCGAGCGAGAGGGTGCCGCCCGCGGCCGTCGGCTCGCTCCAGTTCGGCGCCGGCCGGCCGACCTGCGCGAGCGTGGTGCCGCCCGCGCGTTGCGCGCCGCTGCAGGCAGCGAGCAGCGCGGCGGCCACGCCGAACGAGAGCAGCGCGGCGAAGGTTGGCGCTTTAGCCATAACTCGGATAGGCGACCGCGGCGAGATCGGCGTGCATCGCTGCGATGAGTTCGTCGACGCCGGCGAAAAGCCGCTGCTCGCGCACGTAGCGAAAGCTGCGTAGCGCCAGCTCGCGACCGTAGATGGTGTGCGGAAAGTCGCGCAACCAGGCCTCCACGGTGCGCGCGCCGCCGCCGAACTGGGGGTTGCTCCCAATCGAAACCAGCGCGGCGTAGTCGCGGCCGTCGTAGCGCGCGATCGCGGCGTAGACGCCGTCCTTGGGCAGCAACTTGCGCGGCACGCAGACGTTGGCGGTCGGGAAGCCGAGGCCGTGGCCTCGGCCGGCGCCGAGTTCGACGGCGCCGCGCATGCCGTAGCCCGTTCCGCCGAGCAGATCGTCGGCCGCGTCGAGCCGGCCGTCGGCCACCAGCGCGCGAATGCGCGTACTGGAGATGCGCTCGCCGCCGTCGGCAACGTTCTCGACGGCACAAAACGACGCACCGCGCTCGCGCAAAAAGCTCGCCATCAGGGCGGCGTCGCCGGCCCGCCGGTGCCCGAAGCGAAATCCCGAACCGACCGCAACGCCGCGCACGCCCATGGCGTCGGTCAGGCGTTCCAGGAACGCCTGCGGCGAGAGCGTAGCGATGCGCTCGTCGAAATCGAGAACGAAGCACTCCTCGAAGCCGGCCTCGGCAAAGAGATCGATGCGTTCCTCGAGCGTGGTGAGCAAGGGCGGCTCCGTTCCGGGGCGCAGATACGCCGCCGGATGCGCCGCAAAGGTCAGCACGCCCGAACGCCAACCCGGCCGGCGCATGCGTAGCGTTTGACGCGCAATCTCGCGGTGGCCGCGGTGAAACCCGTCGAAGAAGCCGATCGCAAGCACCAGCGGACGATCCAGTTCGCGAAAGGCCTCGTGATAGACGCGCACTACACGAACACCTTGCGCGGCGCCAGCAGCGCACCGTGGGCCTGGCCGACGCCGACCAGCGTGCGCGACTCGTCGCGCACGAAGACGTGCTCGGCAGCGGCACCTTGTGGAAGCGGCACGACGCGACCGGCACGAAAGTCGGCCGAGCCGCGCAAGTCCAGCACGATGGTGGGAAACGGGATGATGTGCTCGGGCGCAATCAGCGCGCGCAGCGGATCGTCGGCGATCTCTTCGAGCAGGCTCGCTTCGTACAGCACGAACGGCCCCGAGGCTTCGCGCACCAGCGCACCCATGTGGGCCGGGATTCCGATCGCCGCGCCGAGATCGTGGCAGAGGGTGCGCACGTAGGTGCCCTCGCCGCACGAGACGCGCAGCCGGGCCGTGTTGCCGTCGACGCCGAGCAGCGTCAGCGCGTATACGGTGGTCGGGCGGGGGCGCCGCTCGACGGTCTTGCCGGCGCGCGCCAGATCGTAGAGCCGCTGTCCTTCGTGGTGCAGCGCCGAGTACATCGGCGGCGTCTGTTCGATCTTGCCGACGAACTGCGGCAGGGCGGCTTCGAGCTTTGCAACCCACCCAGCGCCGACGCGGGCGCGCTCGACCACCGCGCCGTGCGCGTCCTGCGTTTGCGTCGAGCTACCGGCCACCAGCGTGCAGGCGTAGGTCTTGCCTTGGGCGGGCAGCAGCGGGATCAGGCGCGTGGCCTTTCCGATTGCGACCGGCAGCACGCCCGCGGCTTGCGGATCGAGCGTTCCGAGGTGTCCCGCCGCGATGCGCTCGCGCGCGTACAGCCCGTAGATGCGCCGGACGCGTCCGACGATGTGGGCCGAGCTCGGACCGGCCGGCTTGAAGACGTTGACGAAGCCGAGCAGCGGGTGCCTTCCTACAGGCCTTGCGCGACCAGCGCCGCATCGACGGCGGCGATGGCATCGGACAGGCTCCCCGCAAACGTCAATCCGGCCGCGCGGAAGTGGCCGCCGCCGCCGAGCCGATGCGCCGCAGCCTGCACGTTGACGCTGCCGTTCGAACGGAGGCTCACCCGAATCTCGCCGTCGTACGCCTTGAAGAGCGCGGCGACTTCGACGCCTTCCTGCCCGCGCAGCACGTTGACCGTATCCTCGGTGTCTTCGCCGTCGGCGCCGGTTTGCGCGAGCATCGTATCGTCGACGTACGAGTAGCAGTAGCGGTTGTCGTGCGCGAACTGCATCACGTCGACGATCTTGGCCAGCAGGCGAGTCGCCGCAACGCGCTTGTTCAGGAAAATCTGCTCGGTGATCGCTTCCTTATCGGCACCGCAGCGCATCAGTTCGGCCGAGAGTTCGAGCACGGCGGGCGTGGTGTTCGAGTGCATGAACCCGCCGGTATCGGTCATGATCGTGGTCAGCAGACAGGTCGCGATACGGGCGTCGATCTCGACGCCGAGTTCGCGCATCAGGTGCATCACCACGGTGCCGGTGGAACATTCGGAGGGCAGTACGAAGTTCAGCCGCCCGAACATCGCATTGCCGAGGTGGTGATCGATGTCGAGCATGTTGTCGCGCGTAATCGCCGGCAAACGCTCGCCGGCACGCGCCGCATCGGACATGTCGCAAAAGACGAACAACGCATCGTCGGGGAGGTCGGCAGGCAGTTCGCCCGCCACGCACTCGGCGTCGGGAAGAAAGCGCAGGTTGCGCGGGACGGGATCCTGCTGAAAGTAGTGCACGCGCTTGCCGAGCCGCTTGAGCGCAATGCCGAGCGCTAAACCGGCGCCCAGCGTGTCGCCGTCGGGTTTGACGTGGCTTACCATGACGAAGGCGCGGCGCGCGCGCAGCTCGGCGGCAACCTCGGCGGCCGATGCCGCGGTGACGGTCGTTTGGCTCATTCGCTCGCCTCCTCCGGCGCGGCGGCCGATCCCTGCGCCTCGCGCAAGGTCTTGGCCAGCGCGATGGCGCGTTCGGCCGAACGATCCTCGATGAAGCTCAGCTCGGGGGTATAGCGCAGATCGATGCGGTGGCCGAGTTCGCCGCGCAGGAAGCGGGAAGCGTGGGTCAGCGTATCGAGCGACTGACGGGCTTGGTGGCGATCGCCGATCACCGACACGAAAACCTTGGCACGCTTGAGATCGTCGCTGACCTCGACCCGCGTCACGGTCACGAACGCCAGCCGCGGATCTTGAAGCTCTTGCGCGATCAAGGTCCCCAGAATTCGTTGGATTTCGTGATCGATGCGCGCCAAGCGCTGCGATTTCACCGCGCTTACGCTCGCACCAACTCGGCCGCCACCTGCTCGATGGCGTAGGCTTCGATCACGTCGCCCTCCTTGAGATCCTGGAAACGGGCGAGCTGGATGCCGCACTCGAAGTTCTCGGCCACCTCGCGCACGTCGTCCTTGAAGCGGCGCAGGCTCTCGATCTCGCCGTTGAAGACCACCGTGCCGTCGCGAATCACGCGCGCCTTGGCGTTGCGCGCGATCTTACCGCTGGTCACGTAACACCCGACGATGGTACCCACCTTGCTGACCTTGAAGACCTGCCGGACTTCGGCGCGTCCGAGGGTCACCTCGCGTTCGACCGGGGCCAACATTCCGCGCATGGCCTTCTTGAGATCTTCTTCGATCTCGTAGATCACCTGATAGAAGCGCAGATCGACGCCTTCGTTATCCGAGAGGCGTTTGGCCGTCTCGTCGGGCCGGATGTTGAAGCCGATCAGCACGGCGTTCGAGGCGCTCGCCAGGTTGACGTCGTTGGGCGAAATCGCCCCGACGCCGCCGTGGATGACGCGGATTTCGACGTCCTCGGTCGAGAGCGACTCCATGCGCGCGCGCAGCGCTTCGAGCGAGCCTTGGCCGTCGGCCTTGATGATGAGGTTGAGGGTCTTCTTCCCCTCGGTCGGCATCGACATAAACGA
The DNA here is from genome assembly GCA_027459845.1 of Vulcanimicrobiota bacterium. Taxonomy (GTDB): domain Bacteria; phylum Vulcanimicrobiota; class Vulcanimicrobiia; order Vulcanimicrobiales; family Vulcanimicrobiaceae; genus DAIDGS01. Next base: position 5,280 of record DAIDGS010000017.1, on the reverse strand, counting down.
CTCGAGCGAGACGCGCTGCGAGCTTCCGGCCGAGATGCGCACGTCGCGCCGGCGCGTGGCCCGCTTTTCGGCGGCCTCGCGCGCGACCCGCTCGTCGCTTACCACCATCAGCGTATCGCCGGCGGCCGGAACGTCGGAGAGTCCCATGATCTCGACCGGAATCGAGGGTCCGGCCTTCTTCACTTGCTTTCCGCGATCGTCGATCAGCGCGCGTACCTTGCCGTAGGTTCCGCCCACGACCACGATGTCGCCGACGCGTAAGGTGCCGTTTTGCACCAGCACCGTCGCAACCGCACCGCGACCGCGATCCAACGCCGATTCGATGACGACGCCGGTAGCGCGGCGGTTGCGGTTCGCGCGCAGTTCGCGGATGTCGGCTTCGAGCAGCACGGTTTCGAGCAAGCTGTCGATTCCGTCGCCGGTCTTGGCCGAGACCGGCACCATTTCGATGTTCCCGCCCCAGTCGACCGGCTGCAGGCCCTCTTCGGAGAGTTGCTGCTTCACGCGGTCGGGCTGCGCGTCGGGCTTGTCCATCTTGTTGACGGCAACGACGATCGGAACGCCGGCCGCCCTGGCGTGCGCGATCGCCTCTTTGGTCTGCGGCATCACGCCGTCGTCGGCCGCCACCACCAGGATCGCCACGTCGGTGACGCGCGCGCCGCGCGCGCGCATGGCCGTGAACGCTTCGTGACCGGGCGTATCGATGAAGGTGATCTTGCGATCGTTGCGCTCGACGGTGTAGGCGCCGATCTTCTGGGTGATGCCGCCGGCTTCGCCGGCCGCAACCTCGGCGGTCCGAATCTTGTCGAGCAGCGAGGTCTTGCCATGATCGACGTGTCCGAGCACGGTCACGACCGGTGGACGGGCCGTGAGCATTTCGGGCTTGTCCTCTTCCTGCTCGACGGTCACTTCCTCGCCGGCTTCCTTGACGACCGCGTTAAAGCCGAACTTCTTGGCAACTTGCGTCGCGATGTCGCTCGAGATGTTCTGGTTGATGGTCGCCATCGTGCCGGTACGAATCAACTCGGTGATGACGTCCTTGACCGGGACGATCATCGAGGTGGCGAGTTCCTGGACGGTCAGCAGGTCGGGAATTTCGATCGTTTCGAGCTTGCGCGCGGGCGCGACCGCGTGCCCGTCGGAGCGCTTTTTCCGCTGGCGCTCCTTATCGAGCAGCAGTTCCTTTTCGCGATCCTTCTTGCTCGAGGTCTTGTCGTCGTGGCTGCGCCCGCGGTCACCCGGCCGCGCGCCGGCCGACGGCGTCGGGCTATCGGTCGCGGCGCCCGGCGCACCGGGCTGCGGTCCCAGCGGATTGGCGCGGAACGGGCCGTTGCCGACCGGCCGGCGACCTCCGGGTGGGGTGAGCGGACCGTTGCCGCGCGGCGCGCCGAGCGCACCGCGGCCACCCTGGCCCGGGAGTGCCTGGCCCGGCCGCGGAGCCACGCCGGGGCGACCGGGCATCCCGGTCTGCGGCCCGGGCGACGCCGAGACGGAGGTGGTCGGCGGCGGCGGCCGGCGGACGATCGAGGCTTGGCCGGTCGGCACCGGCCGCAACTGCGGAATCGGCTCGTGCGCGGTGGCGGCGGGACGCCGCACCACCGGCGCGACGGGCGGCTTCGGCGACGGCTGTGCCGGCGCTTCGGGCACGACCGGCGACGCTTCGGGGTGCGGTGGCGCTTCGGCGACGGCCGGCGGCGCTGCGGCGGCGGGCTTTGCGGCGGCGGCCGGGCGCGCCGGACGCACGCTGCCGGTGACCGGTTTCAAACGCGGTACGGGCGCGGCCGGCGCGGCGGGAGCGACCTTGGGCGGGGCCGGCTTTGCGCCACCCGGTGCCGGCGGCGCGGCCGGCGGCGCAGCCGCGGCGGGAGGCTCGGGCGGAGCCGCCTTCTTGCCGGCAGCCGGCTTCAGCACGCTCCGCACGAGATCGGCAATGTGATCGGGAACGACGCTGAGCTGATTCTTGGCTTCGAAGACGCCGGTCAAGCGCTCGTTGAAGAGCGCGATCAGCTCCTTCGACGAGAGTCCAACTTCTTTCGCAAGCTCGAAGATCCGTACTTTTCCGGTGGCCAAGGTTTCTCCCCGACGCGTCACGCGCGTCGCGTCCGTCGGCTTGAGGAGGCGTGCGCCCCCCGCGCCAGTGCGCGAGGCCTCAACCGACGGGTCTCGGCCTCGCTAGGTGTTCAAAGGTTCGCCCTCATGACGTTAGAGAGCATTGGGTGTGCATGCCATCATTCTCTATTTCCGTGGGTGCCCGCAAAAGGGCGACTCCCTATTAAACCACATTCGGCCGCGGCCGCGGCAAGACCCGGGTAGCGGCGGTTCTTTTCCACCCGGCGCAAGCAAGCATCCGAGCAGATGTACGCACCGCGGCCGGGCTGCTTGCGCCGGCCGGGCCGATCCGGCTGCCAGCCCGCGCCGGCACGGACGAAGCGCGTCAGCGCGTCGGGCGAAAACCGCTCCCGGCAGCCGACGCACATACGCCGCGGGGACTCACTCCGATCCGAGGCGCTCGCGACGGAACTCCTCGAGCCGGCGGATCAGTTCGGCATCGACGTCGGGCGGTGCAGCCTCGGCCTCGACCGCCTCGTCGAGCGGTGCGGCGCCCTCGGCGGATTCCGCCCCGGCGCGCTCCTCGCGTTCGGCCAGGTAGCGTTCGCGCGCTTCGGCGTGCTCGGTCTCGCTGGTGATGTCGAGGCGGTAGCCGGTCAGCCGCGCGGCCAGGCGAACGTTCTGCCCGTCGCGGCCGATCGCCAGCGACAGTTGGTAATCCGGAACGACCACCAGCGCGACACCGTCGTCCTCAAAGAGCTCGACCGCGATCACTTTGGCCGGCGCCAGCGACTTCATCACGAAGGTCGCGAGGTCGGCATCCCACGAGATGATGTCGACCTTTTCGCCGCGCAGGTTGTCGGTGACGTTGGCGATGCGGCTGGACTTGGGGCCGAGGCAGGCGCCGATCGCGTCGACTTCCTCGCGATGACTGCGCACCGCGACCTTCGAGCGGCTGCCCGGATCGCGGGCGATCGCCATGATCTCGACGGTGCCGTCCGCGATCTCGGGGACTTCCAGCTCGAGCAGCCGCTGGATCAACCCTTCCGCAGCGCGCGAGAGTACGACCTGCGGGCCCTTGGGCGACTTGCGCACGTCGAGCACGTAGGCGCGGATGAAATCGTTGATGCGAAACGCTTCGCCGGCCACCTGTTCGGTGAGCGGGAGGATCGCCTCGTCGCGCCCTTCGAGCAAGACGTACATGTTGCGCTGCTCGTAGCGCTGCACGGTCCCGGTGACGAGATCGTTGAGCTTACGCGCGTACTTGTTGAACACGGTGTCGCGTTCGGCCTCGCGAATGCGCTGGACGATCACCTGCTTGGCGGTCTGCGACGCGATCCGGCCGAAGTCTTTGGGCTTGACGACTTCGTCGAAGAAGTCGCCGGCCTGATACGGTCCGCCGGCATCCTTTACCGAGATCTCGAGCTTCGGATCCTCGACCGTCTCGACGACGGTGCGGCGGTGAAACACCTTGTACTCGCCGGTCTGCCGATCGACGGTCACGATGGCGTTGGCCTCGCTCCCGAAGTGCCGCTTGTAGGCCGTCAACAGGGCGGCCTCCAGCGCTTCGATCAGCATCTCGAACGGAATGTTCCGCTCGCGCGCGATGTACTGCAGGACGTCGATGAGCTTCTCTTCAGTTGCCAGTTCTGCCATTGTTGTTCTTCCGTTCTCGTTTGTCACGTTGCAGATCCGCGCGCGGATCGTATTCGAGGTGAGCCGACTTGACGGTCGCCAGGGGAAGGTGCAGTTCGCCGGTGCGCGTCGCGAGCACGACCGTTTCGCCGCGCAGCCCGGCCAGCGTTCCGCGGTGCGTCTTGGCCCCGTTGACGCTCAGCGAGGTCACGACCCGCACCGGCTTGCCGGCAAAACGCGCGTAGTCGGCCGGACGCACCAGCGGGCGCTCCAGCCCCGCCGATTCAACCTCCAGCGAGTAGCGCTCGGTCGACTCTTCGAGGCGCGCGTTCAAGCGCGCCGCGACGCGCTCGCAAAGCGCCACGTCGACGCCGCCCGGCCGGTCGATCGTCACGCTCAGCGCCGTCACCGAGCCGCGTGCCCGTGCGTGCTGCGCGACGATCTCCATCTCGGCAAAGGCGGCATCGTGCGCGATCGCATCGAGTTCACGCTCGAAGAGGTGGCGAATGTCGGTCATCGTTTCTCAAATTGGCCCCGAGAACAGCGAAGCGCGGGACATGCCCACGCTCCTTCTCGTACCTCGCTCAGAATACCGGAAACGACGACGGGCCGCAACCCCAGTGGGATGCGGCCCCTCGCTCGTGGTCATTCTCGTGCGTTGGCGCACCGCCGGAATATCGTCCGGCCGGCGTGGGCGCGACCTTCTGCGCCCCTAGCTGGCGCGCTCTCCGCGGGCACACTGGCCCGGTGGATCTTGCGGTTCCAACCGCCCTCCTTCGCTTTTCGACGAAGTGCGTACCGTTGACGGTACGCTGCAATTGTAGTGCGACTTACGTCACAATTCAAGCGGGAATCGCGGGAGTTACGGCGACGAACCAGCCGACGCAGCGAACGGCTTCAGCTCGCGCCCGTTGCACGGCATCGAGACGATGCCGTCGACGATCGGCCGCGTGCCGGCGGCAAAAGGTGCCGGGCCGGCGCCGATCGAGCCGCCGCCGATCCCGATCTGCGTGCCGTTATTCGGGCCGATGTGGTCGTTGGGCGGCGGCGGCGCGTAGCCCATCCCCATCGCCGGGCGCGGGAAGCGCACCAGCCAGCCGGTGCAGATCGTCGTGAGGCCGACCTTGTGGGTCGCGGTCACCCACATCTTCACGCGCGCTTCGCCGCCGATGCCGGCAGACTCGAAGATGTAGCGCGTGTGCGCCAGCACGGCGGGCGGCGGCGTCGGCTGCATCTGTCCGGCCAGCGAGATATTCGGGCGGAAGGTCTTGTCGACCACGTGGACCGGGTTGTGCGGAAGCAGCGCGCGCAGCCGGGCATTGAGGTTGCTGCCCGAGGGGCGGCTGGTGCGCCGAGGCCGCGGAGTGGCCGGGACTTCGATCGGGCGTGCCGGCGACGGGGCCGAGCGCCGGTGCGCGCCCGCGACCGGTCCGGGATGATGGCCGCCTTTGGGGCCGGGCGAGGGCGCGCGCCCAGGCGTCTTGGCAACGGTCGCCGGTCGTTGGGCACTCGGCGACGGGACCCCGGCGCGCGGTGCCGGCGAGGCGGTCGCATGCGGTGCGGGCGGCGCCGGCGTTGCGTGCGGCGGCGCGGTCG
>DAIDGS010000016.1 GCA_027459845.1 Vulcanimicrobiota bacterium | reverse complement strand
AGGGTCGGGAATGACCTCGACGGCCAAGTCGAACGCCGCCGCGACGGCGGCGGTTCGGCGGAGGTAGTTGCCGGGCTCAAGCCCGGACGGCACGATCGCCGCCGCGGCCGAGGTGCTCGCTGCCGAGACGGTCGAGAGTGTGAGATCGTCGACGGTGCGCAGCATCAGTTCGCGAAGCACCGTGAGGGTGTGCTCGCGAAACGCGCCGTTGAGCGCGCGCTCGATATCCTCGCCGTGCACCACGCCGCCGCGCCGCAAGCGCTCGCGCAACTGCTCGGGCGAGATATCGATGGCGATGACTTCGTCGGCGCTCTTGAGGAACGAGAGCGGCACGATATCGCGCACCGGATAGCCGAGGACGGCTTCGGCGGCGGCCGCGACCGTTTCGAGATGGGCGATGTTGAAGGCGGCTAAAACGTTGATGCCGGCCTCGCGCAGCGCGAGCGCGTCCTGCCAGCGCTTGGCGTGCGTCGATCCGGGAAGGTTGTCGTGGGCAATCTCGTCGAGGACGATCGCGTCGGGGTGGAGCTGTACGGCGGCCTGGAAATCGAACTCGGCAAAGGTGGCCTGCTCGGTGCCGACGCAGCGCGCCGGAACGCGTGGAAGGTCGCTCGAAAGCGCGTCAAGTTCCCCGCGGCCCTTGGTTTCGAGCCAGCCGATGACGACACGCTTGCCGCTGGCGTGCAGCCGGCGTGCGTCGTTGAGCAGGCGTCGCGTCTTTCCGGCCCCGGCTGCGGCAGCGACATACACGACGAGCCGTGGGCGGCTTCCGTACTCGCGCAATAGCGCGGCCGGATCGCGGCCTGCCTGGGCGGCATCCGGTGAGCGGTGCATGAGGCTGCCTTCTCCGCAGGGTGGACGGATGCTTGCGCGAAGGCGGCGACGTCATGGCGGCCACCTGCTACGCATTGCTCGCGCTTGCGTGGATCGTCGATCTCCTCACCCCACAGCTTTTCATCGCCGCAATCCTGCTCAACGGTCCGATTGCCCTGAGTGCGCTCGCGTTGCGGCCGAGCCTCACCCTGCGGCTGACGCTGGTCGCCGAGCTGGCCAACGTCGTGGCCGGCTATGCGAACGGCGTGCAGGCAGGCGGCCACTGGGTGCCCCTCGCGCTGGCGAACCGAGCGCTGGTCGCGCTTTCGTTCCTGTTGGTCGGCTTCTTGACGTTGCGCGCACAGGCGGCGGCACACCGCGCCGGCGCGACCGACGCGCGCGAACGCCGCATGCAGGACGAGCGCGCGCTCCGGCGCGCGCTCGAGAGCGTACGCGCTACCCTCAGTCTCGAGCTGGTGCTACGGGCTGCGGCGCGTGCCGCGCTCAGCTTGACCGGCGCCGTGCAGGCCACGGTCTTCTGGCGGGAGTCACCCTTCGACACACCGACCTGCTACGAGATCGCGGCCGGCGGCGACGTAAGCGTGACGCGCCGGGCGCTGGAGCCGGCAACGGCTTCGGCGCTGGCGCGCGCCGATGCGCTCGGGCACGTCGTCGCGCTCGACGACGACCGGGCGCTCGTGGGCGGCGCCCGGCAGCCGGCCTCGATCGGCCGGCTGCGCATCGATGCCTGCGAACTCGGCGTCGCAATACGCTGGGGCGATCGCGACGCGCCGGAACGACAGCGGCCGTTGGTGCAGGCCCTGCTCGACAATCTTGCGGTCGCGCTGCGTCACGTCCGCTTGGTGGAGCGGTTGGAAGCGCAACGCGCGGAGATTCAGCGGCAGAACGCCGAAATCGGCGCGCGCGGCGAAGTGATTCGCGATATCGTCTACGCGTTGGCGCACGACCTGCGAACGCCACTGGTGGCGGCCGACGTTACCATGCACCAGGCGCTCGAGGGGGCGTATGGGGTGCTGCCGCCGGCCTACGCGGAAATCGTGCAGTCGAGCGTCGCATCGAACGCGCGCTTGCGGCAGATGGTCGAGACGCTGCTGCTGGTTGCGCGCTACGAGTCGGGCGAGGACTCGCGCGCGTTCGCCGATCTCGATTTGGGCACGATCGTGACGGAGGTCGTCGGCGAGATGCGTGAGGTGGCACGTCTGCGGGGAGTGACGCTGAAGGTTCGGTGCGCCGGCGCGCCGTCGCTGTATGCCGACGGTGGCGAGATTCGGCGCGCAATCGAAAACTTGGTGGCCAATGCTCTCGAGGCAACGCCTGCCGGCGGCACCGTCGAGGTGTCGGCGCACGCAGACGGGCCCGGCGCCGTGCTCGAGGTACGGGACGATGGGTTCGGCGTTCCGGCTGAGCGACGCGCGACGCTCTTCGAGCGCTTCGGCGGAACCCGCGCCGGCGGTGGCAGCGGGCTGGGGTTGTACATCGTCCGGCGCATCGCCGAGAAGTATGGCGGCGAGGCGCGCTACGCGCCGCGCGAGCCGCGGGGAAGCCGCTTCAGCCTCACGCTACCGAAAGGCCGCCCATGACCGCGCGTATCCGGATCGCGATCGTCGAAGATCACGCCTTGACGCGTGCCGGAATGAAGACCGCGCTTCAGGGGCCGTACGCGGTGGTAGCCGAGGCAGCCGACGGGCCGGCCGGGTACCGGGCGATCGTGGATCACCGGCCCGACGTAGCGGTGATCGACCTCGGCCTCCCGGGGATGGATGGCATCGAGTTGACACGGCGGGTCCGCGCTGCGTTGCCCGAGCTGCGCATCGTGATCGTGACGATGGTCGACGTCGAGGGCGAAGTGCTGGCCGCGCTGGCCGCCGGTGCTGATGCCTACTGCCTGAAGGGGTCGCCGATCCAGAGCCTGCTCGACGGCGTTCGGATCGCCTACGAGGGGGGCGCGTATTTCGACCCTCGCATCGCCAACGTCGTGCTCGCGCGCTTCTCGGGTCATCCGAGCGCGGGCGGCCACTCGCCGCTCACGCCGCGCGAGTGCGAGGTCCTCGCGCTGATCGCCGAGGGTAACGGCAACGCCGAGATCGCCACGCGGCTTCACCTCGGCCTGGGGACCGTGAAGGGGCACGTGCGCGACATC
>DAIDGS010000015.1 GCA_027459845.1 Vulcanimicrobiota bacterium | reverse complement strand
CGCCTGCTCAACGACGCACGCCGGCTGCACGCCAGCGGCAAGCGTGTCGTCATCGGCTGGCTCGAAACGAAGGGGCGCGGTGAACTCGACGCGCTTTCGAGCGACCTTCCACGCGTTCCGGCGCGCCGCGCCGGCAACGAGCCGGCCACCTTTGCCGAGTTCGATTTCGAGGCCGCCGTGCGGCTCCACCCCGACGCGATCGTCCTCGATGAGGTCGCCCACGACAACCTTCCCGGATCGGCGCACGCCAAGCGCTGGCAGGACGCGCTCGCGCTGCGCGAGGCCGGCATCAACGTTTTAGCCGCCTTCAACATCGCCCATCTCGAAACCGTGGCTGCTGCCGCCGAAGCCGTACTCGGCTATCCGGTGCGCGACATCGTGCCGCTCTCGTTCCTCAAGAGCGCCGACGAAGTCATCGCCATCGATATTTCGCCCGAGCAGTTGCGCGAGCGCCTGCGACGCGGTGGCGTGGTGCACGGCGACGACGTCGAGCGCGCGCTCAACGGCGCGTTTCGAGAGCACACGCTCACGGTGCTGCGCGAGCTGATGCTGCGCACGGTCGACGATCTCACACTCTCGACCGTCTCGGCGGCGAGCACCTCGGCCGCCGCGGCGATCGTGCCGTCCGGGCTGGAGCCCGGCAACTACCTCCGCCGAACCGCCGCCGTCGCGGCGGCGTTCGACTTGGCCGTCGAGGTCATCCCCGACCCTAGCTACGATCGCGACGAGATCGCGCAGTTCGCGCGACCGCTCAACGCCGAAGTGCTTGCCGCGCGCGAGCCGAGCGCCGTCGACGTGGCGGAGCTGCGCGCCTCGCTGGTCGCCGTGCCGCCGGGAAAGTTGGCCGGCAAGCTCGTCAACACCAAGGTCGAACGCGACATCTACGTCGTCGGCATCGATCAAACGTACTTTGTCGAGGCCGCCTTCCGCACGCCGCTCTCGGCCACGGTCGGCGACCGCATGCGCACCGGCTACGGCAAGCTGACCGTCTATCTCGGCGCAGCCGCCGGGGCCGGCAAGACCATGGCCATGCTCGACCGCGGGCATCAGTTGCAGGCCGAGGGGGTCGACGTGCTGATCGGCTTGGTGGAAACGCACGGACGCGCCGAGACGGCCGCTGCAATCGGAACGCTCGAGTCTCTGCCGCTGCACGAATCGGTGGTCGACGGCATCACCTACCGCGAACTCGATCGCGACGCGCTGCTGGCCCGCGCACCACGCGTCGCGCTGATCGACGAACTCGCGCACACCAACGCCCCGGGTTCCACCGCACCGAAGCGTTTTCTCGACGTCCTGGCGATGCTGCGAGCCGGCATCGACGTGATCACCACCCTCAACGTGCAACACCTCGAGGATCTCGGCGACGTCGTACATCGGCTCACCGGCACGACCGTTCACGAAACCCTTCCGGACGGCATCTTGGCACTCGCCGAAGAGGTGATCCTCATCGACGTCAGCCCCGAGACGCTGCGCGAACGGCTGCGCTCCGGCAAGATCTACCCCGCCGCGCAGATCGACTCGGCGTTGGCAAACTTCTTCCGCAGCGAGAACCTCGCCGCACTACGCGAGCTCGCCATACGCGAAGCGCTACGCGTCGAAACGCGCGAACGCATCGTAGCGCCCTTCGATCGTCTGCTGCTGAGCGTCGTGGCGCGCGAGAGCGACCGCGCCCTGATCCGTCGCGCCGCACGGCTGGCCGCTCGGCTCGAAGTCGAGTTCACCCTCGCGCACGTCGCCGAGAAGCACGACCGGGCGGATCCGGCGGTGCTCGACGCGTTCGCGGGCATCGCCCGTATGCTCAACGTCGAATGGATCGACGAACGCGCCGACGACGCCGCGCGGCGACTCCTGGAGATCGCGCGCGCACGCAGCGAAACCACGATTGCGGTCGGCGGGACGCTGCGCCGGCCGCGCCTCATGCAGCGCAGCGCGTTCGCGCGGCGTCTGCTTGACGCCGGCGCGCGCGAGTTGATCGTGCTGGCGCGCCGGGACGGGGATGCAGCGCCGCCAGCGCAAGGTTGACCGCCAGCACGTTGACCCGTGGCTCGCCGAGGATCCCGAAGGTGCGCGGCCGCACCGCGCGCGCGATGACGGCATCGATCCGCGCGACCGAAACGCCGCGCGCGGCGGCGATGCGCGGCGCCTGGTAGTAGGCCGCCGCCGGGCTGACGTCGGGATCGATGCCGCTGCCGCTGGCCGTCACCAGATCGATCGGCAACGGGAGCACGGCGTGCGGGTTGTCGCGGCGCAGCCGTACGATGCGCCGCCGAACCTGCGCGATCAAGACGGCCGAGGTCGGCGCCAGATTCGTGCCGCCGGTCGCGGTGGGATCGTACGATGACGCCGACGGTCGCCCGTGCAAACATGCCGGGCTAGTCCAGCACTCGCCGACGATCGCCGAGCCGATCACCCGCCCACCCAGACGAACCATCGATCCGGCCGCCTGATACGGGAAAGCCACGCGTGCGACGGCCGTGACGAGCAACGGGTAGACGCCCCCGAGCAGCGCGATCGTGACGACTGCCAGCAGCGCAGCAACACGGGTCTGTTCGATGAGAGGCCTCATGTGAGGTGGAACGCGACCAGCAGCAGATCGACGAGCTTGATCCCGACGAACGGCAGAATCAGACCGCCGACGCCGTAGATCAACGCATTCTCGAGCAGCACCCGATCGGCTCCCTTCGGCTCGTAGCGCACGCCGCGCAGTGCCAGTGGAATCAGCGCGACGATGATCAGTGCGTTGAAGATCACGGCCGATAGGATGGCGCTCTGCGGCGTCGCCAGATGCATGACGTTGAGCGAGTGCATCACGGGATAGGCGGCCGCAAAGACCGCCGGAAGGATGGCAAAGTACTTGGCCACGTCGTTGGCGATCGAAAAGGTCGTCAGCGCCCCGCGCGTCATCAGCAACTGCTTACCGACTTCGACGATCTCGATGAGCTTGGTAGGGTCCGAGTCGAGGTCCACCATATTGGCGGCTTCGCGAGCCGCCGGCGTGCCCGAGTTCATCGCCAGGCCGACGTCCGCTTGCGCGAGCGCCGGAGCGTCGTTGGTGCCGTCGCCGGTCATCGCGACCAGCCGCCCGAGGCGCTGCTCGCGTTCGATCAGGCGCAGCTTCGCCTCGGGCGTCGCCTCGGCCAAGAAGTCGTCGACGCCGGCATCGCGCGCGATGGTTGCGGCGGTGAGTGGATTGTCGCCCGTCACCATCACCGTGCGGATTCCCATCGCGCGTAGGCGCGCGAAACGTTGCGCCATGTTGGGTTTGAGGACGTCGCGCAGGTCGATGACCGCCAGGGCGGTCGCGTTGCGCGCGAGCAACAGCGGCGTCCCGCCGGCCCGTGCGATGCGATCGACGTGCTCCCCCAAGTCGCGCGCCGGCTCGCCGCCGCGCGCGCGAATCCATCCCAGCACCGCATCGGGGGCGCCCTTACGCAGCGCGGTCCCGTCGGCGAGGTCGACCCCGCTCATACGCGTGTACGCGCTGAACGCCACGACGGTCGCATCGGCCGGCTGCACGCCCGAGGCTCCCAGGCGGGCCGCCAGCGCCGCGATCGACCGGCCCTCGGGGGTCTCGTCGGCCAGCGATGCCAGATAGGCCGCACCGGCCGCGTCGGCCGCATCGGCACCCTCGGCGATCACCAGCGCGACCGCTTGCCGGTTGCCCAGCGTGACGGTGCCCGTCTTATCGAGTAGCAGCGTATCGACGTCACCCGCGGCCTCGACCGCGCGCCCGCTCATCGCCAAGACGTTGCGCGCCATGACCCGATCCATGCCGGCGATGCCGATTGCCGAAAGCAAGCCGCCGATCGTCGTCGGGATCAAACAGACCAGCAACGCGATCGAGACGACCGTATCGGGCTCGCGACCGGCATAGTGCAGAAACGGCGTCAGGGTTGCGACCGCGACCAGAAAGATCAGCGTCAATCCGGCGAGCAGAATCGAGAGTGCGATCTCGTTGGGCGTCTTCTGCCGCCGCGCACCTTCCACCAGGCCGATCATCCGGTCGAGGAAGCTTTCGCCGGGATTGACGCTGACGCGCACCACGATGCGGTCCGAAAGCACGCGCGTGCCGCCGGTGACGGCGCTGCGATCGCCACCCGACTCGCGTACCACCGGAGCCGACTCGCCCGTGATCGCCGACTCGTCGACGGTCGCCGCGCCTTCGATCACCTCACCATCGGCGGCAATCAGTTCGCCCGCCTCGACCACGAAGCGATCGCCCTTGCGCAACGTCGCGCTCGCGACGACCTCGATGCTGCCGTCGTCGTGCAGGCGGCGCGCGCGGGTATCCGACTTGGTGCGGCGCAGCGCGTCGGCCTGCGTTTTGCCGCGCCGCTCGGCGATCGCCTCGGCGCCGTTGGCGAAGAGTACCGTCACCCAAAGCCAGGCCGCGATCGCGATATCGAAGCCGGCACTGCGCCGGCCGGCCTCGAAGGCGGCGAGTGCGGCGTACGCCGTCGCGACCAGCGCCCCGGCCTCGACTACCAGCATCACCGGGTTGCGCCACAGCCAGCGCGGGTCGAGTTTGCGCAGCGCATCTCGGCCGGCCGCAACGAGAAACGCACGATCGTAGCTCATCGGAACGTCACCCCGTGGCGCAGGAAGAGCTGCTCGGCAATCGGCCCGAGCGCATCGGCCGGAAGAAACGTGAGCGCACCGACGACCACGATCGTTCCGAGCAGCAGCGCAACGAAGACCGCCGAGCGCGTCGAGAACGTTCCCGGACCGGCCGGAACCGCGCGCTTCCCGGCCAGACTTCCGGCCAGCGCCAGCATCGGGACGATTACCGCAAAGCGCCCCAGCAGCATGTTCGCGCCGGTTGCGTAGTCGTAGAAGCGGTTGGGGCCCAGGCCCGCAAATGCCGAGCCGTTGTTCGCATTCGTCGAGGTAAAGGCGTAGAGAATTTCGGAGAATCCGTGCGGACCATGATTCCCGAGCGTGGCGAGGCCGGCCGGGACCATCACTGCGATCGCGCTCGGCAGCAGGCTCAAGACCGGCGTCACCAACACCGCCAGGATCGCGAACTGGACCTCGCGCCGTTCGATCTTCTTTCCCAACAGCTCGGGCGTGCGTCCGACCATAAGCCCGGCGATGAAGACGGTTAGCACGACAAAACCGAGCATGCCGTACAGGCCGCTGCCCGCCCCGCCGAAGACGATCTCGCCGAGTTGCATGTTGGCGAGGGTCACCAGCCCACCCAGCGGCATGAACGAGTCGTGCATCGCATTCACCGCGCCGCACGACGTATCGGTCGTGACCGTCGCGAAGAGCGCGGATGCGCCGGCGCCGAAGCGGCACTCCTTGCCCTCCATGTTGGCACCGGCCACGCCGAGCTGATGGACGAGCGGATTCCCGGCCGCTTCGGCCGCATAGGCGCCTGCAAAACCGAAAAAAAAGAGGATCGCCATCGTGGTGAAGAGCGCCCAGCCCGCACGCGTGTCGCGCACCATCGTGCCGTAGGTATACGTGAGCGCCGCGCCGAGGGCGAACATCAACACCAGCTCCAGCAGATTGCTCAGCGGGGTCGGATTTTCGTTCGGGCTGGCCGAATTCGCATTGACGAAGCCGCCGCCGTTGGTCCCGAACTCCTTGATCGCCTCCTGCGAGGCCATCGGTCCGCCGGTCAGCGTCTGCGCGCCGCCTTGAAGCGTCGTCACCTGGCGGTACGGGCTGAAGTTCTGCGGCACGCCCTGCCACACCAGCACGATCGCGGCTGCGAACGCGACCGGCGCCAGCACGTACAGGCACGCACGCGTGAGGTCGACCCAGAAGTTCCCGAGCCGGCATGTCTGACTCCGCGCGACGCCGCGAATCACGGCGACGGCGATCGCGATCCCCGCGCCTGCCGATACGAAGTTGTGCCAGGTGAGACCGGCCATCTGCGTGAGGTAACTCAAGGAACTCTCGCCGGAATAGAACTGCCAGTTCGTATTGGTGGTGAAGCTGATCGCGGTGTTCCAAGCCAATGCCGGCGAGAGATTCGCGAAGTGCTGCGGGTTGAGCGGCAACCATGCCTGCGTTCGTAGCAGCACGTAGAGATACGCAAACCCGATCGCCGAAAACAGCAATAGTGCGATCGCGTACTCATACCACGTCATCTCGGCGTCCTCGCGCACGCCGCAGACGCGATAGATCGCCGATTCGAGCGGTCGTAAAAGCGGCGAGAGCGGGGTGCGCTGGCCCTCGAAGACGCGCGCCAGATAACCTCCCAGGGGTTTGGTCAGCAGCGCGACGATACCGAAGAACGCCAGCGCCGCACTCCAGCCGGCCGCCGTCACGAGAACTTCTCCGGGCGAAGCATGGCATACATCAGGTACACCGCGCATGCCGTCGCAAGCATCAGTCCGATCAGGTCTTCAGCGCGCACCATCGTTCGTTTCCGCCAGCGCGCGACATGCCGCGACGTAGCCACCTAATACGAGGAAGCCCAGCACTGCGGCTGCGATGGGGCCGACGTCGTGGAACATCGTCATCACTCTAGCCGCGCGCGCCCTCGGCCGCCAGCCGCCGAACGGATGATCCGATCGGACCGCATAGCGGGAGACCGCATCGGGTCGGCCTAAGTAGCCAGGCAAAACGGAGGTGAGGGTATGGTCGCTCCCGAGGTCAACATCGGTAATACGGCCTTCATGTTACTCTGCGCGAGCTTGGTCATGTTGATGACCCCAGGCCTCGCATTTTTCTATGGCGGGCTGGTCGCCCGAAAAAACGTTCTCTCGATCATGATGCAGAGCTTCATGTCGCTTGGCTGGACGACGGTCCTGTGGTTTGCGTTCGGATACTCGCTGTGTTTCGGTCCCGACTGGCACGGCATCGTCGGGAATCCGCTAACCTACGCGTTCCTGCGCGGAGTGACCTTGCATAGCATGTTCACCGGCAACAACGCCGGCATTCCGCTCGTCGTACATATCGCCTATCAAATGATGTTTGCGATCATTACTCCCGCCCTGATCACCGGCGCATTCGCAAATCGAGTGACGTTCAAGGCTTACTTTTGGTTTCTAACCGCATGGCTTGTTTTGGTATACTTTCCATTCGTACATATGCTTTGGAGTCCGAACGGGCTGTTCGCGCAGTGGGGCGTGCTCGACTTCGCCGGCGGCATCGTCGTCCACGCGTCGGCCGGCTTTGCCGCGCTGGCGTCGGTACTCTACGTTGGACGGCGGACCGTGCGCGATGACAAGCCGCATAACGTTCCGCTGATTGCCCTCGGGACCGGGTTGCTCTGGTTTGGCTGGTACGGCTTCAACGCCGGATCGGAGCTGCGCGTCGACCCGGTCACCGCCTCGGCTTTCCTCAACACCGATATCGCCGCATCGTTCGCCGCGGTGACCTGGCTCTTGGTCGAATGGCTTTACGGGCGGCAACCGAAGTTCGTCGGCCTCCTCACGGGTGCCGTCGCCGGCCTCGCAACCATTACCCCGGCAGCGGGATACGTCTCGCCGATGACCGCCGTAATCATCGGCATCGCAGCCGGTCTCGCGTGCTATTACGCCGTCGCTTTGAAAAACCGCATGGGCTGGGACGACGCACTCGACGTTTGGGGGGTCCACGGCGTGGGAGGGTTTCTCGGCATCGTGTTGCTCGGCGTCTTTGCGTCAACCCTCTGGAATCCCAACGGTGCCAACGGATTGCTCGCGGGGAATCCGGCTTTTCTAGGAAAGCAGCTTACCGCGGCGATTGCCTGCAGCGCCTGGGCCTTTGCCTTCACGTACGCGATGCTGTGGTTGATCAACCTGATAACTCCCGTCAAGGTCGAGCCTGCGGGTGAAACCAAGGGCCTCGATCTCGTGCTGCACGGCGAGGAGGCCTACCCACTCGAGGGTTGAGCCTCCGTCCGAACAGATCATCCGAGCGGCGGGTGACATCGGCGGCAACCGGTAGGTATGATTGGCGGGCTATGACGCTGCGGACCAAGCTCTTGATCGCCGCTGCATGCGTGTGCGCCGCCGCCTCGCTCGAGGCACGTGCATCGGCGCAGCCGTCTCCGGCGGTCGTCGCGTCGCCGTCGCCGCGACCGAGCGCAGTGCTCGACCCCTGCGGATCGATCCTTTCGATCGTCAACCGGCCGACCTTCGGCACCGGCGTCTGCACGGTACGCACCGGGCACTTCGACCTGGAGAGCGGATACACGAACACCGTGACCGGCGGACCCGGCGGCGGGAACGTCGCGAGCTATCCACAGTGGCTGATGCGCCTCGGCACCGCCGATCCTCACCTAGATGTCGAGGTCGGCGCGCCCAGCTTTTCGCTCGAACGCTCGGATGGAACGTCGAGCAGCGGTTGGGGTGACCTCAGCCTCGGCGCGAAGTACGAACTCGGCTACGACGCCAAGGCCGATTGGGGAGCAAACGCGATCGTGACGCTCCCCACCGGCATCCACGGCTTCACCGCCGGGAATGCCCAATTCACTGGAAACTTCAACTGGGGCTATACGCTCGACGCGGAGTTTGCACTCTCGGGGACACTCGGCGTCAACGCCTTCAGCGTCGATAACCCTGCCGGTCGCCCTGAATCCTATTTCGCCTTCACGCCAACGCTGGAGATCAGCGCAGCACTACCCGGCGGCCCATCGCAGATCGACGCCGAGTACGCATACGTTTCGTCGGAGGGCCCGAACTTGGGCAGCCGTTCCTGGATCGATCTCGTCTATCAGCGCGACTTCGGTGCCCACGTGCAGGTCGATGCCGAGTATGGCTTTTCGTCGGCCGGAATCGGCGGCCAACCGCAACGCTACGTCGGCGCCGGGATCGCGTTCATGAACTGAGCCGCGCGCTCGTCATGCGGCGATGCGGCCGGCGCATCGCGGCACGACGCACGGTCGGCCCGGCGAACACGGCACCCAAGGCAATCGTCACCAGGGCGACGGCAAAGGTGGCATCGACGATCGCCTGCCGGAACGGAATCGTCGCCGGCAGCGCCAACGCCAGTGCCAGCGAGAGTGCCCCGCGCATTCCGGCGACCCGTACGACCGCGTACCAGGACGGGCGCAGGCGCATCGGCGCCAACAGCGCCGCGACCAGGTAGCGCGCCACGACGACCGCAGCCACGCAGACCAGCGCGAAGACCGGCTCGCGCACGCTACTGCCGATTTGCAGCGCCGCTCCCACCAGGAAAAAGACCGCCGCGTTGGCAGCGATCGCGGCCAGGTCCCAGGTGCGCGCGACCTCGCGCGCGATCGTCAGCGTGATCCAACGCCGTTCCAAGCTGCGCAACGCCAACGCACATGCGATCGTCGCCGCAATTCCCGAAAACCCCAGCCGATCGGCAGCGAAATAGGCCCCGTACGCTCCCAGTGCGGTCGCCAGCGTCTGCAGCAGAACGCTGGCACGATTGCGCGATAGCCAAGCGACGACCCACGCGATTGCCAAACCGATGCCGACACCGGCCCCAGCACGCACCACCGTGGCCAGCGCCACGTTCGCGAGCACCCCCGGCTGCGCTCCGACGAGTACCGCCGCGAGCACCGCTTGGTAGAGCAGGACCGCCGCGCCGTCGTTGAAGAGCGCTTCGCACTCGACCAGCGTCACCAGCGTCTTCGGCACGCGCAGCCGCCGAAAGACGGCGACCACCGCAATCGGATCGGTGGCGCTCAAGATCGCTCCGGCCAACGCCGCCGACGCGAGCGGAACGCGCAGCAGCATCAACGCCCCGGCAACCACCGCTGCACTCAGCACCACTCCAGGCCCCGCCATCACGGCGATCGGGCGCCAAAATCGTGCGATCGCGCGCCCGTCCAGATTCCACGCGGCCTCGAAGAGCAACGGCGGCAGAAAGATGTACAAGGTCGCCGGGCGGACCAAACCCTCGAAGCGCCCGGGCGCGAGCGTCCCGCCGGCAATGCCGAGGAGCAACAGCGCCAGCAACTGCCACATGCGCACGATCAATGCGTGTGCGTGAAGTTACCGAGGCGCGTACATGCCGCCAGCGATGCCAGCGCACGGCGCATGCCGAGCGGCTCCTTGGGACGCCCGACGACGTCGAAGTACCACTGCGGATCGATGTTCAAGGTACGCGTTTGCACCATCGCAACCGGAACCTCGCGCAGGAACGCCTCGGCCGCTGCGATCTCCGATGCGTCGTCGGTAACGCCCGGGTGCGTTAGCAGGTTGAGGCTCACGCGCACGCCGCGCTCGACCGCGAGACGAATCGAGGCGAGTACGTCGTCCAGGTGATAGCCGATCGGCCGATAGTAGGCCGCGTAGGCGTGCGCGCGAAACGAGTTGAGACTGATCCGCACCGCCTGCAACCCCGCGTCGATGCAGCGCGCCAGCGCCTTCGGCAGGCTCCCGTTGGTGTTCAAGTTGATCGTTCCGTTGCTGCGCGTGCGGCGGATTCGCTCGATGGCGCCGGCGATCTCGACCGCGCGGAGCAACGGTTCGCCTTCGCAGCCTTGACCGAACGACACGATGCCGTCGGCAACGCGTTCGAGGTGATGGATGGCCACGTCGGCCAGGTCGCGCACGGTCGCGCCGAGCGCAATGCGCGTCTGCGGCGCCGGAACGCCAGCCTCCGGATCTTGTTCCGAAATGCATCCCACGCAGCGCGCATTGCAGCGCGGCGATACCGGTAACGCCGCTTCGCCGCGCTCGAGAAAGACGTTCTGCGCGGTGAAACAGCCGTACTCGAGCGAGCAGTGCGCGACGGTTTCGAGCACGCGATTCTCGGGAGCGCGCGCACGGCGCGCTGCGACGATCGCCTCCAACTCGCCGTCCGCGTAGCTCCGCGGCTGCCAATCGTCGCGTTCGTCGGTCTTCATCGCCGCGACGTACAGCCGATCGCCGATCGCGCAGGCAAACGTGTAGCCGAAGAGCGGCAGCGCCGCAGCCCCCCGTTCGGTTGCGTACGCCGGCAGCAACAGCCGCGTATAACCGGCCGGCAGAATCGCCGCGCAGACGTACCCGTCGCCGAACGGTCCAAGACGCGTGAGCGGACGACGGCCGGGTAGGATCATCTCGACCGTTCCGCGCGGTGCCGCGACCAGTTCGTCGGCGCTCGCCTCGCGCACCAGCCCACCATCCGCAAAAGGCCCGAGCGCGGCGTCGAAGTAGACGCGGCCGGCGGCGTCGCAGTACGCCAGCCCGGCGCCGCGCTCAGTGCGCCGCGGCAAGCGGCCGGTCGACGGCGGCATCGAAGACGCGCACGGCCGGCCCGATCAGGTATGCCGGCCCACGCCCGTCCCACTCGACACCGAGTTGCCCACCCGGAACGGCGACCTGCACCGCCTCCGCGACGACGCCGTCGGAGATCGCCACGGCGGCCACCGCGACGGCTCCGGTTCCGCACGCCTGCGTCAGCCCGACGCCGCGTTCCCAGTGGCGCGCGCGAATGCCGTCGCGCTCCAGCACCGCGATGTGCACGTTGGCGCCTTCGGGAAAGCGCGCATCGCGCTGCATCCCCTCGGCCAAGCGAGTCAGGTCGAGATCGTCGAGCCGATCGCGGAAGATGACGACGTGCGGATTGCCCAGATCGACGACCGTCGCGCGGGTCGCACCGGGAAGCCGGTCGCGGTCGAGCGTCGGAACGCCGAGCCGAACGCGGACGCGATACTCGGGCTCGCGACCCTCGACAACGGTCTCCACCGTGCCGGCGAGCGTCTCGAAACGTACCCGCTCGCCCTCGCCGGCCTCGTCGAGCCAGCGCGCGGCGCAACGGATGCCGTTCCCGCACATTTCGGCTTCGCTGCCGTCGGCGTTGAAGATGCGCATCCGTACGTCGCCGTGCGTGGCACGCTCGAGCGTGAGGAGGCCGTCGGCTCCGACGCCGTCGCGACGATCGCAGACCCAGCGCGCAAAGCTCGGTGCGTCGCCGATCGGCACCCTCCGGCAGTCGACGATGACGAAGTCATTGTGCGCGCCGTGCATCTTGGTCAGCGCAATCCGGGATTCACGCACCGCGTGCGCCACTCCCGGACCCGTCCGCTGAGACCGCCGCGAGATCGATCGGGACATCCGGCTGGATGGTCGCGATCGCGTGCTTGTAGACCAGTTGCGCTTGATGATCGCGTACCAGCAACAGTGTAAACGGATCGAACGCGGTGACGACTCCACGCAGTTCGGCTCCGCCGATCAGCGCCACGGTTACGCCGACGCCGCGGCGACGGCATTCCGCGAGAAAGGGATCTTGCAAGGCCATCCTAGCGTGGCTTCCCAGCCCAGAGCAGATTTTCCCGTACGAACGGTGCGACCGCCTCGGGGGCCAGCCGCAGCGCGCCCGGCTCGCGCCGGAACCACGCCTCCTGACGCCGCGCATACTGGCGCGTCGCCCGCACCAGGCTCGCGCGCAGCTCACCTGCCGTACACCACCCACGAGCGTAGGCGTACACCTGCGGATAGCCGAGCGCATTCGCGGCGACGGCGTCGCTCCCGGTCGCGAGCGCTTCTTCTACCAGCCCGGCGGCCAGCATCGCGTCGACGCGCCGCTCGATGCGCGCATCCAGCACCGCGAGCGGCACGTCCAGCACCAGCAAGGCGTGCTCGTGCGGATCGAGCGCTGCGACCGCTTCCTTCTCGCACTCGGGCGCGGAGGTCAGCGCGATTTCCAGCGCGCGTAGCACGCGATAGCGATCGTTGGGATGGAGCGCAGCCGCGCGCTGCGGATCGCGCGCACGCAACCAGGCGTGCAGCACCTCGGGCGGATGGATGCGACCTTCGCGTGCCAATCGCGCGCGCAGATCGGCATCGTAGGCGCGTGCCAGCGTCACCCCACCGCGCAGCGCTCGCAGGTAGAAGCCGGTGCCGCCGACCACGATCGCACGGCGGCCACGCGCGTGAATCGCGCGCACCGCCGCCAGCGCGTCGCGCGCGAAGCGCGCCGCCGAATAGCGTTCGTGTGGATCCAGGAATTCGATCAGATGGTGGGGCACCGCGGCGCGCTGCGCGCCGCTCGGTGCGGCCGTTCCGATCGGCATGCCGCGGTAGATCTGCCGCGAGTCGGCGCCGACGATCTCGGCATCGAAGGCGCGCGCGAGATCCACGGCCAGCGCCGACTTTCCGCTGGCGGTCGCACCGGCCAGCAGCAGCACCCCGGGCCGATTCATGCGCGCTTGAAGAGCCGCGCCAGTTCGAGCGGCCCCAGCCGCACCATCGTGGGACGACCGTGCGGACAGTGCATCGGATTGCCGCACTGCTGCAGCCGCTCCACCAGCGTGGTCATCTCGGCCGGCTCCAACCGCTCGCCGGCAACGGTCACTGAATGGCAGGCGAGCGACGCCCACAGGCGCTCGCGCACGTCGCGCTGCTTCGGTTCCGAGGTCAGGTCGTCGAGAAAGCCGCCCAAATCGAAGGGACGCGCGCCGTATCCGGCCGGCGTCGCGACGATGCGATAGGCACTCTCACCGAAGCGCTCGACCTCCAGACCGGCCTCGCGCAGAACCTCGAGCGCGCGTTCGAGCGCGACCTGCTGCTCGGCATCGACGTCGACCACGACCGGCACCAGCAGCGGTTCGCTGGGTGCCTGCGTCTGGGCGTGCGCCACGATCGCTTCGTATGCGATGCGTTCGTGGGCGGCATGCTGGTCGACCAGGAGCAGCGCGCTGCCGTCGCTGGCCAACACGTAGGTGCGATCGATCTGTGCGAGGACGCGCAGCGCCGGCAGCGGTACGTCGGCGGGATCGGCGACGACCGCCTCGCCATCTGGAAGATGACGCGCGAAGAGCGACTCGACGTGTGCCAAGCCGGCATCGATTCCGGCCGGTGCGGCCGATACCGCGCCGGTTGAACCGAGGCTCGCGCGCATGCGCGCCGCAGCATGCTCGGCGAGCGTCGCGGCGATGGTTCGGCGCACTGCATCGAAGGTTTGCCCGGCGTAACGCAGGCGCACCTCGCTTTTCGTGGGATGTACGTTGGGGTCCACGTGTTCGGGCGGCAACTCCAGAAAGATGACGCCGTACGGGTAGCGCCCGAGCATCGCGTAGGTTGCATAGCCCGCGGTCCAGGCGCCGGCGAGCGCGGCGCTGCGCACGAGCCGCCCGTTGACGAAGAGCAACTGCATGCGGCGGTCGGGTCGGTCGTGGCCGGGCGCGCTGACGAAGCCGCTCACGTGGCCCTCCAGCGTGCTCGCCGCACGCGCATCGAGCGGAATCAGCGCGGCGGCGGGATCGCGTCCGAAGACCATCGCGAGCCGCTCGCGCGGATCGGCGCTCGCCGGCAGCACGCGCACGTCCTTACCATCGTGGCGCAGTACGAAGGTGACCGCCGGGTATGCCAGCGCGAAGCTGACCAGCCACGTGGAGATGCGCGCGAACTCGGCGGCTGCGCTGCGCAGGTACTCGCGGCGAACCGGGACGTTGGCGAAGAGCGCGCGCGCCGAAACGCGCGTGCCGATCGGTGCCGCGCTCGGCTCGACCGTGCCGACGTGCTCGCCGTGCGCTTCGAGGCGCGCCCCGATCGACGCGTCGGCGGTGCGCGAGAGCACTTCGACGCGCGCCACCGCCGCCACCGATGCCAGTCCTTCGCCGCGAAACCCCAGCGTCGCAACGCTTTCGAGATCGGCGGCGACCGCGAGTTTACTGGTGGCGTGGCGGCTGAGTGCCAGC
Source organism: Vulcanimicrobiota bacterium (assembly GCA_027459845.1). Taxonomy (GTDB): domain Bacteria; phylum Vulcanimicrobiota; class Vulcanimicrobiia; order Vulcanimicrobiales; family Vulcanimicrobiaceae; genus DAIDGS01. Next base: position 6,096 of record DAIDGS010000015.1, on the reverse strand, counting down.
GGCAGCTCGGCCGGTGCGATGCCGATGCCGTCGTCGCTCACCGCGATGGCGTCGAGCCCGCCGTTGTCGACCGCCACTTCGATGCGCGTGGCGCCGGCGTCGATCGCGTTTTCCACCAGTTCCTTGACTACCGAGAGCGGGCGCTCGACGATTTCGCCGGCGGCGATCTGTCCGATCGTGAGGGCGTCCAAGCGGTGGATCGGCACGCCGCTCAGTCGCCCTGCAGCAGCGAGAGTTGCCGGGTGGCGGCCCCGGCCTTTACCCCCAGCGTGCGGCGCAGCGGCGCCTGCACGGCTACGTCGGCGCTACCCGAGAGCGCCTCGGCGATCTCGGCGGCGCGTTCGATCACATCGCCGGGGAGACCGGCCATGCGGGCAACCTCGATGCCGAACGAGCGCGACGAACTTCCCGGCTGCACGCGATGCGAGAAGACCGGCGTCCCGTCGCGCGCCGTGTTTTCGACCGCCGTGATGTGGTAGTTGGCGACGGCCGGCCAGTGTTCGGCCAGCAGGCACAACTCGTGGAAATGGGTTGCAAACAGGGTCATCGGGGAGCGCTCGCCGAGCGAAAGCAGGTACTCGCAGATCGCCTGCGCGATTGCGAGCCCGTCGATCGTTCCGGTTCCCCGTCCGACCTCGTCGATCAGCAAGAGCGAGCGCCGCGTGCTGCCGCGCAGGATCGCGGCCGCTTCCGCCATCTCCATATAGAAGGTCGACTGTCCGGAAGCGAGGTCGTCGCCGGCACCGATCCGCGTGAAGATGCGATCGACCGGTGCAAGTTTCATGCGCTTCGCCGGTACGAACGAGCCGATCTGCGCCATGATCGTCAACAAGCCGGCCTGCCGCAGGTAGGTCGACTTGCCGCCCATGTTCGGTCCGGTTAAGAGAATGAAGCGATGCTCGCGCGCGTACAGCCGCAAGTCGTTGGGCACGAAGTGCGCGTGCAGCACCGCTTCCATCACCGGGTGCCGTCCGTCCTCAATTACGATCGCGTCGTCGTCGCCAAACTCGGGGCGCACGTAGCCGCGCTCGGCCGCGCACTGCGCCAGGGCCGTCAGTGCGTCGATCTCGGCAATGACCGCGGCCGCGCGTGCCAGCTCGTCGACGCGCAGCGCAACCCGCTCGACCAGCGCGTCGAAGAGCGCGGTCTCGAGCCGCTGCGCGCGCGTCTGCGCGCTCGCGATGGCCGTCTCCAGCTCGCGCAGTTCGGTTGTGACGTAACGCTCGCCGCTCGTCAGCGTCTGCTTGCGCACGTAGTCGGCGGGGACCGCGTCGGCATGCGCCTTGCCAACCTCGATCGCGTAGCCGAAGGCGCTGGCGTACTTGATCTTCAACGACTTGATACCCGTGCGTTCGCGTTCGCGCGCCTCGAGTTCGGACAGGCGCGTACGCGCGTCGGTGCGCAGCGCGACGCACTCCGCCAGTTCCGGATCGGATTCCGGACGCACGGCACCGCCGTCGGCAAGCTGTGCCGGCGGCTCGTCGACCAGCGTGCGCGCGAGATCGGCCAGAAGCGCCTCGAAATCCCCGATCCGCGCAACCCGTTGCGCCAGCGCCGCCGGCACCACCGCGCGCAGCGGTCGCAGCACCTCGAGGGTGCGGCGCAGCGACGCCAAATCGCGCGGCTGCGCGCGACGAAAGCGGACGCGCTGGGCGATCCGCTCGAGATCGAAACATCCTTTGAGCACGTCGCGCACCGCGTCGCGACGGGCGTGTTCGTCGACGAGCGCCTGTACGGCGTCGTGCCGGTCGGCGAGCGCGTCGCGGTCGAGCAGCGGGGCGACGATCCAGCGCGCGAGCATGCGCGACCCCATCGAACCGGCGGTGCGATCCAGCGTCGCGAGCAGCGTTGCCCGCGGATTCTGGCCCTGGGCTGCGGTCAGCTCCAGATTCTTGCGCGTCGACTGGTCAAGCACCATGAAACGGCGCCGCTGGTAGAGCTGCGGATCGAGCAGCGCGACGTCGACCCCGTTGGCGATTCCGGTGCGCTTCACGAAACCGCCGAGCGCATCGAGCGCGCGGTGAATCGCCAGCGACTCATCGAGCGAGAACCCCTCGAGCGCGCCGCGCGCACGCCGTTCGACCGCGCCGAGCGCGGGTGCGGCCACGCGCGCGCCCAGTCCCTCGAGCGCCCCGGCAAACGCCGCGCGCAGGTCGGCCGGGACGTCGGCGACGATTTCGGCCGGGGCAATCCGCGCCAGCTCGGCTAGGACGTCCTCGTAGGCGCTCTCCCCGCCGAGCGCCGTGCCCGCGCAGAAGCCGGTCGAAATGTCGGCGTGAACCAGCGCGAACGTATCGCCCACCAGCGCCACCGCCGCCAAGTAGTTGTTGCTCTTACCGTCGAGGAGCGCATCCTCGATGAGCGTGCCCGGGGTCACGATCCGTACGACGTCGCGCCGTACCAGCTTGTTGGGTTGTGGCGCTTCCAGCTGCTCGGCCAGCGCAACGACGAAGCGCTGCGCGACCAGCCGCGCCAGATAGCCGGCGAGCGCGTGGTGCGGAACCCCGGCCATCGCCACGCGCTGGCCGCCGCCGGCCTCCTTGCTCGTGAGCGCGATCTGCAGCGCTGCTGCGATCGTCTCGGCATCGTCGCCGTAGGCTTCGTAGAAGTCGCCGACCCGCGACAGCAGGATCGTTTCGGGATGGCGCGCCTTCATCCCAAAGTACTGCTCCAGCATCGGCGAGTACTTCGGTAGCTGGCTCACCGCGCGGTCGTACCCGCGGCGAGCAAGTCGACGAGCGGTGGGCGCACGCGCACACCGGCCTCCGCGAAGCGCGTCGCCCGCGCGACGATGCGCCCGGTGCAGCCCCAGACGTGCGCGGCCTCGATGGCGACGTCCAGCCACGGCTCGCGAGCGTAGCGTTCCGGATCGTAGTCGTCGGGTTTGGGCGCGATCAGGGTCACGTTGTCGAGCGCCTTGATCGCGAGTTTGGAGGCGTCTTTCTTCGACGGACCCACGATCAGGCCGCGTTCGATACCACCGACCTTGCGATCGTGATACGCTCGCGTGGCGGCGTTCTGTGCGTCGACCAGCCGCCCGAACCGCGCCCGCACGGTCGCCTCGGGAACCTGCTCCCAGCGCGCCGCCGGGGTTCCGCGCCGAATCGAGTACATAAACGTATACGCGTTGGCAAAGACGTTTTCGCGCACGAACGCGAGAGTGGCTTCGAAATCATCCTCGGTTTCGCCGGGAAATCCGACGATGATGTCGGTGGTGATCGCCCAGCGCGGGAGATAGTGTCGCGCCAGCGCGACCTTCTCGCGAAACTGTGCCGCCGTGTACTTGCGGTTCATCCGGCGCAGCACCGGATCGGCGAACGACTGGAGCGGCAGATGCAACCGCGGGTTGAGCTTGGGCACCGACGCCATCCGGGCGATCACCGCTTCGCTGAAATCCTTGGGATGCGGCGAGATGAAGCTGAGGCGCTCGAGATTCGGGATCGCCGCCGCCGCGGCGCACAGCTCGCCGAACCCGGCTCCGGTCGCCGGGTCCTTCCAGGCATTGACCGTCTGCCCGACCAGCATCAACTCGCGCGCGCCGGCCGCGACTTTGGAACGCGCTTCGGCGAGGATGTCGTCGAGCGGGCGATGATCGAAGCGCCCGCGGACGTGCGGGACGATGCAGAAGCTGCAGTAGTACGAGCAGCCGCGCTGCACGTTGACGAACGCTCGAAGGTGCGAAAAGGCGTCGCTCACGGCGTCCGCAGTGCCGCCGAGCGGCTCCAAGAGTGCGCCGTCGGCGGCGAAATCGAGCTCCGCGAAATCCGGCTCCCAGGCGGCCAGGCGATCCCCGAGTTCCACCAGCTCTTTGGTGCCGAAGACCGCATCGACGTGCGGCGCGATGCGCTGCATCCGATCGCGATCCTGCTCGGCCAGGCAGCCCATGACGACGATGCGCCGGGACGGATCGTCGTCCTTGAGCACCTTGAAGTGGTTCATACGCCCGTACGCCCGGCGCTCCGCATTGTCGCGGACCGTACAGGTGTTGAGCAAGAGCACGTTGGCGTCTTCGGGGCGGGTCGCGATGGTATAACCCGATGCGGCGGCCCGGTCCGCAATGTACTGCGAATCGGCCTCGTTCATCTGGCATCCGAAGGTTTCGATATAGAGCCGCGGCATGGGGTGGTTCGGCGGCGAGTTCGCCCAGCCAGCGCCGATTTCCGGCTCCACGGGGGCCGTTGACCGGTATCCTGCGAATGCCCCAGGCGTGCAGTCGGCAGAATCCAGCGAGGTCGGGACCATGCTTCGACCGGCGACCGTCGCGATCGTCGGACGCCCCAACGTCGGGAAGAGCGCGCTTTTCAATCGTCTGATCGGTCAGCGCCTAGCGATCGTCGAGGATACACCCGGCGTGACGCGCGACCGTCTCTATGCGCTGTGCGAGTGGCGCGGGCGCACGTTCAGCATCGTCGACACCGCCGGTATCGACCCCGGTGCCGATGTCGCGCACGGCGACGCCTTCGCCGAAGCGACGCGCCGGCAAGCCGAAGCTGCAGCCAGCGAAGCCGACGTCGTCGTCTTCGTAGTCGACGCACAGAGCGGTCTCCACGCGCTCGACGACGATGTGGCGCGGATCCTGCGGCGCGCGCGGCGGGCCGTGGTTTTGGTCGCCAACAAGGCCGAATCGTTCAACGCGGCGGCGTCGGTTCACGCCGAGTTCTCGGCCCTGGGCTTCGGCGAACCGGTGGCGGTCTCGGCGATTCACGGCGAAGGGACGGGCGATCTGCTCGACCGCGTGGTCGAACGCTTCGGCCCCGATCTGCCCGACGCGCAGGCCAATGCCGAACTCTCGATCGCGCTGGTCGGACGGCCGAACGTCGGCAAGAGTTCGCTGCTCAATGCCCTGCTCGGCGAGGAACGCACGATCGTCTCCGACGTACCGGGCACCACCCGCGATGCGATCGACACGCTCTTTACCTGGCACGATCGCACGATTCGCTTGATCGACACGGCCGGCGTTCGCAAGAAGCCGCAGGCGCACGGCGCGATCGAGTACTACTCCGCCCTGCGCTCGCTCGGAGCGATCGCGCGCTGCGACATCGCGGTCCTCCTGTTCGACGCGATGGAGGGCGTCACGCAGCAGGAGCGGCGCCTGGCGGGCATCGCCATCGAGGAGCGTAAGGGGCTGATCCTGATCGGAAACAAGTGGGACCTCGTTCGCGAACAGAGCGGGGAGTACAGCCAAGGCGAGCTTGCCAACGTGATTCACGACCTGATGCCCTTTGCGCGTTTCGCGCCGATCACGTTTCTGTCGGCCAAGACTCACCGCCGTCTGGGAAGTCTCATGCCGATCGTGCAACGGGTTGCCGAGAATCTGGACCGCCGCATTCCAACCGCGCAGCTCAACGCGATCGTCCGCGATGCGGTACTCACGCACCCGGCACCGGCAATCGGCGGGCGCCTCTTCAAGATCTACTACGCGTCGCAGCCCGAGACGCATCCGCCGCGCTTTCTCTTCCACTGCAACGATCCCGACCTAATCGTGCCGCACTACAAGCGCTTTCTCGAGAACATCCTGCGCGAGCACGCCGACTTCGAGGGGGTGCCGCTGACGCTCGAGTTTCGCGCGCGCCGCGATGCCGAGGAGCGCGCATGACGCTGCTGGCGGCACTCGTCGGTTTCGCGATCGGCTCGATCCCGTTCGGCTACGTGATCGGACGACTGTTCTATCGCACCGACCTGCGTTCGCACGGCTCGGGCAACATCGGTGCCATGAACGCGCTGCGCGCGCTCGGAACGGCCGGGGCGATCGCCGTGCTGGTGCTCGACGCCGTCAAGGGCTTCGCGCCGGTCGCGCTGGCCGGGATGCTGCTCGGCCCGCCGGCGGGAGCCGCCGTGGCGGTGGCGGCCGTCCTCGGTCACTGCTACTCGCCGTGGCTCGGGTGGAAGGGCGGCAAAGGCGTCGCGACCTCGTTCGGGGCGGTGTTCGCGCTGAGCTGGAAGGTCGGGCTGATCGCGGTCGGCGGCTGGATCGTCGGTGCGCTCGCGACCGCCTACTCCTCGGTCGGCTCGCTGCTGGGCAGCGTCGCGGCGGCGATCGCGTTCCCCGCGTTTGGGGCACCGGCTGCCGACGTCGTCTACGGCATCTTCGCTGCG
>DAIDGS010000014.1 GCA_027459845.1 Vulcanimicrobiota bacterium | reverse complement strand
CCTCGGCCCCGAGGGCGGCGACCGCGGCGGCCGGGTGATCGGGACCGGGACGCCGGAGGAGCTCGCCCGCAATGCCGCGTCGTATACCGGCGCGTACCTGGTGCCGGTGCTGCACGATCAGCGCGCGGTCGGTCATCACCGGCCCGACGCTGCCGAGCTGGAACGGCTGGAGCGCGAGAACTTCGCCGCGCTCGACGACCTCGCGAAGGGCCCGCGCGTCACCGTCGAAGCGTAGGAACGTGGCAAAGTTCTCGATCGTCATGCTGGTCTGCGCCGATTTAGCGCGTTCGCGCGCGTTCTATCGCGATGTGTTTGGGCTCAAGATCACCAGCGATCGAATGCCGCGCTGGGTCGAGTTCGAGCTGAGCCCCGAGACGACGCTGGGCCTGCATCCCAAGAGCGAGCTGCTGGCGGTGCGCCCGGGTTCGCTGCAACTCGGCTTTTCGGTGGAGAACGTGGACGCATTCGTCGCCGATTGCGCGACCATGCACGTACCGATCTTTCAAGACCCTTATGACGAACCGTTCGGCCGCATCGCCGTGATTGGCGACCCCGACGGCTACCCGATCCAAGTCGCGAGCGCGCGTTCCCCCGCATGAACGCGACCGCGCGAGCCGCCGAGCTGCGGGCGCGTTTGGAGGAGGCCAACGCGCGCTACTACGGCTCGGACGAATCGATCGTCAGCGACGCGGAGTACGATGCGTGGCTGCGCGAGCTGATCGCGCTGGAGACCCGCCGGCCGGAGCTGCGAACGCCCGACTCGCCGACGCAGCGCATCGGGGCGCCGCCCTCGGAACGCTTCGCGCCGTTCCGGCACCATGCGCCGATGTTGAGCCTGGCCAACGCCACCTCACCCGACGAGCTGCGCGCGTTCGACGAGCGCGTGCGCCGGTTGGCGGGTTCCGCGGTCGACTACGTGTGCGAGCTGAAGATCGACGGCCTGGCGGTCGCGGTACACTACCACGACGGCATCTTCGAGTGGGGCGCGACGCGCGGCGACGGGCGCATCGGCGAGGACGTGACCGTCAACTTGCGCACCGTACGCAGCCTCCCGCTGCGGTTGCGGGGCGACGTCCCAGCGCGGCTGGAAGCGCGCGGCGAAGTGTACTTGCGCAAGAGTGACTTCGCACGCCTCAACGCCGATCGGGTCGCCCGCAACCTGGCGCCGTTTGCCAATCCGCGCAACGCCGCCTCGGGCGGCCTGCGCCAGCTCGATCCGGCGCTGACGGCCGAACGTTCGCTCTCGTTCTTCGCCTATACGCTGGTGGAGGCCGGACCCGCGGCGACGCAGTGGGAGGCGTTGGCATATCTGCGCGCGTGCGGCTTTCCGACCAACCCCAACGTCGCACGGGCGGAATCGATCGATGCGGTGATCGCGTTCTGCGCGCAGTGGGAGGAGCGTCGCGACTCGCTCGACTACGAGATCGACGGCGTCGTGGTCAAGGTCAACGACATCGCGACGCAGGAACGGCTGGGGGCGGTCGCGCGCGATCCGCGCTGGGCGATTGCCTTCAAGTTCCGGCCGCGCGAAGCGCGCACGCGTCTGCGCGACATTGCGATCAACGTCGGACGTACCGGCTCGCTCAATCCGTACGCGATCTTGGAGCCGGTTCCGATCGGCGGGGTGATCGTGAAGAGCGCGACGCTGCACAACGCCGAGTACGTTCGCAGCAACGACATCCGCATCGGCGACACGGTCGTCGTCACGCGGGCCGGCGACGTGATTCCGCGCGTGGTCGGGCCGGTGCCCGAACTGCGGACCGGGGACGAGCGCCCCTTCGTCATGCCCGACCGCTGTCCGGTCTGCGGCTCGGCGGTCGACAATCCGCCGGGCGACGCGATGTCGCGCTGCACCAACGCGGCGTGCCCGGCTCAGGTATACGAACGCGTGCGCCACTTTGCGTCGCGCGGTGCGATGGATATCGAGGGTCTGGGCGACGTGCTCGCCGAGGCGCTCACTGCGGCCGGCATCGTACACGACATCGCCGATGTCTACGCGCTCGACGCCGCGACGTTGGCCGCGCTGCCGCGCATGGGCGCCAAGTCGGCGGCAAATCTGATGCGCGCCATCGAGGCGTCGAAGACGCGCGGATTGGCGCGCGTGCTCAACGGGCTGGGCGTGCGGTTCGTCGGCGATCGTACGGCCGAGATCCTTGCCGGCGACTTCGGTGCGATGGACGCGCTCATGGAAGCCGACGAAAGCGCGCTGCAGCGCAGCGAGGGGATCGGGCCCGAAGTCGCGGCCAGCCTGCGGTTGTTCTTCGCGCAGCCGAAGAACCGCGCGATGATCGCCCGGCTGCAGGCCGCCGGCGTGGATATGACCGCGCCCCGGCGCGCGCGTTCCGCCGATGGCCCGCTCGCCGGCAAGACGGTGGTGCTCACCGGAACGCTGCCGACGCTCGCGCGCGATGCGGCGAGCGCGCTGATCGTCGCGGCCGGCGGCAAGGTGAGCGGATCGGTCAGCGCGCGCACCGATTACGTGGTTGCCGGTGCGGCGCCGGGGAGCAAGCTGAGTAAAGCCGAGGCGCTCGGGATTCCCGTGCTCGACGAAGCCGGGCTTCGCGAACTGCTCGGCGTGCCCAACTAGGCGCCGAAGATTCGAAGCGCCTCCCAATCGTCGGGGGGCGGCACCGGGAGCGCGGTGCCGAGCGCATCCGCCACGTCGCCGGCGATCGTGCCGACCGGCCGGCGCGTCTGCGCAGCGGCGCCGGCCAAGCCGTGCCAGAACGCGCCCGCCCGGGCTGCGTCGACCGGCGGCAAGCCCTGCGACAGCAACGTGGCGATGATGCCGCTGAGCACGTCGCCGGTTCCGGCGGTCGCGAGCGCGTTGGTGCCGGTCGTATTGAAGTGGAGCGTGGTGCCGTCGTCGATCAGCGTGGTGCGCCCTTTGAGCAACGTCGTGATGCCGGTGCGCGCAACGAACGCCCGCAGGCGCGCGACGCGCGTCGCGGGGGTGAGCGTTCCTTCGCCGGAGAGCCGCGCGAACTCGCCCGCGTGCGGCGTGAGTACGCACGGTTTGCCGCGCAGTATCTCGAGTTGCTTGGCGAGGTGAAAGAGGGCGCTCGCATCGATCGCGCACGGCACGGGCACGCGCTGTAGAAAGGTGCGCACGATCGTGCCGGTGCGCGCGTCGAGGCCGATACCGGGCCCGATCGCGACCGCGCCGGCGTGGCCGGCGAGATCGAGCAACTCGGCAACGATCGCCTCCGGTTCGGCTGCGTCGTCGAGTTCGACGACGACCTGCTCGATCAGGTGCGCGCGTAGCGTCGCCGCGGCCGAGCGCGGTGTGGCGACGGTGACGTAACCGGCACCGGAGCGCGCCGCTCCGCGCGCGCAGAGTACCGCCGCGCCCGGAAACTGCCGCGAGCCGGCAATCACCAGCGGTGCGCCCGAGGCGCGCTTATCGCTCTCCGGTGCGCGCCGCGGTAGCAGCGCGCGAAACGCCCGTGCGCCGAGCGCGGCATAGCCGCCCGAGGCGGCCGCGAGGGTGGCATCGTCGATGCCGATGCGCGCGCACCAGAGCGCCCCGACGCGGTCGCGAGCGGGATCGAGCAGGAGCCCCGGCTTCAGCGCCGCCAGCGTGACGGTGGCGCTGGCACGCACGGCATTGGGATCGACCGTGCCATCGGCGGCGTCGATGCCGCTGGGAACGTCGATGGCCAGAACCGGTACGCGGCGCGCATCCAGGGCACGCGTCGACGCGGCATAACGCTCGCCGACCGGCAGCCTTGCGCCGGTTCCGAAGAGGCCGTCGAGCGCAAGGTCGGCCCCGGCCAGCGCGCCGCGCGCGGCGTCGTCGTCGGTCGGGAGCGCGGCCGATGCGACGCCGGCAGCCGCGGCCCGTTGCTGGGCGGCGGCGCGCGCGGCGCTGGGGCGCTCGAGCGGATCGGCGTAGATCATGCACGGGTAATCGCACCCCAGCAGGGCGAGCGCCGCATAGGCGTCGCCGCCGTTGTTGCCGGGCCCGGCAAAGGCCACGACGCGTCCACCCGGGCGCAGCATCGCACGTGCGCGATCGGCGATGCGCGCACCGGCGCGCTGCATCAGCGCGTCGTCGCCGACACGTGCGACTGCGGCGGCATCGGCGGCGCGCATCTGCGCCGGTGCGAGCACGTAGATCATCGCTCCAGCACCACCACGGCGGCTGCAGTGGTCGCGGTGTGGGTGATCGTGAGGTGGATCGCGTGCACCTCGCGCTCGCGCGGGAGATCGGCCGCCTTGGCAAAGAGCCGTATCGCCGGCTTGCCGGAGCGTTCGTGGGTGACGCCGATCCAGCGCCACGGGATGGCGTGCCCGAAGGCCTTGCGCGTCGCTTCCTTAGCAGCGAAGAAGCCGGCGAGGCGTTCCGGCCAGTTGCGTTTGCGCAGCGCGTAGGTCATCTCTTCGTCGGTGTACACCTTGCGCGCGAACCACGCCAGCTTGCGCTCGTCGAACCGGTAGCGTGCGACCTCCGCAAGGTCGATCCCGATGCCTACGATCATTCGCACGCCTTCGCTCCCCCGAGGAGTTTTCCGGTCGCATGCGTCGAAGACGTGTGCCCGAGATGGAACAGCGGATTCACCTCGTGCCGATCAACGCCATCGAAGCGGCGTTCCTCGACCGCTTGGCGCTCTGTCTCGAGGAGCGCTTCCTGGCCCGCGTCGAGTTGGAACGCGCGCTTTCGGTGCCGCGCAGTGCGATGAACTCGACTCGCGGCCAGCTCTTTCTCTCGACGCTCTTCGGCAAGGTGCAGCGCGCGCACCCCGAGAGCGACGGCGTGTTGTTGGCGATCACCGATTACGATCTCTACAAGACCGCCCACCGCTTCATCTTCGGCGACGCCGACGAGGTGCAAAACGTCGCGGCGGTTTCGCTGCACCGGTTACGCTCGGAGTTCTACGGCGAACCCCCCGATGCCAATCAACTCTTCCAGCGCACGCTCAAGGAATCGGTTCACGAGCTGGGGCACGCATTTGGGTTGAAGCACTGTTACAACGTGCGTTGCGCGATGTACTATTCGAACTCGATCTTCGAGACCGACAACAAGCTGCCGCACTTCTGCGAGGCCTGCGATCGCCGGATCTCGCGGGCGCGCAACGAGCGTTCGCCCCGGGACGGCTAGCCGGCGTGGGCACCTCCTCCCGAAAGCCGGAACTCCGGCACCTCGCAGCCAATCAAGGGGCTCGATGGTCTAGCAGCGGGAACCCCGGCGATTCCAAAGGGGAGGGTCGTTGATTTACGCCTATTTTGCGGGTCTGAGAGCGCGGCTCTCGATCGCGAGCCGTTTGGCGGTTCTGGTGGTGGCTGCGGGTGTCTGCTATGGGATAACGCGCCTGGGTGCGGGATTTTCGCACGACGGGGCCTTGCTGGTCGTGATCGCCTTCGCGGCGGCGCTGATCGGCTTTCCGCTCGGAGCGCTGACGGCGGCGATCGCGGCCGGGCTGGAGGCCTTCGCGCGCGGCCCGCAGGCGCCGAGCGGCGGGGCGCTCGCCGGCGGGCTGCTCGTGCTGGTCGGCGGGGTGCTCGTGAGCGCGCTCTTTCAGGGCGACGCCGCGCCGATCGAAGAGGGTGCTGCGGCGGTGCCGGGACAGCTGGCGTTTCGCCCGGGGGCGCGCATCGCGCTGCCGCGCGGCGAGAGCGGCATCGCGATGACGACCAGCCTGGCCTCGCTGGCCGCCGGGGTGCGCGACGTTTCGCTCGGCGACTTTACCAAGAACATCGCGGTCTCCGACCCGGCGCTGGGCGACCTGGCAATCGCGCTCAACAAACTGATCTTCGGCCTGCGTAGCTTCCTCGGCGACCTGCACGGCCATGCGGCGCAACTGGGCGACGCCGGCGGCGAACTGCAAACCGTCGCGTCGACCGCGCTGGCGGTGATCGAGGGCGCCTCGGTCGCACAGGGCCAGCTCGACGAAGGTATCCAGGAACAGTCGCGGATCGTCGACGAGGCCACCGCCAAGGTGCAAGCGCTCAGCGAGGCGATTGGATCGATCGCCGCCGCCGCCGAGGAGCAGACGCGCAGCCTCGACGAGACGGCACTGGCGGTTTCGAACATGGCCAGCTCGATCGAACAGGTCGCCGCACAGGTCGACTCGCTGCTCTCGATTTCGGCCGAGACGTCGCGCACGGCCGAGCGGGGCGGAACCTCGATCGGCACGATCGTCGACGGCATGCAGACCATCCGCGGAACCATCGACGACCTGGCCGGCGACATCACGCAACTGGGCAGCAACTCCGATCAGATCGGCGACATCGTCAAGGTGATCGATCGCATCGCCGAACAGACGAACCTGCTGGCCCTCAACGCGGCGATCGAGGCGGCGCGCGCCGGCGAACACGGCCGCGGCTTCGCGGTGGTCGCGAGCGAGATCCGCAAGCTTGCCGACGGCAGCGTGCAGGCTACCAAGGAGATCGCTTCGCACATCACGTCGACGCAGATGGTGATTGCCGAGGTGGTTTCGGCGATGGAGCGGCTCACGGAGCGGGTCGGCGAGAGCGTCGAGAGTACGAACTCCGCCTCCGGCGCGCTGCAGGAGATCGTCTCCGCGGTGCTCGCCTCCAACCAGCAGATCGGCGAAATCAGCTCGGTTGCCCGGGCGATGAGTTCGAACTCGTATCAGGTGATTCGCTCGATCGAGGAGATCACGCGTTCGGTCGGCGCCAACATGCAGGCGACGCAGCAGATGACGCGCCAATCGGACGACGTCAACAAGGCGTTCTCCGACATCGCCTCGATCTCACAACAGAACGCCTCGTCGGTCGAAGTGTTGACCTACGTGAACAAAGAGGTCAGCGATGCGGCCGAGCGGATGCTTGGTTCGATCGAGCAGATGAACGGTGTGGCCGCGCAGATGGACGGCCGATTGAAAGAGTACAAGGTCAGCGAGAACGTTCGAGAAGGGAGCGACGCATGAGTTTGCGTGTCCGGCTGCTGGTGACGATCATCGGAGCGGTCGTCTTATCGTTCTTGGTCAGCGTCGTGGCGGCACGCTTCGTGCTCCAGCACGATCTGCTCGACCTCGGAAATACCGAGGTCACCAACGGCGCCGGCGCCTTCGGCGGGTACTGGGACTCGCGCAAGAACCAGATCAAACTGCTGGTGTCGCAAGATGCCGTTTCAGACGCCCTGCGCAAGGACCTTCAGACGCATAACACCGCCGCGCTGCAGGACTTTCTCTCGAACATCGAGCGCACGTCGGGGCTTTCGTTCCTTACCGTGGTCGACGTGAACGGTAACGTGGTCGCGCGTGCCAACGGTCCGCAGCAGGGCTCGCTGAGTTCGAACTCGCTGATCCAGCGCGCGCTCACCGGCGAGACGGTCAGCACCGCCGCCCTGCTCGACCCGACGTTTTTGGCCGGCGAAGGGCTCGCGCCGCAAGCGCAGGCTACCATCAAGAACGCTGGCGGCAAGACCGTGGCGCAGGTTGCCAAGGGATTGGCGCTGGTTTCGGCCGCGCCTATCAGCGATCAGAACGAGCGCACGATCGGCGCGATTTACGGCGGCGTGCTGATGAATCACTACTACGACCTGGTGGACCAGACGACGCGCGCCTTGGGCGGCTCGACGGCGATTCTGCAGGGTGACGCAATCGTCGCCAGCACGATCACGCAACCCGACGGTACGCGGGCGGTCGATCTGCGGATCGGTCCGGCCGTCGGCGTCGTCAAAAACGGTACGCCGTACACCGGCACCGATACGGTCGGCGGGACCAAGTACCTGGTGCGCATTCAGCCGCTGGAAAACGACCAGAACGCGATCGTCGGCGCGCTGTGGTACGGAACGCCGTTTTCGCAGATCAGCAGCATCATCGATCACATCACGATCACGCTCTTGATTTGGGGTATCATCGCGATGCTGGTGGCGCTGGCACTAGCGATTCCGGTGGCAACGCGGCTCTCCAACACGTTGGCCGCGCGCAGCAAACAAGTGCGTACCGCGGCCAAGGAACTGGGCGTGGTGATGGTCGGTAGCGAGGTCTCGGGCGATCACGTGGCGGCAACCAAGGCCGCGGTCGAACGGAGCGCCGCACTGGTGAAGGCGATCGCAGCCGGCGATTCATCGAAGATCGGCGAACTGCAGGCGGTCAACGACGAACTGCAAGGCGACGTGACCGTGATCGATACGCTTTCGCAAGAGATGGCCTCGCGCATGAAGCAGGCCGCCGACCGAGTCGCCGATCTCAACGACGTGGCCGGTGGACTCAATCAGCTCGTCACGGGTGAGAAGAACGCATAGCGATGGCGGACGTCATCCTGTTCTTTGGGAGTAACGCCGACACGATGATCGCCACCAAGGCGCTCAAGGATGCCGGCGTCACGGCGAAGATGATTCCGAAACCGGCCAGCGTCACGGCGTCGGCGAACCTGTGCTTGAGCATCGACGCCGGCGTCGAGTCGCAAGCCAAATCGGCGCTCACGACGGCCGGCGTGGCGCTGGGCGGAGTCGTTAAGTAGCGCGAAGCGCGCGCGCGTCCGCCAGCGCGACCGTTTCGCGCCGGCCGTCGGCATGCGCGACGAGCAGGCCACCACCGGTGCCGAGCGCAAGCGCCGTGGCCTCGAACGCCTCGGGCATGCCGTCCTTCTGAAGGCGATAGCGCTTGCCCGGAAGTCCGGCGGCGCGCTCCCAACCGCGCGCGACGTGTTGCGGATTGGCGAGGTCGTCGAGCGTGGCATCGTAGGCGAGCAGGAGCGCGCGTAGGAGCGCCGGCCGCTCGACCGTAGCGACGTCGCTGCAGAACGCGGCTGGGGGTTCGATCGCTTCGGCGCCCGCGAAGCGCGTGACGTTGATGCCGATGCCGCACCCGGCCCACGCCCGCTCGCCCGCGATCAGCGAGATGCACAGGATGCCGGCGAGTTTGCGGTCGCCGATCAGCAGGTCGTTGGGCCAGTGGAGGTCGACGGCGATGCCGCACTCTGCCAGCGCGCGGCGCGCCGCGAGAGCCGCCCAGAACGGTACGGCCCACAGATCGCGCGTAGCCAGCGTCGTTGGCAGCAGCGTCGTGACGAGCAGCGCGCTCTCGGCGCGATCGATCCAGGTGCGACCTTTGCGGCCGGCGCCGTGACGCTGGTGATCGGCGACGATCGAAAGCCCGGCGGCGGAATCGTCGCCGAGCAGTTCGGCGCCATCGGCGTTGGTGCTGCCGGTTTCGCGCAGGTAGCGGATGCGGGCGAACGGCGTTCCGATGAGTTCCGAAGCCACCGTGGCATAGGGCCCGTCCTGCGCCTCCATAGGGGGGAGAGCTTGGCGCGCCGTATGGGGCGCTCCTATGGCAATTGAAACCACGCTTATCCTCTGCAAACCCGACGCCGTCTCGCGCGGTCTGGTCGGCGACATCGTCGGTCGCATCGAGCGCCGCGGCTACCTGATCGTCGCCATGAAGCTGATGCAACTCGACGGCGAGCGCGCCCGCAAGCACTACGGTGAGCACGAAGGCAAGCCGTTCTTCGCCGGGCTCGTCGAGTTCATTACCAGCGGGCCGCTGGTGGCGCTGGCGGTCGAAGGTGAAGGGGCCGTTGAGGGTTGCCGGCAGATGATCGGCGCCACCGATCCGCTCAAGGCGGCGCCTGGATCGATTCGTGCGGATCTCGCGCAGACGATCGGGCGCAACCTCGTGCACGGCAGCGATAGCATCGCCAGTGCCAAGCGCGAACTCGCGATCTTCTTCGATCCGAGCGAGCACGTGTCGCGCAAGCACGATCTCGAGCGCTGGATCAAGGAGTAGGAACGTGTCGATCGAGCTGCTGCGCGGCGGCGGCCGCCCGCTGATCGAGGGCGTGCACGCGCGCGAGATCTTGGACTCGCGCGGCAATCCCACGGTCGCGGTCAGCGTCGCGACCAGCTTTGGCGCGGTGGAGGAAGCGATGGTGCCTTCGGGCGCATCGACCGGCGCGCACGAAGCGGTCGAACTCCGCGACGGCGACGCCGCGCGCTACGGCGGCAAGGGCGTGCTGCACGCGGTCGCGGCGGTCAACGAGACGCTCGGCCCGGCGCTCGAAGGGCTCGACGCAACGGCGCAGCGCGAGATCGACCAGCGGCTCGTGGAGCTGGACGCCACCGAGAACAAGAGCCGGCTCGGCGCCAACGCGCTGCTCGGCGTGTCGCTGGCGGTCGCGCGGTCGGCGGCGGTGAGCCTCTCGCTGCCGCTCTTCCGCTACCTGGGCGGACCGTCGGCCGCGACGCTGCCGGTGCCGATGATGAACGTCGTCAACGGCGGCAAGCACGCCGACGGCGCGCTGCAGTTTCAAGAGTGCATGATCGTGCCGCTCGGTGCGCCCAACGAGCGCGAGGCGGTCCGCTGGGGCGCCGAGGTATTCCACGCACTCGGACGGCTGCTGCACGCGCGCGGATTGCCGACGCAGGTCGGCGACGAAGGCGGCTACGCGCCGCCGCTCGAGACGCCGCAACAGGCGCTCGATCTGATCGTCGAGGCGATTCGCACCGCCGGCTATCGGCCCGGCGACGACGTCGCGATCGCGCTTGACCCGGCATCGAGCGAGTTCCATCAAGACGGCAAGTACTACGCGCTCTCGAAGGATCGCGGCCTTACGGCGGCCGAGATGGTCGCTCTCTATCGCGAGCTGTGCGATGCGTATCCGATCGTTTCGATCGAAGACGGCCTCGCCGAAGACGACTGGGCCGGATGGCGCGCGCTCACCGAAGCGCTCGGCACGCGCGTGCAACTCGTGGGCGACGACTTGTTCGTGACCAACGTCGCCTTCTTGGCGCGCGGCATCGACGAAGGGATAGCCAACTCGATTCTCGTGAAGGTCAATCAGATCGGCACGCTGAGCGAAACGCTCGACACGATCGCAATGGCGCAGCGCGCGGGCTACACGACCGTGATCTCGCATCGCTCCGGCGAGACCGAAGATTCGACGATCGCCGACATCGCGGTCGCGACCGGCGCCGGTCAGATCAAGACCGGGTCGCTCTCGCGCAGCGACCGCATCGCCAAGTACAATCGTCTGATGGCGATCGAGGAGCAGTTAGGCGAGGTCGCGCGTTACCCCGGACCGGCTGCTTTCGCCGCACTACGCGGCTAAGACGGGGGGCGGGTAGGGCCGCGACCCGAAAATGGCACCGCGCCGGGGCCTGTAGCTCAGCGGTAGAGCGGCCGGCTCATAACTGGTTGCGCGCAGGTTCGAATCCTGCCAGGCCCACGCGTGCGCGACTCAATCGACCTCGATGTACGCGCGCTCGCCCGTCTTCGCGTTCCAACGTACTTCGGTGAGTCTTCCCGACGTCGGATCGACGAACCGCTCGCCGGTGGTCTGCCAGTCGGCACCGATGGCGCTGCGCCGGCCGCGATAGCGCCCCTCGAAGAACGCACCAAGCACGAGGATGACGCCCAGCACACCGAGTTCGAGCGCCGCCGGCCACGCGCTGACGGCGAAGACCACGATCGCGGCGCCGGCGGCGATCGCCAGTGCACCAAGCGTAACGACGAATGCGCGAAGCGTGTCGGCCGACTCCGTTAGGCCAAGGGTTCGAGGACGACGGCGGTGCCGTAGGCGACGATCTCGCTCATGGTCTGACCGAGCTCGGAGCTATCGAAGCGCATCATCAGCACGCCATTGGCGCCCATGGCGGTGGCGTTCTGCACCATGCGGTCGGTGGCGTGCCGGCGCGCCTCCTCGAGCATCGTGGTGTACTCGGTGATCTCGCCGCCGGCCAACGACCGCAGCCCGGCCATGATATTGCCACCCAGCCCGCGGCTGCGCACCACCAGCCCAAAGACCTGCCCGAGCGTCTTGACGACGCGGTAGCCGGCCACGTTCTCCGAGGTCACGATGATCACGATCCACTCTCCCTTCGGCTGTCCGGCCGGAGAAGCTACTTCGCCGGGCGAAGGCCAGCGTCATGGGACGTTGACAGGCGGGGTCTGCCTCGGTTAGCCTGGGCCTCGCCCCCGTGGCGCCATCGTCTATCGGTTAGGACATCGCCCTTTCAAGGCGGAAAGACGGGTTCGATTCCCGTTGGCGCTACCACTTGGACCCTCGATTTTTCAGGGGATTCCGCTGATTGAGACGATTGTTGGACCCTCCGTCTAACAATCGTCTAACAGAATCTAACGAGACGCCTTAGCTGGCGAGCTGTTCGAACACAGCCGCAGCCTCGGCGTCTCGTTCTTTATAGACGATGCTGTCACCGTGTACCTCAGTCAGAAGGTGCGTAGTGGCGATAGTTTAGCGGATTTGCAGAACCGATTGAGTCCCGCATTATGTGTACTCGCTGGATTACTCTCACCGAGCGCACGCTCATCGGACCCATCTTTGCTTGATGCTGTGCGATAATCCGCGCCATCGCAGTAACCGGCACGCAACAAGACGTGCGGAGTGCATTCACAACGACATCAAATAAGGATGCAGGATGGTGCCCAAGGGCAAACGAGAGTCGAAAGCGCAACGGCACGGCGGCCGCGTCGTGCTATCGCTCGACGTAGAGCCTCGCGTGCGCGAAGCGCTGCGCGAGCGCGCCGCGCTGGCCGGCGTCTCGATGGCGGAATACGTTAGCATCGCACTTGTTCAACCGAGTCGAGCGTTCGCGACGACATCTGCGGAGATAGCGCAGCCGCACGCGCAGCTTTCGTATCGGATCTCCCGCGCGCAGCACGCCGCTGCTGCGGGCGATCATGAGCGGGCGGCTACGGAACTTGAGTCGGCGAGGCGCATTGTCGCGGAAGCGATGCGCCCGCTAGTGGCTCCGCACGCCGAAGAGGTACGCTCGGGTGATAGGCGGCGCGCCGGCGGTTGGATCGGCTGATGGTCGGTAAGCTCTGCGCGGCGCCTGCAAAGGGCGGCGCGGCCTCTGGCTTGATCGAGTATCTCGTTGGCTACGCGATCAGCGAGAAGGGCGCAACGCGTCAAGAGATTGCCGACGCACTCGACGGCGTCTATGCTGAATCAGAGGAGCGCCCCGATCTTGGTGTAGGCGCTGTATGGAGACCAGAGGCAGGCTACGGTACGCGGCCCTCATCCATACTCGTGCGGAACTGCGCTTCGTTCTCGACCGCGAGTTTAGAGATCGATGCAGACGGAGCGCGGAACCCCGGCATTCGATCGAGTGCGATGCATTTCGTCTGGTCGTGGAACGAACGCGAAAGCGGCATGCTGACCGATGAACAGGCGCACGCATACGTTAGGCAAGTCATTGAGAAGCTCGGTCTTGGCCACCATCGGAGTGTGGCGGTCGTTCATCGAGACACCGACAATCTGCACGTCCATTGCGCGGTCGGCGCCGTGGACCCGGGAACGGTACTTGCCTTCGATCGCACGGGGCTTCACCGGAAGATGGCATGGGCCGAACGCGAAGTCGAGCTCGCCAACGGTCTCGCCCACGATCGTGGCCTCGCCGTTGTCCAAGATGCCGGGCTTTCCACCGCTCATGTAAGCTGGGCCGATAAATTCGAACTTGCAGCATGGCGTGCGGGACGTCGCGACGAGCGTCTCACACGCCAAGAACGTCGGTCGTTCGAGGGGTATCGCGAGCGCGACGGTGCCTTCGATCGTTATGTCGATGCGACATTGGGGCCGCGCCTGCTGACCGCGCTCGACCTCGACCGGCAGCGCGGCATCGCAGAATCCTGGGCGACTCTGCACGCCGTTGCGGCACGATACGGCTGCGAGCTTTCGGCAGGGCAAGATGGCGTGGTAGTCGTCAGAGATGTTGGCGTGGGTGCAATGCGCGCCGCGCATGAACAAGAGCGCCGCGCCGCGCGCGCCGCGCTGCTTGCCGACGGGTTTGATGGTGGTGAAGCTGATGAACAGCTTGCGGAGTTGCGCGCGAAGCATGAGGCAGAAGAAACCGTTGAACGGGATCACAAGAAGGTCGCCGGCGTTGTCGCTGAGCTACCGTCCGCGCTGCAAGAACGGCTGCGGGATCTCCCGGTATTTCAAGACGCCGAGCGATCGGAGCAAGCCGCTATCGAGCAGGTCGAGCGCAACACCGCAACGGTCCTCACCGCTGTAACTATCCAAAGTAGTACGTTCACGCGCGAGGACATCGATCAATGGCTTGCTGCCCGGATATCTGACCCCGATGAGATCGAACGTCTAGGAGATCTAGTAGTTCGCGCGGATGACGTGCGGGTGCTGTCCGCCGATCCGATGCAGCCGCTGATGACGACGACGGAGATCGTGGCGATCGAAGATGCCTTGGATGCTGATGCTCGTCGCCTGGCAGTGACCGCCTCGGGTATTATGCCGTCTGAAATCGATGCCGCGATCCGGTCCTACGAGCAGCAAGAAATCGCGCGTCGTGGGCATGCCTTTCGTTTGTCGGACGAGCAGCGTGCAGCTCTGCAGCTGATCTCTCGCGCTTCGCTCGTCGCTATCGAAGGGTTGCCGGGAGTAGGCAAGACGACGATCCAAGGTGCGGTGCGTGTGCTGGGAGAGCAACTGGACCGCGAAGTGGTCGGACTCACGCTTTCGCAGGCCGCCGCGGAATGTCTCGAAAGCGAGGCCGGATTTCGGTGCGTCAATACTGCACGAGCGCGGATACTTGAGGAAGGCAACAACCCGGTAAGCCCGCGCAACGGTATCGTCGTCGTCGACGAGGCTGCGATGGTTGACTCGCGCGCGAACGGCAAGATTTTGGAACTGGCGCGCGCGCGCGGAAGTATTGTGGTGGAGATTGGCGATGTACGCCAATTGCAGCCGATCGATTTTGGAGCCTCATTTCGAATCGTCAGAGAGGCGGCACGGAACGTGGGGACGTACTGCGAGCTTCGCGATATCCAACGCCAGGAACGTGGATGGCATAGTGAAGCGGTGATGCAACTCGCCGATGCGATCGCCGAGCGTGATGAGAACGCGCGTCTCGCTAAGATCGGTGCTGCACTTCGAATCTTAGAAGATCATGGCGCGATCACGTGGTCCGATGATCGCGATGCTGCGATCGATGCAGCTATCGGATGCTCCCAGGCGCGCCGCAGTATTGGCCTCGATACATTGACCCTCGCCTCTGATAAAGACAGCGTTCGCCATCTCTCGGAAGAGTATCGGCGGCGAGACGGACGCGAGGGGAAGGGGCTGCGATATGCGACGGATGGCGGCCTCAGGGAATTCGCGCCGGGAGATCGATTGATGTTCTTGGAGAACAGTCTCGGCCGTAATGGTCTTGGCGTCCGCAACGGCGACCGCGGGACCGTGCTTGAGGCGAAGCTGAATCGAATTACCGTGCAGCTCGATGGCAAGAACGAGCAGACGGTGACGTTCTCGCCGAAGGCGTATCGTGCGTTCGATTACGCGAACGCGTGCACCGTTCACAAATCACAAGGAGCCAGCGTCGATGCTGCCGTTGCGCTGATCGATCGCAGCGCGTCGGCCGAGTTGCTGTTCGTCGCTGCAAGCCGATCGCGCCGAGAACTGGACATCGTCGTTCCGCGCTCTGCGTTTCGTGATGCGCAGGAGCTGGCGGAGCACATCGCCGAGCGGATATCGCTGAAGACGACGACGAGAACATACGACGAACTGCTGGAGCGAACCGGCGGTAAGCAAACGATCCGCGTGCAAAACATAGAGGCGCAACGCGAGGCGCTACCACTTCGCCGCGTCTATGAAGCGGACGTCGTCGAGCCGCTACGAGCGCTGCAGTTCGATCGCGTCGACCAGGCTCGTGAAGCCTATCAGGAACGCAAACGCGAGATCGCGGAGTCGGGGCTATCGATGGAGGACCGGTTGGTTGCCGGTCGGGACGCGCTGCGCGCGATGCGTATCGCCGTGACGGCCGCCTACCGCGATCTGCGCCCGCAGCCCTTCGGTGATTGGCTTCAAGAGCGAGAGGAACGGCGCGATTATGTCCGGCCGTCCGTCAACCGGACGGAAGCGCACGAGCAGACGGTCAGGATGGAGCGGGCCATGGGCGGCGAGTTCTCGCAGGCAGAGGAGATGTCGCAAGGCCAGGGCCTATACCGCGGGCGATGACGGTCACACTTGAATGTTGCCGGCCGTCAGCCAGAATTTATGCTTTTGGCCTAAGTTGCGGCAGGTGGTCGCCAAAATTTATGGACTTGTCTTGTGGCGTGTTTCTATAGTATAATGCCACAAATGCCGAGTAAAACGGTGGCTGCAGCGGTCCGGCAGTATGTCCGGCGGCTCCAGCCGGGGACGGTCTTCACTCCCGCTGAGCTTGTGCATGCGCGGCTCGGTTCCGATCGGGCTGTCCGAGAGACCCTGCGGCGCATGGCCGCAAGTGGGTCGGTTCGACGTCTGTCGAAGGGATACTACGACGTTCCCAAGACCAACCCGCGCATCGGAGTTCTCAGCCCGACGCCCGAGGCGATCATCGCCGCCCATGAACGTAAGACGGGAGCCACCATTGAGCGGCCCGAGGCCGACGCTGCGAACAGATTGGGCTTAACCACGCAGGTGGTCGCCCGCCCCGTTTATCGTACGAACCTGTTTCCGCGCGAACTGAACATCGGCGGACAGCGTATCCGATTGCGCACGGCCGGCCCACGCTCTCTTGCCGGTAAAGCGGATGATCCGGCGGAGCTCGTGATCGACGCGCTTCAAGCAATCGGCAGGGCGCACGTTACCGATGTTGAGATCGCCAAGTTACGAGCGTTCGTGCAAGAGCACAACCTTCGAACGAATTTGCGGAAGCGTGCGCGTCGCGCACCATCGTGGATGCTCCCAGTGATCGATAAGATTCTGGCCATCTCCGGTGAGGCGCATGGATAACTTCGCGCGATTGCCTACGTCCGATCGTCGCGATATCATTCAGGAGCGGGCGACCCAAATGAATGTCGACTTTACGATTGTGGAAAAAGACTTCTGGGTTTGCTGGGCTCTGAAGTCTCTTTTCGAACTTCCACCTGGAAACGCAACGATGACGTTCAAAGGCGGAACGTCGCTCTCTAAAGCATACGGATTAATCGAGCGATTTTCAGAGGATATTGACCTCGTAACCGATCCCGGATTTTTCATTGCGCAGGGTTTGGCGGACCCCGAAGAGCCCGGTATTAGCAAGACAAAGCGAGCAGACCGTATGCGCATACTCGATGAAGCCTGCGCTGCCTATATCGAAAATCGCCTCTTGGATACGCTGCGAGCGCAGTTTGTCGCGAGGCTTGGTTCCATCAAAGGATGGACTGTGGCTCTCGATACGAGCGATCGAAACTCGATACTGTTTCGATACCCAAAAACCACGCCTGAGCGCGAGCACTCATACATTCGAAGCATGGTGAAGATCGAACTTGGTTGGCGCGCACGGACCGCGCCTTCGGACCTTCGAAGCGTCTCACCTTACGTGGCTGAGATTCCAATGCTTCTTGAATGCCCGCAGATCGTGTGTAGCGTGCTTTCGCCGGACAGGACGTTTTGGGAAAAGGTTACGGCGCTTCATGCTGAGAGTTTCCGGGAAACGACGAGCCGCTTCTTTTCTCGGCACTACTCTGACGTTGCGGCGATGCTTCAGACGCAAATCGGTAAGTCTGCTGCCCGTGACTTTTCGATGCTTGAGAACGTCCGCGTCTTCAAGGACGTCTACTACCACGTGGCGTGGGCGCATTACGACCTCGCGAAGCCTGGAACCCTCATTGTCGTGCCCAATAACCAGAAACTCCGCGAACTTGCTAGTGACTATCGGAGCATGCAAGAGATGTTCCTGACCGATCCGCCCACCTTCGACTGGGTCGTCGAACAGCTCCAAACCTTCGAACGCCAAGCGAATGGCTAAGGCTGTGCTGGGCCAAAGGTCCCAGCAGGCCTTTGATATAGGGGCGTCCGGCCGGCCGCTGAGAATACCATTTCATGCTCGGCATCCGGAAAGGGGGCAGCGGAGACGGCGTAAAGGTGCCCCAGGCCCCTCTTTGGTTTGCTGCTTGGACAGGATCTTTGCCACGATACGGCATAACGGAGAACATGCTCGGTAAACGCCCTACCCCAAGAATTGTCGTTGCTCAGACGATGCCAAGGAAACTTTCTGCCAATATGTTATGGCAAGGCGATGCTGAGGCGTTCCTCGACCGCCTGCCATCCAGTGCGTTGTTCGACCTGATAGTGAGCTCGCCGCCCTATAATATTGGGAAGCCGTACGAGCGAAAGACTGCCTTGGAGCAATACGAGGCGTGGCAGGCGCGCGTGCTCAAAAAAATCATTGAGCGCCTTTCTCCCAGAGGCAGCCTGTGCTGGCAAGTCGGCAACTATGTTTCGGATAATGAAATCTTGCCGCTCGACATTCTCTTCCACCCTATACTGAAAGGCCTCGGCCTCAAGCTTCGCAACAGAATCATCTGGACATTCGGGCACGGTCTACACACGAAGCGCCGGTTCAGTGGGCGTTACGAAGTTGTTTTGTGGTACACGAAGAGCGATGAATATGAGTTCAATCTCGATGCTGTTCGCGTGCCTGCCAAATACCCCGGGAAGCGACACTTTCGCGGCCCAAAGCAGGGAATGCTTTCTTGTAATCCCCTTGGCAAGAATCCCGAGGATGTTTGGGAGTTCCCGCTGATGGAGATCGACGACGTATGGCGTAACATTCCTAACGTCAAGTCGAACCACCCCGAGAAAACCGGACATCCATGTCAGTTCCCGGTCGGTCTCGTAGAGCGGCTGATCTTGGCCTTGTCAAAGCCGGGCGATCTCGTTTTCGACCCCTTTGCCGGAGTCGGGTCGGCCGGCGTCGCGGCACTGCTGCACGATCGCCGTTTTTGGGGGTGCGAAATGGACGCCGACTATGTGGATATCGCGCGAGATCGATTGGAAAGCACCATCGCGGGCGACGTGCCGTTTCGTTCACACGCTAAGCCCCTCTACGACCACGAGCGGTCGACACTGGCGATCGTGCCTGCGGAATGGAAGTCCTAATATGGACTCCGCGCAGTACGAGCATCGGGGAGCCGTAGCAGCCCTCAGCGCCCCTAGTGTCGAGTCGGTCAGGCAAGTAATTGCCTCGACAGAAATTACGAAGCGTGAGCGCAGCACGCCGAAAGTGCGTGCGCGGATTCTAGATGGCCTTCATCGCGATGGCTGGCCCGACGAGACAAAGCTCGATCCGAAGTCTGGCATGACGATCACGGGGGTGCGCGATGGCGTCGGCCTCTGCTTTCAGACCGGAAACATGGGCCGTATGTATGCCGATCTCCTCAAATTACAGCTTCTGTTCGCGCGCAAAAAAATCACAGGTTCCATAATTCTCGTGTACTCGAATGCGAGTGCACGCGAGCTTGGTCAAAACCTCGCGAACTTTGATCGACTTACTAGAGAACTTGAGATATTCACGGAGGTTATCACTGTGCCAACGCTGGTGTTTGGTCTCGAGGTAATTGCATAGTGAAATTTGGTTTTGAACAGCCGCTTCGATTGAAGAAAATCGAAGAAATCCGTCGCGAAGCAATAGGGCCAACATACCCCGTCACATTTCAGGGCACACTGCAGTACCTGCCAGTCAGGACGGTTTCGATCGAGCTTCCGATGTATCGACTTAATAATGGGCGCACGGAAGCCGCGCAGTTGGAATACTTAGCTCAAAACCCGGGAGTCAACCAAGACCTCTTCCGTGGCGACCGAGAGTCGGAGTCTGCACAGAGAGCTCAGCATCAGATACTCTCAACGCTTATTGACGAGAAGGGCTTGTTGCAATACTTTCGCGATCATAGCCAGGAAGAGCCTCTGATCCTTACGCACGACGGGTTCGTACTTAATGGAAATCGTCGACTCTGTACTATGAGAACCCTGTTTAAGGAAGCCCCTAAGGCGTTTGAACGGTTCGCAAATATCCAGGTCGTGATTTTGCCTAGTGGCGACGAAAAGGATCTTGATCGCCTAGAGTCCCGCCTACAGCGAGAGCAAGATCTCCGCGCCGATTATCCCTGGTACGCCGATGCTGTAAAATATCGCGAGCGTCTTGAAAGTTTCGATGCTAACGAAGACACCGCGCTGGATGAGGTAGCGGCAATGGAAGAGGTTTCGAAAAGAGACATTATTGCCGCACTAGAGATGCTCCGTCTCGCTGAAGCGTACTTGAATTACATCGGTGCTCCTCAGCGTTATAGTCGTCTAAGTGCGAATAAGGCTGGCGGCGGCGACAGTCGCTACGCTTTTGAGTCACTAGTGAAGGGGCGCGCAAAATTCAAGGATGAAGCGGACCGAGAAGCTTTTACCTATTTGTGCTTTGCAGAAATGCGCGACCCCAAGGGTAGCAACTATCGCATCCTGCCGAAGGTCGCTGACTACCTTGACGATATCAAGCTGGATATTCCGATTCCTTTACCCGAAAGCGAAGCTAATAAGGCCGCTAACGGCGAAAACGTGATTGATGAACTTTTCGGGCCTGCGCCCACTATTGATAAAGCGCCGTTAGTCAGTTACCTCAAGAACCCAAAGAACGAGCAAGAGGTCCGCGATGTCGTTCAAAAAGTCGTCAAAGAACAAGATTTTATCAAGAGCGATGAAAAAACGCAGACTTACGTTCTTGAGCAGGTTCGCAAGGCAGTTACGCTGCTCGCGGCCGCCATTAATGGAATACGCGATACGTCGAGTACGAGCGGGGTTGCGCAACAGCTCGCGTCCATTGATGAAAACGCTGCTAAAATCCGGGAGTGGCTGTCGTCGAAACAGTAATCCGCGCCATCTATGATCCGGCCGAAAGCCGCGTGCGCCTTTCGACAGATGCTCAATCACCCGCGTGGATGGCGATCTGGGGGGCTTGCAATGAAATTACGGATGACACCCGTAATGAGAATCTTCTCGCTGTGTCCATCCCCGTCTGGGCGCTGTTTCGCCTTGCCTCGACCTTTCGATTTTATAAGGACTCCATTAAGTTTGCGCCGGACGAAGCAACCGTTGCTGTCCTACGAAGCGGGCAATCGTCTCGCCGCGAGCTCGCAGGCGAGGCCGTTACTCCGATCGCCCCTGAGGACCTTGACGCGACTCTCCGGAAAGCCGGGTTTGTTCGCAGGCTGAACCCGCTGCAGATACGCAATGTGTTGCGTCTCATCCGTTATTCATCGGCCGCAGACTTTTCGGTACCTGGTGCTGGCAAGACCACCGAAGCCCTCGCATTCTTTGCTGCGAAACGTAATCCGAGAGATCGCGTAGTCGTCATATCTCCTCCTAACGCTTTTGCGCCTTGGGAAGAGCAGGTTGAGCTCTGTTTTGGAGTCGGAGCGCTCCGCGTCGCTCGCCTCGTCGGGAGTCCGCAGGTAATTCAGGACACGCTCACATCTGAGCCAGATATAGCGCTCATAAGCTATCACAAATTTACCCAGGATGGGGCTCACCGTTTGGTCTCTGCTTACATTGCGCGGCACAATACTTTCGTGTTTCTTGATGAAAGCCACAAGATCAAGCGTGGCGAGGACGGGGCCTGGGGTAATGCCGTTTTGAGTGTCGCGCATCTCCCAGCATACAAGCTTGTACTATCAGGGACACCGCTCCCAAATTCGGTATCGGACCTCGTCGCTCAAATGCAATTCCTTCATCATGAGGAGGACATAGATGAGCAAAATGTCACTCAGCTGATTCAGCCGATTTTTGTTCGTTCCACAAAGGGAGAACTGCCGCTACCTCCGCTGACCCGAACGTCGACTCCGATTCCCTTAACTCCCGGGCAACGCCAGCTTTACGATGCCCTATCCAAAAGCCTCAAGGACGAGATCCGCGCGGTTCTCAGCCGTCGCGACCGTTTCGCCATTCGACAGCTTGGTAAGAGCGCGCTCCGGCTCCTAAAGTTTGTGTCTAACCCGGCGTTGTTGATCCCCGATATACAGTCGACAGAAGCGGATGCCTTGCGCGACGTACTACTACAAGACGACTCAAGGAAAATCGATTATGCTGTGAAGCGAGCGCGACAACTTGCCGCCGCTAATCAGAAGTGCATTATTTGGTCGTCATTTGTTGCCAACGTGGAGATCATCGCTGATCGCCTGCAGGATCTTGGTGCAGAGTACATCCATGGCGAGGTATCCGTCGGATCGGAGGATGACGATACCCGCGAGCGCAGAATTAAACAGTTTCACGAAAATCCCCATCGCTTTGTCTTGGTTGCGAATCCAGCTGCAGCCGGCGAAGCCATCAGCCTGCACCGCGTGTGCCATCACGCCATTTACGTGGACCGGAACTTTAACGCCGCACAATTTCTCCAATCCGAGGATCGGATACACCGCATCGGGTCCGACGAGCCGAAGTTCGTCGAGATATTGATCGCGCCAGACACGATCGATGATGATGTTAATCGGAGTCTCACTCGAAAAGTCGCTGTTATGGCGAGAGTTCTAGATGATGCCAGCCTAAGAATCGATGCGACCTACGAAGACCCCGATGACGATTACGATATCAGCGAGGCCGACCTTAGGGACGTCCTTGGCGAAGGGACCGGCGAGGAGTCGCCTGCGTGAATCTGTCGGTTGGGGTTCTTTACGATTGCCAAAAGTTTATTTCGTTGTGCCATTCTCGCGCGTTCTATCTTCGCGAGGTTCGGAAGGCTTTTTGCGCGCGTTACGATGCTGCGCCGATCGCTGCAGTACTCGAGATGATGCAGGTCTGCAACTGGCTGGAATTCGCGGAGGACGGGCGCCTAAGTCTCACCGAGCGTGGCCTGAAGATACTTAGCGCTCATGATGAGCCCGCGGCGCTTCGGGTCCAACTGATGGACTTCATCGAATTGACTAAGCCAACGTGGAGCGGCCGAATCCCCTATGGACGCGACGAGATGCTGCGGTTTGTATCCGATGACGTCAACCAGTGCTTTCGGGAGGCCCGATTAAGCACCGGATATGACCGCGAAGTGGTGGCTTTTTGGGACCGCGCTGCCGCGTTGTCGCGCGGGCGCAATGGTGACGCGCTCCTTCAAATCGGACGCGAAGGGGAAACCCTAAGTATTGAGTGGGAGGTTGCGCGCACGGGCCGCACGCCAGTTTGGAAGGCTGTAGATTCGAATCTAGCTGGCTATGACATCCTTTCAGTTGTATCGCGCGATGATCTAACTCCGCTTAAGATTGAAGTTAAGGCTGTTAAGCGGAAAGACGAACGCGCTTTCTATCTGACTCGGAATGAATGGACGTGCGCGTCGGGATTCGGCGCGTATGCATTGCATCTATGGATACTGGACGGTCGCTCGGAGCCAATCGTGCACAGTGCTGAAGACCTCCGCCAGCACGTTCCGTTGGATCAGGGTGACGGAGAATGGCAAACGGTGATGGTCAGCGTTCCTACCGGCGCGTGAGGCATCCCTACCAGCCTCATTCTAGGTCGCAGATTCTTGATTTGCTATGACCAGGCTTGTGTAATTCGGAACGCAAAGTCGACCGCCAGAATGTGAGCAAGAATATCGCTGCCGCCGTCAGCGAAACGCACGTTCAGCGCGGTAAATCAAGAACTTCGCGCTGGCAACCCAGCGCGAAGTTCTTTGTTAATTGTGGGTTAGATTGTTGATAGTTATTCGCATTGACTTTCGCGCGTCGGCATTTCGAGATTGCCGTCTCTCCTTGGGGTTAGCCCGCTGCAGTTGCCGCCGCCGCAGCGGCTGCCTCCGCCTGAGCGCCGGTTTGCAGAGCGCGCTCTTCGCCTTCTGTCAGAGAGAGACCGAGCTGACGCTTTATGTATGCTTTCGTCGCCATCCGAGCCTGGCGGTTCGAGACGACGGAGTTCGCTATGATGCACACGTTTTCCCAATCGGGATTTTTCTTAGACCAATCTATCGCCCGAATCTTCTGCAGCTCGTCCTTCCAATCGTACGGTCGAGCGGCCATAAGTTCGGCGCCAGCAGCGCCGAGCGCTCGCATCACAACGGCATGTGAAGAGATTTTCTCTTGACGAAGCTCCATCGACTTGATGTCCCCTCGCTTCACGGCGGCCCAATCGGGTATCATCTTGGAAACCGTCAGCCAGTAGTCAACCGCGACACTGACCATTGCGCCGACAGTAGAGTCCTCGGCATCACGAGTCGCCTTAAGTAGCTCGTTATTGGCATCATACATGGCAGCCAAGCTGAAAAGCTTGCGAGAGCGCACCGGTAGCGAAACGGCATCCTTCTCGACCATATCCTTGAAGGCGTCGACCTGCTCGCACACGCGCTGCGTTACTTGCGCCATCGGATCGCGATGATCGAAGAGAATGTCCAGCGATTTCGATGTTTTAGCGACGTTCCGGTTTAGGTCGCTGAACATTTGTTGGACGCGATCGCGGTTCTCATATGGGAATAGGAGCACAGAGATCGATTCCTCTCCAACTGCGGGGTTCGCCTGTACGGCTTGGGCAATCGCCGCGCAGCGATGCTGACCGTCATTGATTACGAAATTTGCCGACTCAAACTCCATCTCGAGAGTTCCAAGATCGGAATCCTTCGATGTTGGCCTGAATTCTACGGGGCATTTGTAGGACGCGGTAATGGATGCGAAGATGTAGCCCTCTTCATTGTCGAGGATGTACTTCGCAATTTCCGGTACCCGGTTCTTGTTGAGGATCCGCTGCTCGCGATCTTCCGGCGTAAACTCTGCCCAATCCCTGAACGTGAACATCTTAGGGATGGCATTCAGCTTCATCAGGCACGAGTAGTATGTCCGCTGCCCGATTTCACCGCGCATGGCTGGAAATGAGACTTTCATTACCTTTCTTTCCGGAGCTCGGATGATAAGCGGCCAGGGGAGAGCGGTACCGCTCAGCCTGGCGCCTCTTGAGCTCACGAAGCCAGAATAACAGCTCCGGAGTAGGCTGTCGAGAGCTCTGATTAAGAATCACAGCGAGCTCCTATAAAACAGCAGGAGAGCTCTCCGGTCACATCCAAAAAACAGAAGGAGGGCGGCCGCTGTAACGGCCCCCCTCCTTCTAACAAACGGTCCGGGCTGAGCCAGGGCGCCTGTCGCAAATATCAGCTTCCTGCTGAGTCCGGACCAATCCTAGCGTGGCTTCGGCCACGAGAATGGTTTGGTTATGGCAATCAAGGTAACGGCTCGCCGTATGGAGCCTAGCGGCCGTGCCCACGAGCACATCGCTCAACTCCAGTGGGTGAACGAGGCCAATGGCGCCACGGGGGTTAGCACCCGTGCGGAAATGGTCGCGTTCATTGAAAAGACCGGGGATCACTCGGTGTGGTGCCCCGATCGCAGCCCTCAGAAGCCGGGCCAGTGGGTTCATGTGAACTCGAACGGCTGGGCAAAGTACGTGCAGACGTTCGCGGACGGTCGCTGGTCGGATAATCTGCTAGCGCTGCCTTTGTTCTGAGGCGGCGAGGGCTGGGAATCGGCACTAGGCCGATTCCCAGCCTAACACCTGTAGCCGGCGCCGGTCGCGAATTTCAGCCCGGGGCACCTGATATAATGCTCCCGACGGCCCGTCAAGGAGGGCTAGCGGTTAGGGCATGTTAGCGGGCTTCGAAAATTGACCCACCCCGGGCTTTGAAAATTGACCCACCTGACCCGATCGCGAACATTCGTTCGCGATGCTAACCAAGGAGAATCAGGTGGAAATCCACGTCCTACGCCGACAGGGCAAGAGCATCCGGGAGATCGCGCGGGAAACCGGCGCCTCGCGGAACACCGTTCGCGCAGTGCTGCGCGGGCAGGCCGACGAGCAGTATGGCCCACGCCGGCCAATGCCGAGTATCCTCGACCCCTACAAAGACCATCTCCGGTCTCGCCTCGAACAGGCTGGCCCTATCCGTCTTGACGCGACGGTGCTCCATCGCGAGATCGCCCAACAGGGATATAGTGGCAGCATCTACGCCATCCGGCGTTTCCTGGCGACGATTCGCCCACGCCCGCAACCGGAACCC
Organism: Vulcanimicrobiota bacterium; assembly: GCA_027459845.1. Classification (GTDB taxonomy): domain Bacteria; phylum Vulcanimicrobiota; class Vulcanimicrobiia; order Vulcanimicrobiales; family Vulcanimicrobiaceae; genus DAIDGS01. Next base: position 5,007 of record DAIDGS010000014.1, on the reverse strand, counting down.
GTCGTTCGTTTTGAGACGCCGCCCGGCAAGCAGTTGCAGATCGATTTTGTCGTCGTGCGACGTGGTCCGTCACCGCTGCGTGTATTCACCGCTGAGCTAGGCTACTCGCGCTACGCATACGCGGAGTTCACCGACAACGAACGGACGGAAACGTTGATTGCCTGCCTCGAACGCGCGCTGCACTACTTTGGCGGCGTGCCACGGCACATACTCTGCGATAACCCCAAGACGATCGTGATCGAGCGGAACGCGTACGGCGATGGCCGTCATCGCTACAACGACAAGCTCTACGACCTCGCCAAGCACTACGGATTCCAGATTCACCTCTGCGCGCCATATCGAGCGCAGACGAAAGGGAAGGTCGAGCGCTTCCATCGGTATGTCCGCTCGTCGTTGATCAACCCGCTGCAGAGCTTGCACCAAGAATCCGTTGACGTCGCCCTTTGCAACCGCGAGGTGCAGCCATGGCTGCGCGAGGTTGCAAATGCGCGCGTCCATGCGACGCTCAAAGAACGGCCCGTCGATCGCTTCCAGGCCGAACGCGAGCATTTGCAACCATTGACGCCGCCATACGGCGGGCACCGCCGCCTGCGGTTCGCGACCTCCTCGACGATGCCGGTGCCGTTCGAATCGCTCCAGCATCCGCTCGCGACGTACGAGCGCCTGGCTCTGGAGATTGCACGATGATCCAAATGGAACGCATCAACGACCTCTGCGAACGACTCGGACTCGGGTCGATGGCGACGCATCTCCCGCATGTTGCCGACGAGGCTGCACGCAACGAGCTGAGCTTCACCGAGTTCTTCGATAAGCTCCTCCAGGTCGAACATCGGGAACGGCAAGAGCGTAGCCGCACACTGCTGACCCGCACGGCGGGTTTCCCGGCGATCAAGACGCTCGAGCAGTACGACTTTGCTTTTGTGACGGGCGCGCCGAAGCCGTTGCTCACCGAACTCTCGACGCTCACGTTCATCGAGCGAGCAGAAAACGTTGTATTGCTTGGCCCGAGTGGCGTGGGCAAAACCCATCTCGCCATTGCGCTCGGGTACAAGGCAACGCAAAACGGGATCAAGACGCGGTTCGTTTCGGCAGCGGATCTCATGTTGCAGTTGACGGCATCGCATCGGCAAGGGCGCCTCAAGGAGTTCTTGCGCCGCGGCATCCAGGGGCCGAAGCTCCTCATCATCGATGAAGTCGGCTACTTGCCGTTTTCACGCGACGAGGCAAGCCATTTCTTCCAGGCGATCGCGCAACGGTACGAACGCGGCTCGATCATCATCACAAGCAACGTGCCGTTCGCGCAATGGGATACGACGTTCGCCGGCGATGCGACGATGACGGCGGCGATGCTCGATCGGCTGTTGCATCACGCGCACGTCGCGATGATCAGCGGCGAGAGCTATCGCCTGCGCGAGCGCAAGCGGGCAGGCATCACGCTGCCCGGAACCAAAACCGAACCCGAGGTGGGTCAAATTTAGACGCCCGATCCGGGGCTAAGTGGGTCAGTTTTCGGCGCCCTTCAACAGGGCATAGCTCCGACTGGGCTCGGGAGTAACCGAAATGTATCTGATCCGTTCGAACTTACGCTGCCCTGAGAATTGCAGCAAGTGACGCGTCGAGCCGACGATAGTTCAGACGGCGCGAACCCGGACACCATTGCACCTACTGTGCTTTCGCTACCGATGACGCGATGCGACCGATTCACGTCGAGCCTAAGCGGCCAAAAGCGTCGCGCGGCAACGGGTCGTCGCTACGGCGGCAATAGAACTCGCTACCGCGGTCGCCGCTGACATGTCCGAGACCCCCGCGCCGACGGCAGCCGACCAAGAGTTCCACAACCGCGTCCTCAGCAACATGATCGACTTGTATGTTAAGCCGGAGATCGAGCGTCGCCACAAAGAGGGTTTGGTTAAGACCCTGCCTATGCCGTTGCGCGCGGTACAGATTCTCTTCACGCTGGACGACGGGCCCGCCGAGGTGCGTCTCAATGAGGAAGTCAAGGCCCTCGGGCAAGTCATCGTCAAGCCGGAGATCGCGATTCCCGGTAAAGCTATTTCCGCCGATGACATCGTAGCGTTCGAGGGATTGATTCTTTCCGAACCCGAGGACGCGAACAAGGGGCACATGACGGCAATACTGCTTGGAAAGGGATGGGCACTCACATACGACTTCCGGCGAAACAAGCAAATTGGCGGTGATATTATGCGCGTGTCGCGGGAGTTTCTTGAAGCTGCGCGTCATGCGATCGAAACGAAATCGTGGTCGGTTCTCGTGGAGACACTGTTTAGCGCGCTGGAGCTCGCAGTGAAGGCGTTTTTGTGGACGACACCGTGGGGCGGGGAACTCGAGCCGAAAATGGGTCACCCTCAGATTCGCGCCGAGTTCTCAAAGTTTCCGATCGCGATTAACGGTATGCAAAGCACTTCGGATGCCCTGGAGGCTCTTGCTCAAGAGCGCAACGTCGCGCGGTATCTGCATGGCCCGATCGTCCCTGAGTGGGAGAAGTCGGCGGTGTGGTGTTAGCGCCGGAGTAAAATTGACCCACCCCGCCGGTTGAAAATTGACCCACCTGCCCCGATCGCGAACATCCGTTCGCGATGCTAACCAAGGAGAATCAGGTGGAAATCCATGTCCTACACCGCCAGGGCAAGAGCATCCGGGAGATCGCCCGGGAGACCGGCGCGGCGCGCAACACCGTCCGCGCCGTCGTGCGCGGCCAGGCCCACGAGGGCTACGGCCCGCGTGCGCCGCGCCCGACCAACCTCGATCCGCACAAAGGCTATCTCGACACGCGCCTGAACGCCGCGGGTCGGATCCGCTTGTCGGCCGTCGTCCTGTTGCGTGAGCTACAGGAACGCGGGTACGCGGGCGGCATCACGCAACTTAAAGAGTACCTTCGGACGATTCGCCCACGTCCCGAGCTCGAACCGGTCGTTCGCTTCGAGACGCCGCTTGGCAAACAGTTGCAAATCGATTTTGTCGTGGTGCGGCGAGGAGCGTCGCCGCTACGGGTCTTCACAGCCGAACTCGGCTATTCGCGTTATGCCTACGCGGAGTTCACCGACAACGAGCGCACGGAGACGCTAATCGCGTGCCTCGAACGCGCGCTGCACTGGTTTGGCGGCGTGCCGCGGCACATTCTCTGCGACAACCCTAAGACCATCGTGATCGAGCGCAACGCCTACGGCGAGGGGAAACATCGCTTCAACGACAAGCTCTACGATCTCGCCAAGCACTACGGTTTCCAGATTCACCTCTGCGCGCCGTACCGAGCGCAGACCAAGGGCAAGCTTGAGCGATTTCATCGGTACCTGCGCGGCTCGTTCATCGACCCGCTGCAGAGTCGACAGACTGAGCCGATCGACGTCGCACTCTGCAATCGCGAAATCGCTCCGTGGCTGCGCGACATCGCCGGAATGCGCGTTCATGCAACGCTCAAGGAGCGGCCCGTCGACCGATTCCAGCTCGAACGCGAGGGTTTGCAGCCCCTAGCGCCACCCTACGGCGGCCATCGGCGCCTGCTCCACGATACCTCGTCGACGATGCCGGTGCCGTTCGAGTCGTTGCAGCACCCGCTTGCAACCTACGATCGCTTCGCGTTGGAGATCGCGCGGTGATCGATCAGGAACGGATCAGTGACCTCTGCGATCGCCTTGGGCTGGGTACGATGGCGACGCACCTCCCGCACGTTGCCGACGAGGCAGCCCGCAGCGAGCTGAGCTTCACGGAGTTCTTCGAGCGCCTGCTGCGCGTTGAGCACCGCGAGCGGCAAGAACGCAGTCGTACGCTACTTACAAAGACCGCCGGCTTCCCGACGATCAAGACGCTTGAGCAGTGCGATTTCGCGTTTGCGACTGGAGCGCCAAAGCCGTTGCTCATGGAGCTCTCGACGTTGACGTTCATCGAGCGCGCCGAGAATGTCGTGCTACTCGGGCCAAGCGGCGTCGGGAAGACGCATCTCGCCGTCGCACTCGGCTACAAAGCGACGCAGAGCGGTATCAAGACTCGATTCGTCCCGGCGGCGGAGTTGATGTTGCAGTTGACCGCCGCGCACCGGCAAGGGCGCCTTAAGGAGTTCTTGCGTCGCGGCATTCAGGGACCGAAACTGCTCGTCATCGACGAGGTCGGCTACCTCCCGTTCTCGCGCGAAGAGGCAAGCCATTTCTTCCAGGCGATCGCGCAGCGCTACGAGCGCGGCTCGATCATCATCACGAGCAACGTACCGTTCGCGCAATGGGATACAACCTTCGCCAGCGACGCCACGATGACGGCGGCTATGCTCGACCGGCTGCTGCATCACGCGCACGTCGCGATGATCAGCGGCGAGAGCTATCGCCTACGCGAACGTAAGCGGGCGGGAATCACCCTGCCCGGAGCCAAATCCGAACCCGAGGTGGGTCAGATTTAGTCCGGCGATATCGCCCCAGGGTGGGTCAATTTTCAAGCGGCGTTAACAGTGTGGTTCAGTGTGGCCGAGAAGATGGTTCAGCGTGCGGCGGCTCAGGTCGCGCTGCCGATCATCGTGCAAGCCGAGAACGTCGAAGCTCAAAGAGAAGAGGCGAGCTAGTAATTCTCAGGCATTGGCACTAGTGAACGTCACGCAGCGCCGTGGGGTGTACGGGCGTCGGCCGCGCACATTTGGCTGCGGAGTCGTGCTGAAACGAGGGACGTCTGGGGACTTGGGGTCACCCGAAAACCTTAGGAGATAACGAAGACACCTCAGCGGCCCTGTCTAACAATCGTCTAACAGACTGGCCGGAAATGGCCGGAATTGCGCGGGACCGCTTGGGAGCGAAAAGTGCGGAATCCCCTGCAAATCGAGGCTTTTGGTAACGGCCGGGACCTGCCGGGACCCCACTTCGAGAATTCGATTCCCGTTGGCGCTACCATGAAACGCCCGATGTGACGGGCGTTTTTTCTTGCTGTGAGCACTTCGGTGGTCGGTGTTCCCTTTTACCGGGCGTTACGCAGCTTCCGATCTCACGGCTTCCGATTCCCGGTGGCACG